>JAKACX010000007.1 GCA_021821055.1 Bacillota bacterium
GCGGCGCTGTCCATGGCGACCGACGGGGGGTTGCTCGGGTTGACGAGGAACAGCGCCTTGATCTCCCTGTCGCGCAGCTTGTCGAGTTCGGACGCGGGGTACTGCCACGTGTGGCTGCCGTCGGGCGCGCGGCCGTCGGCACGGATCTCGACAACGTCAAAGTCGTATTTGTGCAATTGGGGAATTTCGACGTAGGGCGGGAAAATGGGCACCATGACGGCAATTTTGTCTCCGCGCACGAGCAGGTGATTCTCCGCGAGCGTGTCGAAAATGTAGCACATGGCCGCCGTGGCGCCTTCGACCGCAAACAGGTTGAACACGCCGGGCGGCGCATCGCCGTCGCACATTTCTCGCATGAGGTAGGCGCGCACGATCTTTTCCGCGTGTAACAGCATGCGATCGGGAAGCGGGTAATTGTCGCCGATGATGCCGTCCGACAGTTCATGCGCCCACGCGTCGGGCGAGAATCCGTGCTCGCGGACGCCGTACTCGAAGATCCTCCCCAGCAGTTCCACTCCGTCCTCCTGGCCGTGATCGCGCACGAAAGAACGCAGCCGTTGCGCGCTGCCTTCCAGCTTTGGCTGACCCGCGAGATCGCCCTGTTCCCAGATCCGCTGACACTCCCGAACGGCGTGACGGCCGAGGGCAAAAAAGGCGGAACGCGCCGTCGCCGCCGTCCAGTTCGGATTTCCGCGTCCGGCGTCGAGCAGTGCGCGCGCGCCCTTTTTTTCACCGTCGCGCGCAAGGCTGATGAGTTTGTTCTTGAATTCAAACGGGCTGATCGCTTCATACGGGCGTTCCATGGCGCGGCGCGACTCAAGATCGTTCGGCAATCTGGATCAATCCCTCCAAGGGTGGTGTCCGCGCGGACGGCGCGAACGGTCCGACAACGCGGCTGAGTTTGAAGTACGGCCAGTGCATAGAGTATGCCCATATTATGGATGGCTATGAGGCGCATGCGGCAGATTGCGGTCATGACCATTATGCTTGACGGCGACCGGTGTTGCCACTATACTGCACGCAAGTAATATTGCAGATCAAGCAATAATCATTGCGGAGGTGCGCGGTGGCCGATCTCCACAACCTGGTGCGCTGGCACCGGACAAACGCGCTGATGTCACAGGCGGACCTCGCGCGGCGTGTGGGGGTCACGAGGCAGGCGATCAGCCTGATTGAGGCGGAGCAGACGGCGCCGAGCACCGTCGTCGCGCTGAGGCTCGCCGCAGTCTTTCGCGTCCCTGTCGAGGCGCTGTTTTACGAGACGGGCGCGGGCACGCTCGTCTCGCTCTCGGACCCGGAGGACAGTGTGCGCGCGGGGGAACGGGTGGTTTTGGCGCGCGTCGGCGGGCACCTGGCGTCGCACAGGGCGATCGGGCTGTCCGGGCATCGTCTGCATGCGCTGCCGGCGACGGGCGTTGCCGTCGCGCAGCCGGACGCGGAGACGGCCGCGGAGACGGCCGCATCATCGGACGGGCTCGCGGCCCTGCGAGGCGGAGCGGAGACGGTGATGGTCGAGCCGGCGCCGGGAGCCGCACTGCGGACATACGGGGTGATCGCCGGCTGCGACATCGGGCTGGGCCTCCTTGCAGCGCATGTGTCGGATTCATCGGCCGCCGCCCAGTCGGTGTGGCGCAACGCGGACAATCGGCGCTCGCTGCATCTGCTGCGCCGCGGTCTGGTGCACGCGGCGGCGGTGCACGCGGTGGACGGAATGGACGCGCAGCCGTTGTGCGCGGGAGATGTCAGGCTTGGCTTTGCATCGTGGCAGTCGGGCTGGATCCTGCGCCGCGCGGAGGGGCGCAGCTTTGGCGGCGCGGGGGACCTGGCGTCGGGCCGCCTCCGTCTCGTGAACAGACCGATTGGGTCGGGAGCGCGGTCATTGCTTGACCGGCTGCTCGACGAGGCGTCGGTTGATGCGCATGGCATTCCCGGGTACGATCACGTGGTCGACGGCCACCTGCAGGTCGCGGACGCTGTGGCGTCAGGCGTCGCCGATGTCGGCGTCGGGATGGCGGGCGCGGCTTTCTTGGCCGGGCTCGATTTTTACCCCGTGTGCGACGAGGCGTGCGACCTGATCATACCGGGTGGACTGCTGCAGGATGAGACGGTCTTGCGCGTCATCGACACACTGCATTCGGACGGATTTCGCTGGGACCTTGAACGGTTTGGGCCATACGACGTGAGCAGGACGGGCAGAACCATAACGTGATTATGTTTGCAATATTCATACGTCGCAGCCGTACGTCATTCAGGTGAAAGACGGACGTCGAGTCACATTCTCAAAGAGGGTGTCCATATGGGGAAATATACGCTTGCGCGGAATGTTTCGTGGGTGGGGCTGCTTGCCCTGTCGCTCGTCGTGGCGGGGTGCGCTGACAATCTCGCGCCGGGGGCGTCCACGCCATCGTCGTCGTCGGCGCCTGGAGCGGCGGCGCAAAGGACGGGGGCAAGAGTTGCCGGCACGGCGAATGTCGTCTATGCGGGCTCCCTGCAACTGGTGAACGACGAGTTTCTCGCGCCGCTGTTCACGAAGAGGACGGGCCTGCACTACAGGGGCCAGGGCGGCGGGGCGTTGGGCATGGCGCAGTTGATCAAGGCAAAGACATTGACGCCGAACGTCTTCGAGAGCATGGGCGCGGCGCCGGTCAAGCTGCTCATGCCGAAATTCACGCGCTATGCGATCGGTTACGCCAGTTCGCCGCTGGTCGTCGCCTACTCGCCCGCGAGTCCCTTTGCGCCGCAACTGCGGGCGATTGCCGCGGGGAAAAAGCCGTTGCGCGACCTGTTTCTGCTGATGGAACACAAGGGCTTCCACCTCGGCCGCACTAACCCCAACACCGATCCGCAAGGCCAGGCGTTCATTTTGATGGTCCAATTGGCCGTCGCGGCCGAGCACTTGCCAAAAGGGACGGCTGCGCGCATCCTTGGCGGGCTGACGAATCCACAGCAGATCTTCGCGGAAGAGGCGATCCTCTCCCGCCTGCAGGCGGGACAACTGGACGCGTCGAGCGCCTTTCTGTCCGAGGCTGTGCAGCGACGCCTGCCCTATATCCCGTTGCCCAACGGGATCAATCTCGGCGATCCGGCTTTTGCGCGGCAGTACAGGACGCAATCGATCCGACTGTCTGGCGGTCAGACGGTTCGCGGGGCGCCGCTTGAAGTCTACGCCACGACCATCTCGGGCACGCCGGATCAGGCCGCCGGTCGCTCGTTTTTCTCGTTTCTGCTGTCCGCACGAGGCAAGTCCGTGCTGCAAAAGGAAGGCTACAGACTCGTCAAACCGGTCGTCATCGGCGATCGCGCGGCGGTTCCGGCGAGCGTCCGCAAGGAGATCGGTCGCTGACAGGCGGTGATGGAATGCGCGCAATACCCATTTTGCTGACGGCCTTGGTCGGCGGGTTCCTGCTCCTGCCTGTCGCGGTGCTGGCAACGCACACATCCATCGCCTTTCATGGACAGAATGCGGTGCCGGACGCCTGGCCGTCCCTCGTGGCGTCGCTTGAAGCGACCGCCTGGTCCATGGCGGTCATCCTGCTCCTCGGAACGGTCGCCGGCTATATGCTGGCGCGCCGCGCCGGGGTGCTGTGGCGCGCGCTCGAATTCCTGCTGCTCATCCCACTCTTGCTGCCGCCGCTGGTGATCGGGCTGTTGCTGATGTCCGTCTACGGCCCGTACGGCCTGCTCGGGCAGTGGCTGTCCGCGTTGCGGCTGTCGGCGACAAACACGCTGCTTGCGGTGGTTCTGGCGCAGATTTATGAAGCGATGCCGTACTACCTGTTTGCCGCGCAAGGCGCCTTTTCACAGGTTGACGCGGGGCTTGAACGGACGTCGCAGAGTCTTGGCCGGCCGCCGCTGCAGACGTTTTTTCGCGTCACACTGCCGCTGTCGCTGCCGGGGCTGAGCGCCGGGTTCGCCATGGCGTTCGCCCGGTCGATCGGGGCGTTTGGAGCGGTGATCGTCATCGCCTACTACCCGCACACACTGCCCGTCGCCGCCTGGATCGCACTGGAGGAACAAGGGTTGCCGGCCGCATTGACATTGGCCGCACTCTTCCTGCTGGCGGCGCTGCCCCTGCCGCTCATCCTGCTCTTGTGGAGGCGCCTGCGGCATGCTGACCGTTTCGTGTGAGATCCACGCCGGGCGTCCATTCCCCGTGCGCGCCAAACTGCAGCTGGACGAGGGCATGCTGTGCCTGTTCGGCCAGTCAGGCGCCGGCAAGTCGACTCTGCTGTCGGCAATCGCGGGCTTTTTGCCGCTGCACGCTGGCGAGATCAGGTGGTCGGGGCGTGTGCTGGCGGACAACCGCAGGCAGACGCCGCCGTGGCGCCGGAGGTTTTCCTATGTCGAACAGCAGGCCAACCTGTTCGATCACCTCACGGTGCGCCAGAACATCCTGTATGGAGCGCCGGACAGGCGGAGCGGAGCGGTAAAAGATGTCGTGGAGATGCTGGATGTGGCGGACCACTTGGACAAGCGGCCGAGCGCGCTGTCAGGGGGCCAGCGTCAGCGTGTGGCACTCGCTCGCGCACTGGCCGCCGATCCGGTGCTGTTGCTGCTCGACGAGCCGTTTTCGGCGCTCGACGTCGCGGCGCGTGAGCAGATCATGGACGCGCTGCGTGGTTTCCTGCGCAAAAGGCGGCTGCCGACCGTGCTCGTCTCGCACCAGTTCACGGATGTCCAGCGCTTTGGCGACGAGGTGGCCGTGATGGATACCGGCGCCGTCGTGCAGACCGGAACACCTACGGATGTGTTTGCCCGCCCAGCGACGCGCCGCGTTGCTGAACTGCTTGGGTACCGGCATTTTGTGCCGGCGGCGGAGGGAGTGGAGCTGGCGGTGCACCCCGATCGCGTCGTGTTGGGGGAGTTTGCGGAACTTGGGCGGGTGTACGGGGGGCGCGTCGAGCGCGTGTTCCCCTTTGAAGGGCGGATGCGCGCGTTTGTGCGGCTGGACGGCGGCGGGGTGATCGAAGCCGCGTGGCGTGACGCCAATGGCGTGGCGGGACAGAGCGTGCGGGTGACGCTGATCGATCCGCCGCGCCTGCCCTGCTTCGGATCATCACTGCTCCCGCATCATCCTATAAATTGAAGTTGCTGCATTTCCCGCTAAGCAGGACCATTTCTTCATCAATACACACCGCCGCGATTATCGATCGCCAAAATGTACACCATTTTTTCCTCGTGGTAAACTTCAAAAATCACCCTTCATCCGGGTGGTTCGCTGTCATTGGCGAGCCTGTTTGGTTGTGACCCTGTCCGATATCCCTTTTCGAGCCTTTCGGTCTGACAGAGCGACTGCTATGCGGCAATTCCATGTGACCGGTATAGAATCCATTAAATAGATAAATGGCTTTATATAGATGGTACTCCTTTTATGTTTTCCGGGTGTCCGCAACGTCAGTTTTAGACACCATTCAAACATGAAGAACTTTATCTTGTTGGCCGCAAAATTCGCGGAAATTCGACATGTGATAAGCGATGCCATAGTTGTTGCGGGGAGCCCGAAAATGGTAGGGTTTATTACGATGTCACGCTGGATGTTTTGGCGACATCATTTTCGGGGATGATGCACGTGACCGATCTTACGAGCGGTTTTAGTGGTGGATATACTCCGGTAAGCGGATCCAGTGGTAGTGTTCCAACGTCTAACCTGTCTGGCCATACTTATGGTGCGTCATTGGCGGGGACAGCCTACTGTTTAGATCTACCAGTGGCGTCCACTGTCCCGAACTACATCATGTGGACAGCGGCGTAGGACTGGGCAACGGGGGGAGGTGAATGATCAGTGGAATTGCGATCCACCGATCATTCACCCCTAAATAACGGCTCACTTCGAAAAGGAGATGTATTGAATGGAACATATTAGATTTAGAGGAACTGACATGGGAGAGGACATGATCAGGGATAAGGTCTCAGTAATCGTTAACGAGTACAATGTTACGCTGGACACGTTGCACAAGGTAACAGGAGTTGATGTCGATTGGCTTTCGGACTACATTGAGAAGAGAAGAGCTCTGTCCGACTTGCCAATGGAACAATATGGGCTGTTTTTTGAGACGGTCATCGCATTGTCTGAAGGAATCAGACTGGTCAGTGACGATGAACGAATAAAGGGAGTTATTGACGTCCTGGTGCAGGTTTTCGGTCTTACACATGACACCATATCGCGTTACACTGGACTGGCTGAGCAAGATATCGAACTCTTTATGCGAGATCCTGCACTGGTGGATTGCGAGAAAAAATACCGGTTGGCGACGAAGAGCATGTTTTTGCACTACATGTTTAAAGCGGAGCGCCGCTAGCAAAATAACGCAGGACCCAAGACACGGCATTCACGGCATACGAGACACACGAGCGAGCCGCGACCGCCAGGCACGACGGCCTCAGGTCGGAAGATAGGCATTCGCGGCGTACCCCCGCTGCTCCCAGTAGCCGATCTCGCGCGTGGCGGAGAAGGTGACCCGGTCAACCCACTTGATCGATTTGTAGCCATACATGTCCGGTACGACCAGGCGCAGCGGATAGCCCTGTTGTTGCGGCAGCGGCTGGCCGTCGATGTCGTAGGCCAGCAACACGTCGGCGGCAAACGCCTGCGGGAGCGTCAGGCTGTCGCTGTAGATGCCGTCGGCCGAGTGAAAGGTGATGTATTTTGCCTCGGGCCGGACGGAGACGTGCTCGGCAATGGTCCTTAGCGAAACGCCGGTCCATGTCACGTCGGGCACAACCCAGCCGGTAACACACTGGAAATTGTGCGTGACACGTCTGGACTGGAGCCGTTTCAGCGCGCTCAGTGTGAGGATTTCAGGACGGTCGACCAGTCCGTCGACCGTCAGTCTATAGGACGCTTCGGAGATTGCGGGGTAGGCGCCGGTGACCGTGTAGTAGGCGGGAAAGACCGGCAGTCCTCGTACCTGCCCGGACGGGCCGGGGAGAATGCGCGTCGCCGCGGGCAGCGCCGAACCGAACAACAGCCAGCCGAACATGCCCGCCAGGCCATAACCCGACCATTTGAGAAAGTCGCGCCGCTCCCAGCTGACGCGCCGGTCGATGACGGGCAGCCTGCGCAGGGCGCCGGCGGAGAAGGCGCGCAGTGCGAAGTGGACGGAAATCCACCCCGTCATGACGTACGCGAAGTCGCCGTGCAGGGTGAACGCCAGCGAGCGCCACGTCGCGGGGAAGAATGCGATCTGCCACAACACGACGCCTGACATCGTCAGGGCGGCCAGCATGACCTGCACGACAATCCAGTCGAGCCGCCTGATCCGCTTTCCGCGCGGGAGACGCTCCGCGAGCGGCAGGAGCAGCGCGAGGCCGAGCAGGACGCCGAATGTGATGTGCAGGTCGTACAGCAACGGCAGCACCGTGATCAGTTGCGCATGCACCGCGGGCAGGTACAGCAAAAGGCCGGTCGCGAGGGCGAGCAGGAATGCCGTCAGCACCAGCCAGTGTGTTCTCACATACGCCTTGGGCCATTGACCGTGGACGAACCAGGGACGCTTCATGCCGCACCTCCCGCGCAATCCAACATGGTATACTCTTCATAACGAGTACCGAACCCCGGCGGTTTTTCCGAGGGCCGCCAGCGTTCGTGAAAGGGAGGGTGGTCATGTTGCAGTCCCGCAACAGCGTGTCGGGGGATTCTGCACAGGTCCTCCCGGAGTCGCGCCGGGCGCCAGGGAGAGGCGTTCCGCCGGCGCGTTTTTTCATTGGCAGCGCGCTCTACGCCGTTATGGTCGTCGACCTGGAGAACGCGGCGCACATATCCGCCGGCGGCGTCAGCGCCCTGAGCATCAGCCTGGCGCACCTCGTCCGTCTCCCGGTAGGCGCGGTGAATCTGGCGCTCAAGTTCGGCATCTTCGCGTTGATGGGCGCGCTCTCAGGCCGCCGCGCCGCTCTTTGGACCATGGTTTCCGCAGTCTTGTCAGGTCTGTGCATGCTGGTTCTGCAACATTATCCCCTGCCGTTCGTCTGGCCGCAATGGCTGGCGTTTCTGGTGATTGTCACGGTGGCCTACCTGCCTGTGGGACTGATCATGTCCAAAGGCTACTCGACGGGCGGCTTTTCGGCCGTGGCGCAGGCGCTGTGGCAGCGCAAGGGCGTCCCGCTCTGGCTGACGATGACGGCGATGAACGCTGTGGCGATTGCGTCGATGGCCATGACATACGGTAAATTGTCAGGCGTTCTCACCCTGCTCGCAACGCTCTGGGGCGGGTTTTCCATCCAGTTGTGGACCCGTTGGACCAGGCGCTGGCTCGACGGCCGCGCGCGCGACGCGGCGTAAGGTTCGCCAGCTCGCCAGTTCGCCAGGGCGTCAGCGCGGTGCGTCGCTCCGCAGCGGGCAAGAGGGCTCTGATCTGACAGTGCGTCTCCGCCTCGCCAGAGGATCATGGGAGGCAAGGATTGTCGCAGGCGCCTGCCTGGCGTTGTTCAGGGAAACTACAGACAGCGTGGTATAATGACGACAGCATCCGCAGGACAAGCGTGCGGGTTGCGCGGCTGTCCAAACAAACAAGCGGTGTCGAAGAGGGGTTTGCGTGTCGTTCATTCGAGGGATCTGGAACGGTCTTCTGACGGCGTGGATTCACTTTGGAACCGCCGTTTTTCCGCGGACCATCCACCCCATGGTGCTGCATTTCCCCATTGTCCTGCTGTACCTCGCGTTGCTCATCGAAATCCTGCGCTACGCAAGCGGCGCTCCCGAACGCAGCTTTCTCCAACGCGCAGGCTTCTGGGTGTTGACACTGTCGCTGTTTGCCATTGTCGCCGCGGCTGCGACCGGCGTCCTGTCCGAGAGTTATGTGCGCTGGACGCCAAAGACGGCAGCGATTCTGTCAACCCATCAGACGTTCGCAGTGTTGACTGGGCTGTTCGCGGCGGCATCGTGGCTCGTGCGCGTGCGGACGCGTGTGAGACCAGACCGCAAGTGGTCGTTTTTCGGCAGGGGGACCGGGCGGGCGTCAGTCGCCTCCGCCTTGCTGGTAGTCGGAGCTGTCGTGATGATTACAATCACGGCGTCGCTCGGCGGTTCCATGGTGTATAAATACGGAATCGGCACTCCTCCCACACTGGTGTCGCATACCGTGAATTCTGGTCAGACCGCGGCCTCCCCGCCTCTTGGCGGGCAGGTCCGCGTCGACCGATGGCTGAGTTACACCGACAGCGGCGGGAGAGTGTCCGTCTGGCTCTTGCTTGAAGCAGGACTGAACTCGGGGTTCAATTTCAACGGCTACAGCAACGGCGCGATGTCTGTCGCGGTGCCGCAGGGGTCCACCGTTCACGTGTCGCTGATCAACAAGTCATCGTTCCTCGCTCACAGCGCCGTCATTGTCCCCATTTCGCAGGTCTCTGCCGGCGCGAATTTTTCTCCCGCCTTCCCCGGTGCGCAGACGAACGCGCCAACTTCGGGAATCAGCCCAGGTCAATCCGCACAATTCACCTTTTTCGCCTCCGCGTCCGGGCACTACGCCGTCGTTTGCGGCGTGCCCGGCCACGCAGGTTACGGCATGTGGGACCGCTTCACGGTGAGCCCCGCAGCCGCCAAGCCCACGATTTCCTTCCGCCGAGCCGCTTGATCCTGCTTGTCAAAAGGACACGCGATCGTCCAGAACAGGGTATGCTCCGTCCCTTTCGCTGGCCCAATTTCCATATAGATATAAAAAATAGGATATTACCCGATCAAACTTTTCCTTTGCTGGATAAGATGTAGACGTGACGGGTGCATCTTTCACATGTAAAGGAGGTGGAGTGCGTGGATACGGCTGTCGACCTTATCGTAATCAGCTTCAACACGCGCCAACTCGTGCTGGACTGTCTGCGCAGCATCCGCGCTCACACGCAGGTGACGAACCACATTATACTGGTCGACAATGGAAGTTCGGACGGCACAGTGGAAGCGGTGCGCGGGCTCGGATTCAAGGACATGACCATCGTGGCCAACGCCAGGAACGCAGGCTATGCCAAGGCGTGCAATCAAGGAATCCACGCGGGGAGCAGTCCTTATATTGTCCTGATGAACAGCGACGTGGTGGTCACGCCCGGATGGCTGTCACCCCTGATCGCGTGTATGCAAAGTGACCCACAGATCGCGGTGGTGGGTCCCAAGATGGTCGATCGCGCCGGACGGATCACGGGCGCAGGGATCGTCGGCACGAACGCGCGCCACTATCCTCGCGGCCTGCTGGAGCCCGATCGTCCCGGAATGTACGAGGACCAGGAGGATTGCATCAGCGTGACGGGCGCCGCCTACCTGATCCGCCGCGATCTGCTCTCGACGCTCGGGATGTTCGACGAGAACTACTTCTTCTACTTCGAGGAGACAGACTACTCCTTTCAGGCGCGCAGCAAGGGGTTCCGCGTCGTGTACTGTCCGCAGAGCAGGATCTATCACCTGATGGGACGCAGTTGTCAGGACCATGCGTATCTACGCGCGCTGTTCGAGCACAGCGAACGCTATTTTCACAGGAAATGGGCTTATCTGATGGCGGAGGAGAACGTGTGATGTCCGATCAGCCGGGTATCGTGCGCAAGGCGACGAACAATAAACTCACTGCCATGATGCAGGTGCGCAACGAAGCGCACCGCTATCTGCGCATGGTGCTGGACGATCTGTCCAAATATGTGGACGAAATCACGATCCTCGACGATGGATCGACGGATGAGACGGTCGCCATCTGCGCGTCGTACGGCAAGGTGGTTTCGCTCGGGCGGTCAACGGCTTCGCAGTATGGGCTTGATGAAGCGGCGCTCAAGAGGCGGCTGTTTCGCCGCACCGTGGCAACGCGGCCAGACTGGATTCTGGCGGTTGACGCCGACGAGGTGTTTGAATCGAGGTTTCACACCGAGGTCCGCCGCATGATCAATCAGACAGGGCTTGACTGGTACAGTTTCCGCTTCTACCACTTCTGGTCTTCCATGACCCACTATCGCGTCGACAAACTGTGGTCTCCGACCCAGTATGGTCCGCGCCTGTTTCGCTACATGCCGGGCGCCGTCTACCGCCAGTCCGACCAAGCGCTGCACGGCGGAAGCATACCCGTGAACCTCGTGTCCGAATTCCCGGGGGCGCGTTCGGACATCCGTATCAAGCATTACGGATACGCAGGGGCGCGCGAGGAGATCAGACGCAAATATCTATTCTACGTCGCGCGCGATCCACGATCCCAGTTTTGTCCGCGCAACCACTATGAATCCATGCTGGATGAGCATCCGGTGCTGGAACCGTGGACTGAGGAACCTTGACACAACTCGCGATCGTCGTCGTCAGCTTCAACACGCGCGACAAGACTGCGCGCTGCATCGACCACCTGCTGGAATACACGGATCTGCCGTTTCACATCGTCGTGGTTGACAACGCCTCCAGAGACGGAACGCGCGACATGCTAAGGGACTATGCAGACCGGTTCGCCAAAGACGTGACGGTCGTCCTGAACGAGCGCAACGTCGGCTACGCGCCGGCGGTTGAACAGGGGTGCTCACATGGTGTCGCGACGGCGGACGTCTGCCTGGTGAATCCGGATCTGTACGTTGGCCCGGAGTGGGCGAGTCGCCTGCATGCGCACCTGCGGCGGGAACCCCTGGCGGCAGTCGTGGCGCCGCTGGGCAGGGGCATCGGCGGGCGGCAGGACTTCTTGCTGCACCATCCAGCGTGGTGTGAGGCCGCGTTCTCGCGGGACGGACTCGAGGCTGTCAATCGTCGCCTGACGGGGTGCAGACCGTGCGCAGTCACCGCCAAGAGCCTGCAGGGGCCCATGTGGATGATGCGCGCGGAGGCGCGTCGACAGTTGGGGGGGCTTGACCCGGCGTGCACGACGGGCGCGGACGATGCGGATTGGTGTCTGCGTGCGCGGCTTGGCGGGTGGAAATTGCTCATCGCGCTGGATGTGTTCGTATGGCATGAGGACCACAGTTCCTTCTCCCAGTTGCCGGAGCGGGGCTTGCCGTCGATCGCCCGCAGTTGGGATTACTTGAATCAGAAGTGGAAGGGCATGTTCGACCACCTCACATGGGAGGACCTGATGGAGACCACCGTCGCCACCGACCTGCCCCCGTTTGTCTACGAGGAGTTTTGCGACGATTGCTAGGGGAGTTGTGATGAACCGAATTTCGGCACGCGAAGAACTGTAGATATAGCGTTTGACTGATGCCTCAAACGCTATATCTGGAATCCTATCGCCTGCGCTGAGGACTTTATCATGGATCCCCTAGGTTGCAGCCGCTTCGTCCGGGACCGATGCGAAATACGCTGATCGGGAAGGGCATTTATCTACAAGGGGGATTGTCGGATGAGCGGTGTAAACTCCAAGCTTCGCGTCGGCGTCATCCGTACGCGCACGATCGAAGCGGGACAACTGACAGTCAGGCACGTCACACTGCCCAGGGGTCGCGGCGGCGTGTCCGCCGGATCGCTGCAGAAGCTGCGGCGCGAGGTGCGCCGGTTGCGTCATCGATTGCGGCACCTGGAACACGAGGTGCGCGAGTTGGGCAGTGAACTGCGCCAAGACAAAGCGGAACTGGAGGGGCAGATTCTGGCTCTCAGTCAGGCTCTGGCGGCACTGCAGGCGGAGATCGCCAGCGGCATGCCGGCCAACGCCGCGCTGCAGAGTCTGTTTGTCAGCAAGACCGGGCAGGTGGTGACGGTGACGACCGCCGCGGAGACAGTCGTTGGCACGGTCACGCAGGTCGCCGTCAATGCGGTCGAACTCGTGCAGGCGAATGGAGACATTGTCATCATTCCGTTCTCCAAGATTACGTCTGTCCAGTGAAGGCCCGCGCAGCGCATTGAGGATGATTGGGCAAAGGAGGAGGGGCAATCGTGACGTTCACCAGTCTGCTGTCCGCCTACATTGGTCGTACGGTGGAAGTTGTCGTGGTCGGTGCCTTGTTTGAAGGGACGCTCACGTCCGTCGAAACAACGCTCATACAAGTCCAGGAGTCGCCTACAATATACGGTGGGACGCCGATCACCGTGACGATTCCGGCATCGAGCATCGATCTTGTGCGGATTTTGGCATAGTCCGGTGGGCTCCAGGCCAAGGGAAGCCTGCATGACGCAGGTTCCGGGCCGTCCGCCGTCACGCACGCGACAGGCTGACCGTGATCGCGCATGCGATCTGCGGCCAGTCTGTTACATTTCGGGGAACTGGCTCTGCGCCCACGGCCCGTACGCCCTGCGATGCGACTGA
The DNA here is from genome assembly GCA_021821055.1 of Bacillota bacterium. Classification (GTDB taxonomy): domain Bacteria; phylum Bacillota; class Bacilli; order Alicyclobacillales; family SLC66; genus JAKACX01. The sequence continues at coordinate 13,179 of JAKACX010000007.1, forward strand.
CTGACGCTGGATTGGCGGATGACGCGATGGTAGAGAACGCCGCTGTGTTGGGCCACAACGCCCCCGTGCTGCACTTCCCGAGTGATGGCGACGTCTTCGAACAGCCTGCCCCCCGATGCGTCGGATGTTCGCCAGCCGCCGAGTTCGCGCAAGGCGCCCGTCCGAAACAATCGGGGAATCGGGACGCGCGCCGCGCGCCGCGTGACGAGCGGCGCCGATGCCGGCAAGATGCCGCGGGGCAGCAACTCGCCGCTGCGGGCGCGGCGCCAGACGAAGTGGTCAAAGGTCAGGAGTGACACACCGTTGTCACTGTCGGCGATGGCGTCGCGCATGCTTCCAATCGCGTGCGGCGGCAACCAGTCGTCGGCGTCCAGTTCGAGAAAAAAGCGGCCGCGCGCGGCGGCCAGCGCTTGGTTTAGGGCGTGCGCCTTGCCTTCATTGACGGACCGGCGCAGGAGGCTCACGCGCGGTTCCGAGTGCGTGCACGCGCGCGCCGCGGCCACGGTGCCGTCGTCGGATCCGTCGTCGACTATCAGCAACTCCCATGAGCGGTCAGACTGTGCGAGCACCGACGCGATCGCCCAGGCAATGCGCTCCTCTTCATTGTAGGCGCACAGTGCGATGCTGATGGCGGGCGGTTGGGCGGGAAGAGACAAGGCCCTCGAACGGCGGACGGACGCCGCCACAATCGGGAGAATGTGCGGCAGCGCGTCGCGCCGAGCGCGCAGCGTCGCGGTCGGTGGCCTGATTGGGACTGGGCCGTCCAGGTCTGCTTGCGCGATGGCGGTGGGGTCCATGGCCAATGCAAGCTGGAACGGGAGGTAGAAGGGGGTCGGGAGCGGGTCTTGGAGGGTGTCAAGCAGATCCAGAAGCGCGTGCCTGCGCCACAACCATGGAACGCACAGCCCGGACGAGAAGCGCGAGAGCCACGATGGTTCCGCGACGTTGCCCATTTCGCATTTCGCGAGGCATAGAATGGAAGGTGCGATGCCGCCCTGCGCCGACGTCAGCGCGTCGTAAGACGCACGCTGCGTGCGGATCGGGAACAGGGAGCCGCTCCATGCGATCCATGGGGCCATGCTGTCGCGCACGAGCGCGGCGAGCCTCGCCCGGTAGGCCGCCGGAGTGGTGCGCAGGTCAGCGGGATCCAGCAGGACGTGTACAACGGACCCACAATTTTCGGGCACGGCGCGCTCACCCCAGTCGTGTTGCCGGCAGCGGACATGGTAACGAGAGGGGACTTTGTCACCATGTCCGCGCGGCGCGGAGTCTCCTCTTTGAAGATATTCAGGCCAGGGCCGCGCCGTGTGGACTGACGCCCGGAAGGTATGTGAATACTGGCCGGGACGGATGCTTTCATGTATGTCACAGAATCGCCAGTTTCGCTTGGAGCGCCCCGTGTTATAATGTCTCCCGGCGTCACTGGGCAGGTCCAGGCGCGGACGGGCGCAGACGGATCCGTCCACCCAGGTCTTTCATAACGGTCGGCTATCTGGTATGGTTTTGTAGGGTGGCGCACGTGAAGATATCACGGTGGCGCCGTTTCCGGGCGAACACTTGACGGACGGTTTCGCGCTTGCCCGTCGTCCGGGAAGGCGGGATGTCGTGCGGCGTCCGGTCCCGCGCCCGAACAGTGTTCAACGTGAACGACAGCTTTACAGCGCGGGTCAAAGGCGGGAACAGCGGGAATGCGATTGAGGGAGAGGCTTCGGCCAGCGCTTCGGTCGGCAATGTGGTGGCGCGGCTTTCTGGCGGTCGCCATAACTCTGGCGTCCGTGGCCCTGTTTTTCTATCTGGGAGGGAACCATGCAGCGCACCGCTTCATCCAGTCTTCTGGGGCGTTCGGCGGTCTTGCCGCCGTCGCCCTGATGGCCGTTATCTGTGTGACGCCCATTCCGTCAGAAGGATTGCTGCTGGTCTATTTTCAGGCGTTCGGCGTCGGCTACGGGCTGTTTTACGCCTGGACGGGCCTGATGGTGGGGACGCTCGCGACATTTGTCATCGCGCGGATCGTCGGCCGGCCCCTGCTGGCGGCCTTCTATTCTCCCAAGCGCCTGGTCCAGGTCGAGGAATGGGTGGATGACAAGGGGACGTTCGGCCTGTTCATGGTGCGCCTGCTGCCGTTGCCCGCAGTCCTCATCAACTACGCCTCGGGCTTGGTCAAGACGGTTCGGCTGTTTCCCTTCCTATGGACTGCAGGCGTATCCATTCTTCCCTACTATCTGGCTACCGTAACCGTGTATGAAGGTGTATCGCGCGGCATGTGGGTGTTTGCCGTGCTCGGCATCGCACCGCTCGCACTGCTGGCTTTTCTGGGGGCTCGCCTGCGCCGGGGTCGCGCATGACGCGTACGACGATGAAAGAGAGAGTGGATGGGCATGAGATTGCAGGATCTGGAGTTGACCAGCGCGGATCTGTTTCGTTCCGCCGTCCGGGAGGGCCGCGTGGTGGTGGAATTCTACACGCAGTGGTGCCCCGACTGTCGCCGGGTGGAGGGCAGCCTGACGCGGCTCGCCGGACGTTTTGCAGAGCGCTTCACGCTGCTGCGCGTGGATGCGGAGGCTGTGGAAGAGATCGCCGCACAGTATGACGTACGCGGGATTCCATCGTTTTTGGCGTTTACCGACGGGGAACTCGTCGACCGCCTCTACAGCCGCGACGCCAAGAGCGTCCGACAGGTGGAGGATTATCTGGAGGGTCTGTACGCGGATTCCGCCAGCTGATTTGCGGCGGCGGTCCGGCTGGGCGGCATGCCGCGGCCGGGGGGGACGGGGCGTGTCACGTGACGGCGCCCCGCCGCCGCCCGGAAACGCAAGCGCTCCGGGCGGGTGGGGATGGCCGGAAGGTCTTTCCCGGACTACGCGCCGGACGCTGCGAGCACTTTATCCAGCAGCATGTTCTCCGGCGCCGCGCCTTCCAGTGAGTGGTCGTCCGTGTTGTTGATAACCGTCTTCGGCACGCCGTAGACGTTGAAGCGTGTGGCCCAGTCGCCAAATTCGGAAGCGTCGACCATATGGGCGACGACGTTTGGCGATTCCAGCGCAAATTGATGTGCGAGCCGCACCGCGGCTGGGCAATACGGTCAGGTGGGGGTTACGAACACCGCGATCTCGACGGGTTTGGCGAGCGTCGCCAGTTTGGCGCGCGTGGCAGGCTTGAGTCCGGAGTCTTCGCCGGACACCATGATGATGTCTTCGAGCAGCGTGCCGAACTCGTATCCTCCAGGCACCCCGAAAAAGCGGATGCCGAAGTCCGCGTGCGCGGCATTCGTCAACACGATGGCCGGCGCTTTGTCGATGCCGGCCGCCTCCGCCTTGTCCGAGTCAGCGAAGATGTTGACCACCTCCAACGTGAGCAGGTCGGACAATCCGCAGAGTTCCTCAAGCAGCTGGCGGACCTCAGGGCAACTTGGGCAGCTCAGTGAGGATTCAAAAAACTGGACGACGATCGGTGATTTCAGATCTTTGAACCGATCGACAATGACGGTGCGATTGCGTTCCGATATCAGCATGGCAATCCCCTTGTCGCGCTCTTTCAAGGCGCGGAACAGATTTTGGCCGACGGCGTCCGGAGACAGCCACCGATGGTGTATACCCCTATCAGTATATCGCACAATGCCTCTGGCAGTCCATCCCGAAAATGCGACTCGATCGGGCGCCGCAGATGGCGCGGTACAGGTGAATTCGTGCTTCCTGCGTAGTATACCGAATGCGGGGCGCGCCATGCATGGCCGGCGCGTATTCACCCGACTGGCTGGCGGCAAGCCTGTCCGGCATCCATCCGGCCAAGGCGCGGGCGGCCGTGCGCCGCTTCACCATCATGGGAGTCACGGGAGCTTTCAGTTACATTCCATTCCATAAACGGGCGCGAACCGCGCCGCCGGGCGGATGAATCCGGCGTTCCCACCCTGTCGGCGCGCCGCTGAAGGTTTCCCGGGGCCGGTTTTTGGTGTACAATCATGGCCGACATACTGGTGCGGGTGGCGCCTGGATGCGCGATCCGGGCAGGAAGAGGGGAATGTTCAGTGTCCAAGCAACAAATCGGCGTGATCGGCCTTGCCGTCATGGGCAAGAACCTGGCGCTCAATCTCGCGAGTCGCGGCTTCGCGGTGGCCGTCTACAACCGTTCCGCGGAAAAGACGCGTGACCTCTTGGCCGAGTACAGTGGGAACAACGTGACGGGGGCGTACAGCCTTCAAGAATTCGTCGAATCTCTGGAAACGCCTAGAAAGATGCTTGTGATGGTCAAGGCTGGCAAGCCTGTCGACGATATGATCGATCAGTTGATTCCGTTTCTGGACAAGGGCGACATCATTATTGACGGGGGAAACTCCTTCTTTCCCGACACCAAGGCGCGGGCGGACCGCCTGAAAGCGATCGGCCTGCGGTTTATCGGCACCGGCGTATCTGGCGGAGAGGAAGGCGCGCTCAAGGGCCCGGCGATCATGCCGGGCGGCGAAGAAGAGGCGTACCGCCTGGTCGAACCATTCCTGACCGCGATTTCCGCAAAGGTCGGCAACGATCCGTGCTGTACGTACATTGGGCCGGACGGCGCCGGGCACTACGTCAAAATGGTCCACAACGGCATTGAATACGGCGATATGCAACTGATCGGCGAGGCGTACCATCTCTTGAAGGATGTCCTCGGGGCCGATACAGACCAACTGCACGAAATCTTCTCGGAGTGGAACAAGGGCGAACTCGACAGCTACTTGATCGAGATCACGGCGGACATCTTCCGGAAGATAGACCCCGAGTCGCGCCTCCCCATGGTCGATGTCATTCTTGATACGGCGGGGCAGAAAGGCACGGGAAAATGGACCAGCCAAAGCGCCCTGGATCTCGGCGTGCCGCTGTCCATCATTACGGAGTCCGTTTTTAGCCGCTTCATTTCCGCGATGAAAGGCGAGAGGGTGGCGGCGAGCAAGGTGCTGCGCGGTCCAGAGGGACAAAAACCCGAGATCGACGCGGCGGGCTTTATCGAGAGCGTGCGCCGGGCCCTTTACGCCAGCAAGATCTGCTCCTACGCGCAGGGCTTTGCGCAAATGCGGCTCGCCTCGGAAGAGTTTGGCTGGAATCTTCGCTACGGTGATATCTCCATGATTTTTCGCGGCGGGTGTATCATCAGGGCACAGTTCCTGCACCGCATCAAGGACGCGTACGATCGCGATCCGAAGATCAAGAATCTTCTGCTGGACGACTACTTCCGGGACGTGGTCGAACGTTACCAGGGAGCGTGGCGCCATGTCGTGGCGACGGCTGTCCAGTCTGGCATTCCGGTTCCGGGCATGTCCGCGGGTTTGGCCTACTACGACAGCTACCGCACGGCGCGCCTCCCGGCCAACCTGTTGCAGGCGCAAAGGGACTACTTTGGGGCGCACACGTTCGAGCGGGTGGACAAGGACGGGGTCTTCCACTTTGAATGGATGAAGTAGGCGTTGCTTCCGGGCGGTCGGGGCGCTGGTACCCGATCGCCCGTTTTTCATCCCGCACGACGGGGCGCCTGTCCAGCGCCGGAACCCCCATTCTTATGTTGGACCGGCGAAATGGGGTGATCACGCGTTGACGCATGACGAATTCCTTGCGCCGTACGCCCTGTCGCTGCGCGTGGCGGGTGTGCCGGTACTGCTGGTGGGCGGCGGCGCGGTTGCCCAGCGCAAGGCAGTCGCGCTGCGATCCAGCGGGGCTGCGCTGACGATCGTCAGTCCCACGCTGACGCCGGCCCTGCTCGAATGGGCGCGGGCGCGGGCCATCACCCACGTGGCGCGTCCGTACGAGGAGGGGGACATCGCGCGGGTGCGCCCGCGACTGGTCTTCGCGGCGACATCGGATGCGCAGGTCAACCGCGCGGTCGCGCGGGAGGCCGAACGGCACGGCGTCTGGGTCAATGTCGCCTCGGCGGACCCGGAAGGCGACTTCGGCCGCGGTCCCGGGACCTTTGCCTCGCCTGCGGTGGTGAGAAGGGGTGCGCTCGGCATCGCGGTCAGCACGGACGGCAACAGTCCGCTGCTGGCGCGCGCGGTGCGCGAGTGGCTCGACGAACGCCTGGGACAGGAACTGGCCGCACTGGCGGAGTGGGCGGGCGCGGTGCGGCGCGCCGGGGGCGGAGACGCGGACGGCGCCGGCGAGTTGCTGGCTGCCCTGCGCAGCTGGCTGAGGGGAGATGCGGGGCCGCTCCGCTTGGTGCACAACCGCGCGGCCGCATCCGGCGCCGTGCTGCCCAATGCGCCGCAACCGCCGGACTCCGGGCATGAAAAACACTGAATCTTCCAGGGAAAGTTGCAGTACGGCACATTCGGCGGGAGGTTGAGAAGGCGTGAAACGGTGGGTTGTTCTTGGTTTGAGCGGCATGGTGGCGGCCCTTGCGCTGGCGGGTGGGGGTGTACTGATCGTCGATGGAATCGCGAAGCACTACGCCGCCGCGGCGTCGAGCAGTCTGCCGCCCCCGCCAAAGGGTGGAGCGTGGTTGACGTTTCAGGACGCATACGGTTTTCACATCCAAGTGGTGATTCCGTCCAAGACGTGGATCGTGTCGGACGCGGCCGCGGGTGGATTCACCAAGTCTCTCACGCAGGCTCCCCAGATTCTGATCAGCAGTTCCAACACATCTCATCCCTTTAATTTCGTGGCGGGCGTTGCCCGCAACACGCAGGCCGGCAGCGGCCTGGGTGGGGTGCGGGCGACGCCGACGGAGCGGGCGGGCGTCCTCTGGCGAATCGTTGCACGCAAACCGACGGCGGCCTGGGGTGGGGCGACCGAGGTTGTCGCGGACGGGTACCAGAGCGGTGTGCAGGTGCGCCAGGAATTCGTAACCTACAAAAAGGTCGGGCAGGTGTACTATTTTGTCGAAGGCGGGGTCGCGCGCGCCGACAGCGCCTTCTCCGCCTTCTACGGGAGCCTCGTGAAAGGTTTCTCCATCGGCTGACGCAGCCGCGGAGCCACACTCCGCCAAACGGCGCCCGTCCCGCGTTGTGACCGGGCGAATCCAGGCCGCGAGATGGGGCTGAGCCGAACGTGGCCGTGCTTGCGCTTTCACACGGTTTCCGCGCGAGCGCGGCCTCTTCGCGTTCCCGCATGTCATGGGAAACGGCGCGGACGCCAGTGATCCCACCTTCCGTGACGATCATCGGGACGCGTGTTGCGGGACTCAAAACGGACGCGATGTTTATATATTAGTTATTGCAATGTTGAAAATAAAACATCATTATTTTTCACGATCAGGCGCGGCCGGCGGGAGCGAAGGTGGTTTCGCGCGTCCCGTGGCTCTGCGTGTTGGACTGTTTACTGTGTGATCCAAAAGATGATTGACAACGATGTGGCCGCACCAGAAGTGACTGCTGCAAAAGCCTTGAGGTGCGCACATCGAAAGGAGCGCATGGATGCATGGCATGGAGCCTTTCTGACAGCATGGCGCAAGCCCTGACAGAGTGCGGCAACCCGCACGCCGGGCGTAGGGAAGCGTGCGGCGTCGATCGGGGATTTTGCGTGTGTAATAAAAGTGAGATTGAATATTGACAGCATCGTTACAGGCTATCTATAGTAGATATGGACTACGACAGCTATGGTCTGTTCTAACTACTTGGCCGCTGTTCGACCATAGCTCCAGGGAGATGAGACTGGACTTGTCACTGCTCTCGTTGAGCAGTCAAATTGCCAGGCGGCTACGACCTTTATTGACTGTGAAGAGAGGTGAAACCGATTTCTGGACCGCGGGGGATGGAGGCAGCATGCGGTCGGAGAGATCTGCGACACGTTGCGGTGGGCAGGCGCGAGACATGCAGACGAGGGGCAAGGAGGTAGACATATGGGCAAAAGACTGTACGCCGCTCTGGGCGCCGCCGCGTTGGGCGCCGGGCTCCTGAGCGGCTGCGGTACGGTGCAGACGATCGCCGTACCGTGGCTTCACACCGATACGGCCACGAAGACCGTGTCGCTCACCCTCAATGCCGGATACAATTCCGCAAATGGGTATGCCAATTTCAACGGTTACGCCAACGGGCAGATGACAATCCAGGTGCCGCTTGGGTATCGGGTGCTCGTGACATACAACAATGTCGGCGGCATTCCGTTCGGCTTCGGCGTGTACAACCAGTTCCAGCAACTTGCGTTTCAGGGAGCCGGAGATTCCGTGTCCTCGATGCTGGCCAACGCGGGCGCGGGCGTCTTGCCTGGCCAACACGCCAAGTGGCAGTTCACTGCGTCGAAGGTGGGGTCCTACCGTATTGAGAACCTGCTTGACCGCATCGACCAGCAGACGCGTCCCGAGAACTTCGGTATGTGGGTTCGTTTCGACGTGGTCCGCGGGGGCGCTCCGAAAGTGACGGTCAGCAACTGACAGGAGGTACGACAGATGGACAAAAGGGACACAGGCTCCAATCCGCCTGCAGATGATGAACAGGTTGACTGGGATCGCCGCACGCTGATTCTGGGGTCCGGCGTCGCGCTCTTTGTCGGGGCGGCCGCGCTCTTCGAGTCGTCGAACATTGCCAAGGCGACGGCGGCGATTGTCGGCTCGCCGGTCGATGCAGGCCTGACGACCGTCTACCAGCAGGACTACTACTACATTCCGAATCAGATGACGTGGCGCGTCGGTACACCCATGATCCTGCACATTCACAACCTGAGCAACGTGCACTTCCACGAAATGCAGATCGGGCGCGGCGGGTTCCAGACCGACCACAATGCGTTCAGCAACCTCAAGGTGCAGTTCAACGTGGACTTTTGGGACGGGGTGCCGGTCACGATTGTTGAGGCGAACATGGTCGACAACTTTGTGACCAACCGGGCAATCGTCAAGTCGGATGTTCCCACTGGTCCATGGCTTCTGACGGGGGCCGGCAACGGGAACTTCAGCCCGACGCTCTATCCCGGCGGCGATATCAAGCTGAAGTTCAACGTCCCGAACAAACCGGGCATCTGGCAGTACGGTTGCTTTGTCCAGGGGTTCATTCACTGGAAGGATGGCATGCAAGGCACGATCAATATTCTGAACGCATGACCGCAGTGTGCGGCGCATTCGACGGAAGGCGGTCTCTTGAATGGGATGTGTTTGTAAGAGGGGGGGCACACGCTGATGGCGGACCTTGTCCTGTTTGGTGTCCTGTGGGTCGTGTTGAGCGTGATTGGCGAGATTGGCGTCACGATCTGGGGGCCGAATTTCTATTATTACCGCGCGTCAATCCAGGCGAATGAGGGGCTCCACGCCAGTCTGTTCTTGATGCACGTGCTGGCGCCGATCTTCATCTTCGTCATGCTGATGCTCGTCTTCGTTCCGCTGCGTTTCACCAAGACCCCCGCGAATCACGTGGTCAGGGGGAAGAAAGCCAGGTCTTATGTTCCCTACATTGCGGCATGGGTCAGCATTTCGATTCTGGTCAATCTGTTGTTTTTCCTTCATCCGACGACGACTGCGGCGGAAAAGTTGTTCCAGCAGGCCAGTCCGAAGAACAACACGCACTCACTGGTGATCGATGTCACCGCCCGCCAGTGGCAGTGGTTTTTCAGCTATCCGCAATACGGCATCAACAGCGCGCAAAACTCGGCGGGCAACGATGTGCTGTACCTCCCCGTGAACCGTCCGGTGGAGTTCGTTCTGCGGTCTTATGATCCCGCGCACACGTACGCGCTTGGCGTGGACGTGATTCACTCCTTCTGGATTCCGGCGTTCGGTGTGAAGGAAGACGTGATTCCGGGCGAAACGCGGTATGAGTATGTCACGCCGACCAAGATCACCTCGACTGAGGTCAATCCGATGGTTCGCGTGCAGTGCGCCGAAGTGTGCGGACCCGGGCACCCGTACATGTACGCGACCGTTCACATCGTCAGCGCCACCGCTTTTTCGCAGTGGGCGGCGGCGCAGCACAAGGCCGGCAACTGACGGCGCCTTTGCCGTCACAGGAGAAGGAGGGATTTGGCGTGAGGAATCTGGCTGCTGATGCACTGCCTGTGCGCAGGAAACGGCCCCTGCCGCCCATTATTCGCGGGTTGTTGTGGGGAACGATCGCGTTTTTGCTGGTCAACGTTCTCGTGAGCTACATCTTGGATCCCGCCTACGGGACTCCGTTTATCACGCAACCCTCGGTCGTATTCGCGTGGCTTGCGGGAACGGCCGGGTGGCTGCTCGGCATCGGAGCATGGGAAAACGTCGTGCTGCCGGCCTTCGGCGTCCATGTCCCGGTGCGGCAGTCCCGCGGCTGGCGGCAGTATTTTGAGTACAACACGAACCACAAAGTGATCGGCGTCCAGTACCTCGTCGCCTCAACCGGCGGATTTTTCATCGCCGGTCTCGCGGCCATGCTGATGCGGCTTGAACTGATGTCGCACAACCTGTGGCTCTTCCCGCACCCCGACCAGTATCTGACGACCGTCGGCATTCACGGCACGATCATGATGTTCTCCGTCGGCACCGTGGCATTGGTCGGCGGACTGGGGAACTACCTCGTGCCCATGATGATCGGGTCGAACCACTCCGCATTTCCGCGGATGTCGGCGCTCAGCGTCTGGTTGGTCCCGCTCGGCATCCTCACGGTGGCGTTCAGTCCGTTGCTCGGCACGTGGACGACAGGCTGGCGCGGCTATGAGCCGTTGGCCATGAACGACAACAACGGCATCCTGTTCTACTATCTGGGCGTATTCGCGCTGACACTGTCGTCCCTGCTGGTGTCGCTGAATCTCGCCTCGACCGTGCTGTTCAAGCGGACGCAAGGTCTGACCTGGAACCGTCTGCCCATGTTTTGCTGGGGGATTCTTACGGTCAGCCTGTTGAATATCATCTGGCTGCCGGAGATTGAACTGACCTTCGTCATGGCGCTGCTCGACCGCGTCGTGCCGCTGCCGTTTTTCACCGCCGTCGGCAGTCCGATGACGTATCTCGAACTGTTCTGGCTGTTTGGGCATCCTGAGGTGTACATCGTGGTCGTTCCGGCTCTGGCGCTGTGGATGGAAATGATGCCGGTTCTGGCGCGCAAGCCGCTGTTCGCGCGCGAGTGGGGCATCATCGGGCTCATATTCATCATGATGCTGTCGGGCTTCGTCTGGGCGCACCACATGTTCACCAACATGCGCTATTCCGAGATGCTCCCCTTCTCGTTTTTCACTGAGATGATCTCGATTCCGACCGGGTTTGCCTACATGGTCGTGCTGGGCACCCTTTGGCGATCCCGATTCAAGCTCACGGTGCCGTCGCTGTTTCTGTTGATGAGCATGTTCAACTTCCTCATCGGCGGGATCACGGGTGTTTTCAACGCCGACCCGGTCATCGACCTGCAGTTGCATGATACGTTCTTCGTGGTTGGACACTTCCACTTCACGATCATTGGCGGCATGGTGTTCACCTGGCTCGCGGCCATGTACTATTGGCTGCCCAAGTTCTCCGGACGCACGTACAACCCGAAGATGGGCGTGCTTGGCGCGATATGGGTGTTCATCGGGTTTGACGGAGCGTTTAGCCTGATGTTCCTTGCCGGCATGCAGGGCATGAACCGCTGGGTCCCGGTGTATCCCTCGTACCTGCAGGGGATCAACTTGGTGATCTCGATTTTCGCCTTCATCCTCGGACTGGGATTCCTGTTCAATCTCGTGCACATTGTGTGGGCGATGAGGTCGGGGCCAAAGGCCGAGGAAAACCCGTGGCAGTCCAAGACGCTCGAGTGGCGCACGTCCTCCCCGCCCGCTCCAGAATCGTTCGCGGCCGCTCCCGTGGTCACGGGATCGTTCTACGACTACGACGACGACCTGCCGCCGGACCCGTCGGAGCCAGTGCCGGGCGGAGTGCATGCGTGACGTGTCCGTTGTCTGGGCATTACGGTTCGATCGGGTGATCTGAAGTGGAGGTGTGGATATGGCGGCGACGCAGCAGTTGGCTGCTTCGGGCAGGAATAAGGATATTGACAGGCAGATTGAACAACGCAAATCGCGCGGGGCGTTCGCCTTGTTTCTCTTCAGCATGGCCGTGCCGTTCTTCGTGATCATCAACGTGCGCTACCTCATGGTGTACAACTACGTGCCGTCAAGCCTCGATCAGGTCACAGGGGGCATCGAGACGGGGCTGATGGTGATCGGCGCCCTCGCCGCGTTTGGCGCGGCGCGCGCGGCCCGTCGGCTGAACGTCGGCGGCTACCGGACGAATTCGGCCGTGTCGCTGGTTGCGGGACTTGTCGCAACGATCATGATGCTTTACGAGATGTGGTTTCATCCGATGAACTCAATGTCTCACTTTGGCGAGACGTTTCTCGTGTCGATCGGCCTTGCCATCGTGATCAATCTCGCCGCCCTCCTGACCCTGCTCGCCGGGCGCATGCGCATTCGTGCGAACGGCATCACGCACGAGACGCTCACCGGCTTTGAGTCGCCGGCCTGGTTCTGGGTCTTTGCAACCGTCGGCTGGATTGCGCTGTACATCGAACTGTACTTTCTGTAATTGTCCTTTTTGGAATCCGTGAGGCTACGGCTAACGCAGCACAAATACAGGAGGTGCGAGAAATGCCGAGCAATTTTTGGCCGACGCTTCCCATCGTCATCCCGAAGAGTCCGGGGATCGCACTCTGGTGGGACATCGCATTCTGGCTGTTCCAGGCCGTGATCATGACAACGCTCTTGGTGATCCTTCGCAAGTGGGCTCTGGATGTGGACCGTCTGCGCAGCGGCAAGGCGCCCGTCGACGTGGATGTTCCTGCGGACAGTGGGCAGAACATCGGGCAGTAGGCCCTTGAGGCCGGGTTTTGCAGTGGACGGCGAACGCGCCGCCAGCGATGCGCCGGGAAGGGCCCGGCGGCGCCGGCGAGCGTTCCCTTGTCCCTGCGCAAGCAGGATCGTGTCGCATGCGATTCGAGAGGATGGTCTGACATGACGGGACTCGATGAGGCCGTTGCGCCTCCGGCGCGGATTGCGCGTGGCTTGTCCACGGCAAATGCGTATTTTGAGTTGACAAAGCCCAAGATCATGATGTTCCTGTTGCTTACGGGATACTGCGCCATGGTTGTCGCCGCCAGGGGATTGCCGGAAGTGGGGGTTACGCTGTCGGCGCTGTTTGGCCTCGGACTTTCGACGGGAGGCGCGGCCGCTTTCAACATGTGGTACGATCGCGATATCGATGCGATCATGAACAGGACGGTCGGCAGACCGATCCCGGCAGGCAGGATCCAGCCTGCGCGAGCACTCATTTTCAGTTTTGTCCTATTCGTTCTGTCGGCGTTCTGGCTCGGATTCATGGTCAACTGGCTGAGCGCCCTGCTTTCCGTCGCGGGATTCATTTACTACACGCTGATTTACACGGTGTTCCTCAAGCGCCGCACACCACAGAACATCGTGATCGGCGGCGGAGCGGGGGCTTTCCCGCCTCTGATCGGGTGGGCGGCGGTGACGAATCACATGGGTTGGCCGGCGGTTCTCATGTTTCTCATCATTTTTCTCTGGACGCCGCCTCACTTCTGGGCGCTGGCCCTGTTTCGCCACGACGACTACAAACGGGCCAATATCCCGATGATGCCGGTCGTGAGAGGCGAGAGTTCGACGAAGCGACAGATGGCCGTGTACACGTTCCTGCTGTCGATCGTGAGTCTTCTGCTGTACTGGACGGGCGCGGTCGGTCTCGTTTACGTCTGGATCGCAGGCATTCTCGGTGTGGCGTTCATGGTGCATGCGATGTTCGTTCTGGAGGAAAAGCTGCCGAACGCGAAGTGGGCGCGCAAGACGTTCTTCTTTTCGCTGCTGTACCTCGGCGTTCTCTTTCTTGGCATGGTCACGAATGTGACGTGACGAGCATCTGGGCTGAAATAAATGAAAATGTGGAGCGGGAGCGTGATCTTGTGAGGATCGGTGCCACAGCGCTTGGCGTAGTCGCGTCCTTGCTGGCGGTGCTCGTCGGCGTCCTGCAGCGCGGCGGCGTTTTCGGACCGCCCATGGACGCCCTGCAGACGCCCATTGCAAACGCCATGTCGGACATCACGTTTGTGATGGCGGCCGTCGCGTTCGCAGGCTCTCTTTTGTTGCTTGTACGCCCGCGGGCAGGCCGCATCGTGTGTGTGGCGGCTCTGGTCGGCGGCGTGTTTGGCGCCGAGACGTTGTGGGAGCTTCCTGGGGCCTTCCTGCTCGTCGCCGTCCTCGTGAGTGTCATGGCGAAGGCGGAGACGGTCGCATGAAGCGCATCCAAAGCATGCCCGCCATGATTGGCATCGCGGGCGCACTGCTGGTGGGCGGCATGTTTGTGCGTCCCGTCACGGCGATTGGCCAGGGCATCGGCGAAAAAGACATCGTGTCATGGAATGGGATCTACCTCAAACAGGCCAAGGAGTTCTTCCTTGCGGTCCACTACACTGGCCGGCAGGTGCGGGAATACCCGATTCCATCCCTCCCGACCACCCTGTTCTCGGCCCACGGCGCCGCACAATGGACGACGCCGGTGGACGATCCGCAGTTCATGCGCGCCGTGCATGCTGCAAAACCGCACATGGTCGAGCAGATCCTGGGAACGTATCAGAATGTGGAAACATTTGGCGTGATCTTTCCCGCCAGTCCGGTCGGCTACACGGCCACTCTGCTCCGTCAACTGGCCCGGCTGCACGCCAATCCGGCGCAGTTTGGCGGCCCGGCCATTCCTCCGGGGACGGTGCCCTACGGGCGCTTGACGGGCGGCATCCTGCACGTGGACACGCAGGTGAACAACAACACGCTGACACAGTGCCAGCCTGGCCAGGTGCCCATCACGCTGCGGGCCATCGCCCCTGGACTGCGCGCGGGCGCGCCCACTACTTCGGGAGGAGTCTGAGACCATGCCCGCGCCGCTCGCTCACCTCAGTTTCGCCACCTTATGGCAACCGTCGATCATCGCCCAGGCTGTGATCGTCCAGGTGTTGTACCTGCTCGTGGTGTATCGCTTCGGCAAACGCGTCTTTCGCGGCTATCGGCCGGTAGAACCCGCGCGCGTGGTCAGTTTTCTTGCGGGGATGTGGGTGTTCTACTTCGCCTTTGGGAGTCCGTTTGACTACGTGGCCGATCACTTGCTGTTTTCCGTCCACATGGTCCAGCACCTTTGCGAGATCCTCTTGATGGTCCCCCTGCTGATGTATGGCGTCCCTCCATGGCTGCTTGAGCCGCTTGTGGCGGGAGAGCGCGGACAGGCGGCGCGCCGCGTCTTTCATCCCATCGTGAACATCGCCGTCTTCAATGTGATCTTCTTTGGCTTTCACCTGCCAGTGCTGTACGACCTGGCGCTGCGCAGTGAAGCGTTTCACTTCTTCGAGCACGCCATGTTCTTTGTGGGCGGCCTATTTCTTTGGATGCCGGTGTTCAGCCCTGTTGAAGCCATTCCCCGGCTGGATCCCGGACCGCAGGTGCTGTACATGTTCTTTGCCGGGAATCTCGCCATGCCGCTGGAGATCATCCTCGTGTTCGCGCAGCGTCCGTTTTACCCGTTCTACAACCACGTCCCGCGGCTGTTCGGCCTGTCTCCTCTGGCCGACCAACAGCTCGGGTTCGCCATCATGGCCGTGGCCATGTTCGCGGCGTTCTTCGCCGTCGCAGTCCGGGCGTACGTACGGTATGACAACGTCGCGCTCTACGAATGACCGCGGTGTGAGAAAGGTCTGGGCAGCATGAACGACTCGCTCCTGATTAGTAATTATTACCTGTCATTGTGGGAAGTCCTGTTCGCTTTGTCCATCGTGGTGGGCGGCAAGGTTGTCGGCGGCTACGTCATGAAGTACGTCTACGACTTTGTCCGGGACGACGACTCGGCGGACCGGACCGCCCCGCACAAGGCGCCGCCCGGACGGCGTCAGGCGATCCCTGCGCGGACGCTGCTGTGGGGCGGTTTGGCCGGCCTCTTCATCGTCAGCGGGCTCCTGCAGATCCGTCCCCTTTTGGTCACCGCGACGCCTGAACTGGTCGCGGCGGCCGTCGCGCCGGCATCTGCCGGTCCATGGGTGCACTCTGTGGTGATGAACGGGGCGCGCATCTGGTTTTCCGACGCCACCGCAAGCAATATCATTTCCGTCATCGCGCAGTGGTCGCTGGCGTCGCTGCTGTGGCTCGGGCGGGATCGGCTGGTCGGTACAATCGGCCTGTACCTGACGGTCGCCCTGAGCGTTCTGGAATGGGTGTTCGGAGAAGGATTCGGTCATTTGGCGGCAGGCGCCGGCTACTGGACCGGCGCGCCCGGCGCCGCCCTGCTGTTCGCGCTCGGCGCGGTCCTGCTGCTCGTCACCGAAGATGCATGGCGATCGGGCGCGGTGCGGCGCGCCGGTATGCGCGCCACGGCGGTCTACTGGGCGCTCGGGGCCGCGCTGCAACTGCTCCGCATGGCCCAGTGGCCGCGACTCGCGTCTGAGATCGCGCGTTTTGACGGACACTATGCGCGACTGGGCCTGATCGTTCTGGCGCCCGGCGTGGCAGGCGCTGGTTCTGCGTCCGCCAGTGTGTTCTGGTCCGCGGCGGCGCTGGCGGCGATGCTGCTGCTCTGTGCGCTCATGTGGCGGACCCGCTGGCAGGCAGTCGGCGCGCTTCTGTCGCTGCTGGCGGTGTTGTTGGCGTGGGTGGTTGTCGGCGGATTCGGCAGCGCCGTGCACTTTGCAGAAAACGCGGGAGGTTTCCCGATCTTCGCGGTATTGCTTCTCAGTGTGTGGTATGCTCCGCGTGAAGGCGCTCCGCAGGAAACAGTGGCGGCGTCCGAACGGGGGGCATGATGACACGTGGACATGACCAATGCGCCCGGCGCGGCGATTCTCCATGCATTCTATGAACGCATGGGGCTTGTGGCGATCGTGTACGTACTTGTCATTTTCGCTGTGGTCGTTGGCGTGCGCAGACGGCGCGGGGAGTTTTTCACCGGGCTCGCCTGGCCGACTACACGCTACGATGCGGTGCGAATCGGGCTTGGATTCTTGTGGATTGTGGACGGGTTGCTGCAGGCTCAGCCGGATATGAGCAGTCAACTGCTCTCCAATATCGTGGTGCCGCTGTTCTCCACGCTGCCGGCACTGCTGGTGCGCGGGTTTGAACCGTTGGTCGCCCAACTCAGCCGGCACCCTTTGACCTTTGACCTGGTGATCATGTGGACGCAAATCACGCTGGGGCTCGCGCTATGCTTGGCGCCGCCGGGCCGGTTGCGCCGCCTGACTCTTCAAGCGACGATTGTCTGGGGACTCGGGGTGTGGGTGATCGGAGAGGGCATGGGCGGCATCTTCGGCGGAGGCGCCACCTGGCTGACCGGATCGCCGGGATCCGTTCTGTTTTACATGGCGGCCGCAGCCTTGCTGCTTCAAGGGGAGGATCGTTGGCGGGACCAGACGGTGGCGCGCGAGGCGCGCTGGGTGTTTGCAGGTCTGTGGCTGTTTGGCGCCGTGATCCAGGCGTGGCCGGCGAACGGGTTCTGGACGGCGTCAGGCCTGCAGGCGCCTGTGATCAGCATGGCGCAGATGCCGCAGCCCCACGCGCTGTCCGCGCTGCTCTACGCCTCGGCGCACCTGCTTGCAGCGCACCCTGTCATAAGCAACGGCGCCATCGTCGGCGTCATGCTTCTGCTCTTTCTGGGCTACGTCTTTTTCGCCGATCGGCCCGTCGTGCTCTACGCCACCCTCGCCTGGCTTCTGTTGACCTGGGTGTTGGGCCAGGATTTTGGCGTCATGGGCGGACTGGGGACGGACCCCAACAGCAGTCCGGCCATCGCCCTGCTCATGGTCGCACTGTGGCCGGACCGGCCCGCCAAGGCGGACGCCGTCAGCGGCGGCGTCCGCCGATGACCTTGTGTCACCAGTTGCGCCGGATGGCGCGCAGGACCACGCCCACCAGCAGCGATACGGCGACAAGCATGAGAAACAGGATGACGGACGAGCGCAACGGCGTGTGCGGGAAGTCGAGCCAACCCGCAAGGATGGGCGACGCCTGGATCATTCCCGTCACGATCGTAACCGGCAACAGGATGAACGAGACATAGCTGATCACATGCGTCTTGTGGGCCTCCTGGCGCAGTTCGCGCTCCCGTGATTCCAGTTCCCGCTCCCGCGCCACCTGCTCCAGGAATCCATCCACGTCGTGAACCTCTTCTTTGAGTTCCCGGTACAACTGACTGATGTGAAAAGCATGCTGCCAGCGGCGGTAGAGCTGATCGCGCTCCTCGCTGAACGACGCCTGGCTGAAGTAGCAGCGCGCGGTGAAATCGTAGACGTGCTGGCGCAACTCGCGCAGCAACGCGGCGCGCTCCGGAACGAGCGCCGCGTCCGCAGCGGCCATCGCGTACTGCAGGATGCTCATGCGCTGGTGCATCGCGAGCAGCATCATGTAGAAGTAGTTGGTGCGAAACGATTGCATGGCGCCCGAACGCGCGCCGCGGAAGTGACTTGCCCCATTGTCGTACGCCAGCACGAAGCCGCCCTCCAGCGATTGCGAGTGAATGACGTTGTGGTACGGGAAGTAGTTGTGCTCCGGATCGTCGAACAGTTCATGGGCGAAACGGCTGCGGTTGGTCGACGGCAGGGTCTTGCGCAGGGCCATCAGGTGCTCTGACGCAAACTGCTGAAACGCCACGTCCGCATCGCGCCCGCTCACGGCGCTTTGCTCCGCTCTCTGGCGCACCAGGGTTGCGCCGTACACCGGAAGGAAGCTGCCGACCATCGGCTTGCAGCGGGCGAGCGCGCCGCTTGCGTCGCACAGGGGCGCCAGCAGGTCGTCGATCCACTCGCCAAGGGTCGTCCGCGCGCCGCAAAGGAAGTGGGACAGGCAAGTCGCGTCGGACTCCGCCATGGAGCCGGGGGCTCGATTCAGCCAGATGTGCTGCCCACGGTTGAGACTGGCGAGATCCGCGTTGATATCCTCGATCCAGGCGATCGACAGATTGGCTTCGGCGTCCGACGAGGGTTGAACCTCCAGCACCAGAAATGCCACGCCGTTGAAAAACAGGTAGAGGTCGATCGACGAGAAGCGAAACCCGGACTGGCTGTCGGTCATGCGTGCGGTGCGGATGTCGTTCAACAGTGGCAGGATGGCCGGGTTCAGGATGAAGCGCCGCTGGTTTTCCGGAAGTCGAATGTAGTGCCGGACGTAAGGCAGCATGTTGTCCAGTTCGTTGTCGTGAAACTGGTGCTCGACCCAGAGGGGCAGTCCCTCTTGTTGCAGAACCGGCGGCGCAGTCCTGCCGGTGACAGCGAGCGCGGCGGCCGCAAACGCCTCCTGTCGGTTCGGATAGAGAAACGGGTAGACGAACTTTGTAAAACTGGCCTCCACCTGCCACATGTCCCGTTCCTCCTCTGCGCCCATGCGTCGAGTCTATTGTGCACCAGATTAACGGTTGCCACGCGGTTTGGCAAGGCGCACGGGACTGTGCGCCGCGTCACGGAAGGCTGCCGCCGGATCCGGTACAGTTGTGGCTGAGAATCCCGCACACGCGTGCGGACGGAGGCGGCGCGACATGGCAAAAGGGAACTGGTCGGTCAATCTGGAGACGGAAGAATTCATCCTGGATCGCGACTTGATTGTGCGCGAGGCCGTCAAGGCGGTGCGGGATACCGGGGAGTCGCATTATGTAAACTTGGCGGTGGCGCATGAACACGGACAGCCGGATTCGTACCTGGTGCCCGCGCTGCGCGAGGCGTTTGGCGCCGCGATCGACATCGATTTTGTTGACCAGTGCGGTTGCGGCGGTTATGTGTACCGCGTCGTAAAAAAATGACGATCATGTGACGCCAGAGAGGCCTGATCGTCGCCGATCAGGCCTCTCTTCCTTGCCAAGCGCCATGCGCGGGTGTGCAGTTACCCGAAAAACGCGGACGCATCTGTACCGCGCCGTCTGCGGCGCCCGATGGGATCACACGTTCATGACTCGTCGGCGTGCGGATGCGTCGCACATGGCGATCTCATTTCTTGAAGAAATCACGGTTTGTCGCGATCCAAGCCTGTTCTTCCTCTGGGACGTACTCGTCCTGGAAGATGGCGGACACTGGGCAGACCGGCTCGCACGCACCGCAGTCGATACACACGTCGGGATCGATCAAATAAGTTTCACCAGCGTCGTGAATGGCGTCGACCGGGCAGGCCTCGACACAGTCTGCAGCCTTTTCTCCGATACACGGAGAGGTAATGACATATGCCATAATAACATCTCCTTTCTGGCGCGCCCGCGAACGGACGCTACCGCGCGGTATCGTCATTATACGATCCTGCGGCGCATGTGTATATGCGCTCGGTCACACAGCGATGACGAGAGCGCAGGCTCACCCTTCAAGAAGAAGCGCCTCAGGATCTTCCACCAATTCCTTGACCCGCGCCAGAAACCGGACGGCCTCGCTTCCGTCCACAATGCGGTGGTCGTAAGACAGCGCGACGTACATCATGGGTCTGATCACCACTTCGCCCGCCACGGCGGCCGGGCGCTCCTGGATCTTGTGCATGCCAAGGATTCCGACCTGCGGCGGATTGAGTATCGGAGTCGAGAAGAGCGAACCGAAGACGCCGCCGTTCGTGATGGTGAACGTACCGCCGCTGAGGTCGGACAGGGTCAGGCTGTCGCTGCGGGCACGTTCCGCGAGCCGCGCGATTTCGCGCTCAATTTCCGCAAACGCGAGGCGATCCGCGTCGCGCACGACGGGAACGACGAGGCCTTTCTCGGTCGCTACGGCAATCCCAATGTCGTAGTGGCGTTTGAGCACCATCTCGTCCCCCTGGATCTCCGCGTTCAGGGCCGGGAAGGCCTTGAGCGCGCCGATTGCCGCCTTGGTGAAGAAGGACATGAAGCCCAGTCCGACGCCATGGTGCTCCCGGAACGCGTCTTTGCGCCGCTTGCGCAGTTCCATCACGTTGTGCAGATCGATCTCGTTGAACGTGGTGAGCATGGCGGCCGCATGCTGAGCTTCGACCAGGCGCCGGGCAATGGTGAGACGCCGGCGCGACAGCCGGACGCGTTCTTCCTCAGGCGCCCGTCCGCCGCCTTCCGGCGGAATCGCTCCCTGTGGGGGCGCGGCCGCCGGAGCCGATCTGGGCGCAGCGGTTGATGTTGCGGCAGTGGGTGGACCGGAAGGCGCCGGACGACTGGCAAGCAGCACATCCTGTTCGGTCAGCCGTCCGGTCGCGCTGCCCGCGAGTTCTTGCAGGTCGACGCCGTGAGCAAGCGCCAGTCGCCGTACGGCGGGACTGGCGCGCACCTCTTCGCCGGGCGCCGCTTCCACGGGGACGAGGCGCGCTGGCTCCTGGCCGGCCGACGGCCGTCTGCCTTCGCCCGTCTGCACCGGTGCGGTCCCGCTGGGCCGCTCCCCGAGCGCGGCCCTGCCGCCCGCGTCCGGGAGGGATGCGTCCGGCCGTGCGCCGTCCGCGCCTGCCGCCTGCGCGCCTGCGCCTGACGCATCAAGGGTCGCGATCACTTCTCCCACAGCGACGGTCTCCCCGGCCTGTTTGCGGATAGAGCCGAGGACTCCGTCGCGCTCCGCCATGACCTCCAGGTTGACCTTGTCCGTCTCCAGTTCCGCGACGGCCTCACCCTGACCGACGGCCTCACCCTCGCGCTTGAGCCACTTGAGGACGGTCGCTTCTGTGATTGATTCGCCCAGTTCCGGCACGACAATGTCACTCATTGCGCCAACACCTCCTCGCTGTGTGCTTTCGTCTGGCCAAGCGCACCCTGCAGGAGTCGGCGCTGCGTCTCCTGGTGCATGTCCGGAATGCCCTCCGCAGGGCTTGACCGCGCGGGACGGCTGACGCACTGCACGGGACCGGGCAGTTTGGACAGGCGCGCCAGCGTGCGCTGCACATACGGCCAGGCGCCCATATTCGCAGGTTCCTCCTGCAGCCAGACGACCTGCGTGGCGCGGCTGTAGCGTTGGAAGACGGAGTCGATGTGCGCTTCCGGGAACGGGTACAACTGCTCCAGGCGAATGACGGCCGTTTCTGCCCGGATTTCGTCCGGAGCCGCGTCGCGCGCCTGAAGCAGGTCAAAGACAATCCGTCCGCTGCACAGAATGACCCGCTTGACGCGTTCTTCTCCACCTGCCCCGACCGACCCGTCGAGTACGGGTTCGAAGCGGCCGTCCGTGAACTGTGCCAGCGGTGACGCGCTCATGGCGTGACGCAGGAGGCTTTTTGGGGCCATCACGATCAGCGGACGCGCCTGGCGGGCGAGCATGTGCGCCTGGCGGCGCAGCAGGTGAAAATACTGCGCCGCATCCGTCGGATACGCCACCATCCAGTTATGCTCGGCAGACAGTTCGAGGTAGCGTTCCAGCCGCGCGCTGGAGTGCTCGGGTCCCTGTCCTTCGTACCCGTGCGGCAACAGGAGAACCAAGCCGCTCTCCTGGCGCCATTTCGCGCCGCCGGACGACAGGAACTGGTCGATGATGACCTGGGCGGCGTTGGCAAAGTCGCCGTACTGCGCCTCCCAGATGACCAGCGCCTCCGGCGCCTGGACGCTGTAGCCGTACTCGAATCCAAGTACGGAGGCCTCCGAAAGGGGGCTGTTGTAGACGGCGAACGACGCACTTGCGCCGTCGATGGCCTGCAGCGGGCAAAAGGTCTCTCCGGTCACCGTGTCGTGCCACACCAGATGGCGCTGGCTGAACGTACCGCGCTCCGAGTCTTGTCCAGTCATCCGCACGGGAATGCCATCCGCGAGAATGGACGCCAGCGCCAGCCATTCTCCGAACGCCCAATCGACCCGGCCCTCCGGTTCAAATGCGGCTGTTCGCCGGTCAATGACGCGCGCCAGTTTGGGATACACGGAGAAGCCATGTGGCAATTCCCGCGCGCTGTCGTACAGTTCTCGCAGTCGCTGTCCGTCCACCTGCGTCGGCGGCGCCTCGACCGGAGCCGGGCGCGGCGGCCGTGTCCGCCTCCGCTCGGCTTCCGCCACCGAGCCATGCGCCGCGTCGAGTTCATCGCGGCACAGGCGCACCATCGCCTCGATCTGCGCCTGTGCAACAACACCCTCCTCGCGCAGGCGCGCCGCGTAAACCTCGCTGACCCGCGGGTGGGCCGCAACCCGTTCGTAGGTCAGCGGCTGCGTGAATGACGGGTCGTCCATCTCATTGTGGCCGAAACGCCTGTAGCCGATCAGGTCGATCATGAAATCGCGCGCGAAGCGCTGGCGGTAGGCGTGGGCCAGTTTCACGGCGGACAGGCAAGCCTCAGGGTCGTCGGCGTTGACGTGGACAATCGGGACGGCGAAGCCCTTGGCCAGATCGCTGGCGTACAGCGTCGAGCGGCCCTGGTCTGCTTCTGCCGTGAAACCGACGCCGTTGTTTGCGATCAGATGGATGGTTCCGCCAGTGCCGAATCCCGCGAGAGCGGACAGGTTCAATGTCTCGGGGACGATGCCTTCGCCTGGGAACGCAGCGTCTCCGTGGATCAGGACGCACAGTGCGGAGTCCGCGTCCTGCGACGGTTCTCCCGGCGTGTCCCGGACGTCCTGCGCGGCGCGCGTGAAGCCTTCGACCACCGGATCGACAAACTCCAGGTGACTGGGGTTGTTCGCGAGGGTGACGTGAATCGGGCCGAACTCTTCGATGGTCGTGCGCGCCCCAAGGTGATACTTGACGTCTCCCGTCCACCCGGCGTTGATCCCCATGGAGCCCTCTGACGGCACAAGCTCCTTGTCCGGCGCCGCGTGGAACTCCGCAAAGATGTCCACATACGGTTTCTCCAGGACGTGCGCCAGCACATTCAGGCGTCCGCGGTGCGCCATGCCGACCATGACGTCGTGGGCGCCGGACGCGCCGGCGAGGTGAACCAGTTCATCCAACATCGGCACGAGCGCGTCGAGCCCTTCGATAGAGAAGCGTTTCTGGCCGACGAATGTCCTGTGCAGGAACGTCTCGAATTCATTGACGCGAATGAGCCGCGCAAGCAGCGCCCGTTGGCGCCCGGGTTCCATCGCCCCTCTGGCTTCGGGATGCATGACGTGCCGCCGCAGCCAGGCGAGTTGTTCCGCATCGTGGATGTGGCTGAACTCGTACGCGGTCGACCCCGTGTACACGCGGCGCAGGTGCTCCGCGGCATCGGCGGCGCTGACGACGCCATCCGGCGCTTCAGGCCAGATTGTGAGCGCAGGCAATTGGCGCAGCTCGGCCTCCGCCAGGCCGTAGTACGACGGTTCGAGCATCGGCAGGGCGTGCGGTGCGTCTCCGAGGGGATCGATGCGCGCCGCCAGGTGTCCGAATGTCCGAATCCCGTCGAGCAGCCGCAGGGCGGCTGCGGCAATGCGCGCCTGCGCGGCGCGGTCAAAGTCCTGCGTTGGCGGTCCGGTGGCGCTGGTCGTCGCTTGCCACGCGCCCGGCTCTCCCCACTCGAGGAACCAGGCGCGCGTCTGTGCGTCGACCGCTTCCGGATCGCGCATGAATTTCTCGTAGAGTTCTTCAGCATACGCCAGATTTGCGGCGGAAAACGTCGCCCAGGGCTGTGGACCGGACGCTGGATTCATCGTCAATCCCCCGCCTTCACTCAATTTCCACCCACACAGCGCCGTCTTTCTCGCGCGTGGCAAACGTCTGCAGGGCGGTGACGCACGGGAATTTGACCGCTTTGCCCGTGCGCGCGTCGAACTGCCCGCCGTGCAGCGGGCATTCCACAATACAGTCGCGCAGCGAGCCTTCTGACAGGGAAGCGCGCGCGTGCGTGCAGGTGTCAGAGGTCGCAAAAAAGCCGTCGGCCAAGTGGTACAGCGCGATCTCCTCGTCCGCAAGCTCGAGGCGGCGCATTGTACCCACCTGCAACTGCGCGCTGTCGCATGCAAGAATCCATGGCATGGTTGGTGCGCCTCCAATGTGCATTGCGAAAGCGACCTCCGGGTGACAGGGCCGTCTCACGCCAATGGCCATAGCGTTCGCCAATGGCAAAGGGATTATCACGCGCCGTGAGCAACCGCGGCACGCGCGCCATGACCCCTCCATTGTGTCAATAACCTGCCGACAATTGCAAGTTCTGCGCGCGTCAAACCCGGCGGCGTCAGAACTTGAGCACGCGCAGCCGGAAGTGTCCCGGCTCCAGCTGCGCGACAGCGACATTCATGCCGAGGTCTTCCAGCGCCGCGATGAGCGGGCCTGTGCGGTGCGGCACATGGACTTCGCACACGGTTCCGCCCGGCGCGTCCTTGATGAGGCTGACAATTTCCTGGCGGGGATGGTGACCCTGGCGGATCGTGTTGCGCGCGTCGATCGTCAGCAGGTGGTCCTCATGAGTAACGTCCATCATCGTGAATCTCTCCCTCATCTCAACCGGCTTCATCACTACCCTAGCGCGGGCGGTGGAGTTTCGCCTGTGCCGCAAGTCACACCGCATGTGGCAAATTTGCGGCGGGCCGTCCGGCCGCGGCGCGGCAGTGACACAGCGCACAGCGCCCGCGCCGCGGCGCGGTGACAATGGGAACGTCACGAGACGATACGCAGGAGGTTCAAGCATGCAACGGAATTCATTGCTGTTCCAGGATCAGATGGTCCATCCCGTATTCCAACAGGGCGAGGCGCGCATCGTGCAACTGTCTTTGCAACAAGGACAGGGTCTGAGCAGGCACAAAGCGCGCCAGACGCTGAACCTGGTCGTTCTGTCCGGGCAGGTTGAGTTTACCGAAGTGGGCGGGGAGACCGTACAACTCAATCAGGGCGACATGGTCACGGTCGCGCCGCAGCGCGAACACGAGGTGCTCGCTCTGCTCGTGAGCACCGTGTTGCTCATCCTGATTCCCGAAGCGGCGGCGGTCGAGCCGTCAAGCGCGGAGCATGTGACGGTGTACAGTCAGCCGGAACTTCTCGAACAGATTGACCCGGCGTTCCATCCGCTTGTGGAGGACCATGTAGAACTGTGCAAGCTGCTCGAAAATGCGCGGGAGCCGTGGGACGCCGCAAAGGTCGCGTACGTGCTCGATGCGGTGAAAGATGAACTCGAGGAGCACTTTGTGCACGAGGAGCAGATCGTGTTTCCACGCCTGGCGCCGTACGTGGGCGGATCGGACGTCGGCCCCGTGGGACGGCTGCTCGAGGAGCACGCGACACTGCGCAAGCTGTACGCAGACTGCGTCTCGATGCAGTACAGCGGAGCGCCGGTCCTTCCGGACCACATGAACCAACTGCGCGGCACGCTGCTGAATCACCTGGGCAAGGAAGACAGTCATATCTTCCCGATGGCCACGCGCCTGATGTCGCCCGGAGACAAACGGGAGGTTGCCGTCCTGCTCGCTGAACGCGGGGCACAGAGGCAGCAGTGAGGGGGATGCGCTATGATCACCGAGCAACAGGTGCTGGACGCGCTGCGTGACGTGGAGGATCCGGATGTTCACCGGAGTATTGTGGAACTGGACATGGTCCGCAAGGTGGAAATTGAGCGGACGCACGTCCACGTCGAGATCCTGCTCACGATCAAGGCGTGTCCGTTGCACGCCATGATCGAAAAATCGGTGCGCGACCGCCTGGTCCAACTGGAGGGGATCGAGACGGTCGACGTCACGGTCGACCACATGACGGACGAACAGCGCGCCGCCTTTGCGCAAAAGGTGCGCGGGGGACCGGAAAGAGCCAATCCGGCGTTGTTGGAACCCGATCAGCAGGCGATGTTCATCGCCGTGGCGTCGGGCAAGGGAGGCGTCGGCAAATCGACCGTGACGGCAAATCTCGGCGTTGCGCTCGCGCGGCTCGGACTGCGCGTTGGCATCGTCGATGCGGACATCCACGGCTTCAGCATCCCGGGGATCTTCGGGATAAAGGATCGGCAGCCGACAGTGGTGGACAAGGTGATCTTTCCGATCGAGGTCGACGGTGTCAAGGTGATCTCGATGCAGTTCTTTGCGCCTCCGAACAGTCCGGTCATCTGGCGCGGGCCGATGCTCGGCAAGATGCTGCGCAACTTCTTCAGTGAAGTGTACTGGGGGGACTTGGATGTCGTCTTGCTGGACTTGCCGCCGGGAACGGGCGATATTGCGCTTGACGTTCACCAGATGCTGCCGAAGAGCAAGGAACTGCTCGTGACCACGCCGCAGGAGACCGCGGCGGATGTGGCGGTTCGCGCGGGACTCATGGCGCAGCGCACGTCACACGAGATCCTCGGAGTGGTGGAGAATATGGCCTGGTTCGAGTGTGCGGAGAGCGGACGGCGCAACTACCTGTTCGGCCGGGGCGGCGGGGACCGGGTGGCGCGGGAACTCGATACGCGGGTCGTCGCGCGGATTCCGCTGGCGGAAATGGACGGCGAGGCGTCGCCATTGTTCGCGGCGCACACACTGCAAGGGCGCGTATACGACGAGTTGGCGGGATACGTCAAAAAGATTGTCGAACGCGACCTCGCTGGTGTTCAATAGATAGAGAAGGGCCACGCGACCGCGGGGGTCCTGCAGAGGGGGTCGGGTCGCTTGAACGGTGAAGTGGTTTCGTTGCACGCCGGATTGCCGCGTCTCATGGAGGAATGGGCCGGGTCCGGCGCAGAGCGGGCCGTGCGCAGCGGGTACGTGAAGGCTGCGGTCGGGGAAGCGCTGTGGGTAGGCAAGGAGCATGTCGCGGGCGACGATCAGGGGGACCTCGTCCATCATGGGGGACCGGACCGCGTCGTCCTGGCCTATCCGGCGGAGCACTACCCGCTCTGGGAGAAGGAACTCGGGTTTCGTCCGTCCTACGGCGGATTCGCGGAGAACGTGACCCTGGCGGGCCTGACGGAGCGGGATGTGTGCATCGGCGACGTCTTTCGCGTTGGGGATGCTCTCCTGCAGGTGTCGGAGACGCGCATACCGTGCTGGAAGATAGCGCGCCGCTGGAACGTCGCGGATCTGCTTGACCGCGTCCTGGCGACGGGGCGGACCGGGTTTTTCCTGCGCACATTGCGGGAGGGGGAGGTGCGCATCGGACAGACCCTGCAACTCGTCGAGCGCAGCTACCCGGATCTGTCGGCGGCTGTCGTGCACAAGGCGTATCTCGGCATGGCGGGCGCCGGCGTGTCGGCAGAGCGGCTGTACGCGTGCGAGGCACTGTCGCAAAGGCAGCGGCGCCGGTTCGCGCCTGCAAAGGACGGCGCATCGGACGCGGCGACGCCCTGAGACCGTGGTGCGCTTTTCGCCGGATACGGCAGGGTGTATAATGTCCTGCAGGGCCATGTGACAATCCTAATGGGGGCGCCTGCTCAACGGGCTCTATCACAGTTCTCCGGGGATTGTGTCGCGTGTCCCGGGGAAGCGCAGCCAACCGCGTGACTACGGCGCGGCGGGCTGTTTTGTTGACGCGCCTGTATCGGGGGACCGTATGTGAAACGGCTGGGCAAAATCGGAGTTCTGGTGATTGTGTTGGTGTCACTCGTCAGCATCGGCGTCGCGATGGGCAAGCAGGGCCTGCGCGTGGGCCCGGAACAGGGCTATGTGGCGCCGAATTTCACGCTTGCGGATTTTCAAGGCAAGCGGGTGAGCCTGAGCGACTTCCGTGGCAAATTGGTGTTCGTGAACTTTTGGGCGTCCTGGTGTCCGCCGTGCAAGGCTGAGACGCCGGATTTGGTGAAGATGTACCACAGGTACGGATCGCGCATCAGTTTTATCGGCGTCAACCTGACCGGGAGCGACAATGCGTTGAATGCACAGGCCTTCATCAAGAAGATGGGCATCACCTATGCTGTGCTCATGGATACGACGCTGTCCGTGTCGCAGCAGTACCGCGTGCTCGGCATCCCGACGAGTCTGTTCATAAACCGCCAGGGTGTCATTGTGGCGCGCGTCACGGGACCCATGTCGCCAACGCTCATGCGCCATGACTTCCAACGGCTGCTCAAGCCCTGAAACGCGGCAGTCTGCCATCCAGACCGCCGTGCGCGGCGCATCGCCCTCGGGGAACTGTGATCATCCAAATCAGGGCAGGCGGACTCTATCACAGTTGCGCGAGCGGCATGATGGATTTGTGTCCAATGAAAGGAGTGCGCCCGTGACTGCAGCCCCGAGCGTCTGGATCGCGTTTCTCGCGGGCATTCTGTCCTTTATATCGCCCTGCTGCCTGCCGCTCTACCCGTCGTACATCTCCTACATCTCCGGGGTAGCCATGGACCGCAGCGGCGCCGGGCTTGTCACGGGCGAAGCGCGCCGGCGCGCGCTGGCGCACGCTGTTTTCTTTGTGCTCGGCTTTTCCGTGATTTTTGTCGCACTCGGAGCGTCGGCCAGTCTGATCGGGACCGTCTTCGCAGAATACAAGCCCGTTATCAGCCGGATTGGCGGCGTCGTCATCGTCGTGATGGGGCTCGTGCTGCTCGGCGTGATCAAGTGGGAATTTCTCGCGCGGGAGTTCAAGTGGCAGGCGAAAAGCAGGCGCAGCGGCTATCTTGGCGCATTCATCGTCGGTGTGAGCTTTTCCGCGGGCTGGACGCCTTGCATTGGACCCATTCTTGCGTCGGTCATCACGGTCGCCGCGACGAGCGAAGTGAGCGGCGGTCTGCTGATGAGCGTCTACGCTCTGGGCTTCGCCCTTCCCTTTTTGCTTCTGGCGTACACGCTCGGGTCGGTTCGCTGGTTGCAGAAGTACAGCGAATGGACCAGCCGCATCGGCGGAGCCGTGATGGTCGTGATGGGCCTGTTGCTCTTGACCGGACGGATGACGCTGATCACCGCCTGGCTCATCCGCCTCTTTGGCGGGTACGTCGGGCCTTAGGGGACATGTGATAAAGTCCGGAGCGAAATCCAAAACGGTCATCGGCAGTTGCGTCAATACGCCTGCGTCCCATTAAAGCTCATGATCCAGATGGAGCCCATGACCACGGTGAGCGTGAAGACCGCCGCCAGGACCAGAGCCAGGACGTGGTAGCGCGGACCGTGACTTTCTGTGATGTGCATGAACAGGAACAACTGGACAAAGATCTGGGCGCTGGCGAGGGAGAGGATGGCGGACAGCCGCCACACCGGCCTTCCCGCGTGCGCGACCGCCAGCCAGAGCGCGGACGCCGTCAGGACAACCGAAAGGATGTAACCGGCGATGTGCGACCAGGGAAATCCGTGATCTCCGGCGCTGTGCGAGCGCCTGTTTGCCTGCTGATGGGAAACCGTCATTTCACTTGAGCACCCCCGTCAGATAGACAACCGTGAAGATGAACACCCAGACAATGTCGAGAAAGTGCCAGTACAGGCCCACGATGAACACCTTGCGCGCCGTGACGGCCGTGATGCCGCGCACCGCAAGCTGGTAGACGACCGTCAGCATCCACAGGATCCCCAGGGACACGTGAGCGCCGTGCGTGCCCACCAGCGTGAAAAAAGCCGAGAGAAAGGCGCTGCGCTGCATGGCCGCACCGTGCGTGGCGTACGAGATGAACTCATCGAGTTCAAAGCCGATAAACACGAGCCCGAGCAGCACGGTGACGGCCAGCCACGCGATCAGCGCCGCGCGGTTGCCGCGGCGCATCTCGTGTGTGGCAAGGCCGCATGTGAAACTGCTCGTGAGCAGCGCAAACGTCTCCGTGGTGAAGCCCGGAATGTCAAACAACTGCGCGCCCGTCGGACCGCCCACCGTATTTGTGCGCAGGATG
Source organism: Bacillota bacterium (assembly GCA_021821055.1). Taxonomy (GTDB): domain Bacteria; phylum Bacillota; class Bacilli; order Alicyclobacillales; family SLC66; genus JAKACX01. The sequence goes on from JAKACX010000007.1 coordinate 43,619, forward strand.
GCGTACGTGGAAAACAGGCAGGCGAACAACAGCAAGTCGGTGGAGAGGAAGAGCCAGAAACCGGCGATCTTCAACTCGCCGTCTGCGGTCGCGTATTCGAGCGGAACGCCGTTGCGCACGCTGCGCTCCACTGTGTCTTGTGCCACGGCCATGGCTCAGGACCTCCCCAGCGCAGTTTCTGTGCGCTCGATCTCTTCAACGGAGATGTAGTAATCCGTGTCGTACTCCAGCGCGCGCGACAACAGCGCGAACAGCACGCCGACAAAGCCGAGAGCGGCCAACAGGTACCAGCCGAAGACGGCGCCGAATCCGCCGACAAAGAAGAAGACGCCCAGAATGAACGGCCGTCCGGAGTTCTTCGGCATGTGAATCGGTTGCAGCGGTTCGGGCTGGCGGCCGCTGTTCAGGTCGTCCGCGCGCTGCTCCTTCATGGCCCACCAGGCATCGCGGGACGCGACGGCGGGAATGCGCGCGAAGTTGTAGTGCGGCGCGGGAGACGGCAGCGACCATTCGAGCGTGCGTCCATTCCACGGGTCCCCGGTGACGTCGCGTTCGCCGCGGACTATGCTGTACAGCACGTCGATGACGATCAGGATGAAGGCGATTCCCATGACATACGCCCCGATCGTCGAGATCAGGTTGAGCAAAGCCCAGTGAAGTCCGGCCGGATAGACGTACATACGCCGCGTCATGCCCATGAGACCGAGAGGATACAGCGGCATGAAGCACACGTAAAAACCGATATTGAACAGCCAGAAACCCCAGCGCCCAAGGCGTTCGTTGAGCTTGAAGCCGAACATCTTGGGCCACCAGTAATACATTCCGGCGAGCATTCCGTACACCACTCCGCCGATCAGCACCTGGTGAAAGTGCGCGATGAGAAAGTAGCTGTTGTGGTATTGGTAGTCCGCGGGCGCCGCGGCAAGCATGACACCGGTGGCCCCGCCGATCGCAAAATTCGGGATGAACGCGAGCGCCCACAGCATGGGAACGGTAAATCTGATGCGGCCCCGGTACATGGTGAACAACCAGTTGAACACCTTGACTCCGGTTGGAATGGCGACGGCCATGGAGGCGACCGCAAAGAAGCTGTTCACGTCCGGGCCCGCTCCCATCGTGAAGAAATGGTGGACCCAGACGAAGTAGCTGAGGACAGAGATGGTCATGAGCGACAGCCACATCGAGGTATAGCCGAATATCCTTTTGCCGGAAAACGTGCTGAACACCTCGGAAAAGATCCCGAACGCGGGCAGGACGACGATGTACACCTCCGGGTGTCCCCAAATCCAGAACAGGTTGACGTACATCATGGCGTTGCCGCCCTGCGTCATGGTGAAAAAGTGCGCGCCGGCCACGCGGTCGATGAGCAGCAGCGCCAACGCTGCGGTCAATGCCGGAAAGGCGTAGATGATGAGAATCGACGACGCGAGCACCGACCATGTGAACAGCGGCATCTTCGTGAGCGTCATGCCGGGCGCGCGCATCTTCAGGATGGTCACGATGAAATTGATGCCTGTCGCCATGCTGCCGATCCCGGAAACCTGCAGCGCGAGCAGGTAGAAGTTCTCCCCGGGGCCCCGGTCAAATCCGAGCCCGGCAAGCGGCGGGTAGCTCGTCCAGCCGGCGTCTGGCGACCCGCCGATAACAAACGACAGATTGAGCAGCATGGCGCCGAAGAAAAAGAGCCAGAAACTGATCGCGTTCAGATACGGGAAGGCGACGTCGCGCGCCCCGATTTGCAGCGGCACCGCGATATTGAACATGGCGAAGATGAGCGGCATCGCCATGAACAGGATCATGATCGTGCCGTGTGTGGTGAATATCTGGTTGTAGTGTTCAGCGGCGAGGAATTTCATGTTGGGCAGCATGAGTTGTGTCCGCATCAGAATCGCGTCCACGCCCCCGCGAAACAGCATGAGCAGGGCGGCCATCAGGTACATGACGCCGATCTTCTTGTGATCGACGGTGGTCAGCCATTCGCGCCACAGCCAGCGCCACTTCTTGTAGTAGGTGAGTACGAACACCACCGCCGCCGAGGCGAGCAGGATGGACGCGTCCGCGCCGTAAATCAGCGGATCGCCAGTGACGAAGAAGTGGCCGGTGAGGTTCGCCGGACTAACAGGCATGCGGGTCCCTCTTTTCCAAGCGAATGTGCGACTGTGCGAATCTGGACTGCCCCTATTCGTACGTATGTACGATGGACATGTCGTGCTTCGAATACATGCCGCCCTCCTTGGCCAGGTTCTTGCGAAACTCGCCGAGCGGATAGGAGGAGTACGACAGTTTTGGCACGATGCTCTGGCGCGCGAGACTGTGATAACCCATGAGCGTCAAGGGCGGCGCGGACCGGCGCACCGCCTGCACCCAGCGGTCGAAGTCCGCCTGGCGCTTGGCGACGACGTCAAACTGCATGTGGGCGAAACCCCGTCCGGTGAAGTTTGCGCCATGTCCGTAGAACACCCCCGTGCGATCCGCTTGCAGCCACAGGCGCATGGCCATGCCCGGCATCGTATACTCCTGGCCGCCCAGTTGCGGCACCCAGAACGAATTCATCGGCGCGTTGGACGTCAGGATGAACTGAATCGGGCGATTGGCCGGAATCGTGCAGTAGTTCACCGTCGCGATGTGTTGTCCCGGATACTCGAACAGCCACTTCCAGTCGAGCGATGTCACCTCGACCGTCAGCGGCCGCGCGCTGCGTTCCGGCGGGTGCGTGAGCGCGTAGGTGTCCTTGACGGTCGCCGTGCCGAGGATGCTGACGATAATGATCGGAATGCTCCACCAGATGACTTCAAGCGCTGTGTTGTCCGACCAATGCGGACTGTACGGCGCCTTGCTGCCCGGCCTGTCCCTGTAGCGATAGACAATGTAGGCGAACAGAGCGATCACAGGGATGACCACGATCAGCACAAGGATGATCGACAGATCGATCAACTGTTTTTCGATGCGTCCCACGGGCCCTGCAGGATCCATGACCCAGATGCCGCGCCCACAGCCGGATACAAGCAGGGCTCCCGCGAACAATAAGCCGGAGTATCTGCGCAAGCTCTTTGTTCGTGGCATAAAACACATTCCCTTCCATGTCGGTCACCCGGAAAAGTACTGGTAAATCAGGCCGTGGAATTCCCACAGCAAGACGAGAAGCGCGATCAGTACGACAATCGCGATTCCGACCGCCATGTTCTCCCGGGCCCGATGGGTTGGAGGTTTGGTTTCCAATGGTCGCCCTCCTGTTGACGTGCGCTTGAACGGCCGATCGGCGGCCAGCGAGACGGTCGCGTCGGGCGTTCTCAGGCTACTGTCTCCATGCGGGAGGGATATCATGTATGGGGTTGAAAAGAATGCGTGGACAAGGGGGGGGGAGAAGCCCGGATCGAAGACTTGATCACTTGTCCCCCGGACGGATCAGGCGCCGTTCCACAGCGGCCAGCGGCCCAGACGTTCTGCGACAAGCGCCGAGATGTCCTCGGCGGGTACGGTGAGGATGCGTCCGTCGCGCACCACTTCCCGGCCTTCGACCACCACGCGGCGGATCGCGCAAGGCTGCATGGAATAGACCGCGTGCGCAACAAGCAGCGATGGATGAAACGGCTGAAGTGAGAGATGGGCGGGGTCGACGGCCACGAGGTCGGCGCGTTTCCCTGGCGCGATGCGCCCGACTGGCAGGCGCAGCAGATCGGCGCCGGAGCTTGTGCCGAGTTGCCAGACGGTCGGCGCGCTGATGCAGGTGGCGTCGAGCCGGCTGACTTTTTGCAGCAGCGCCGCCATCCGCATCTCCTCGAACACGCTCGTGCGGTTGTTGCTGCAACCGCCGTCCGTTCCGAGTCCGACGCGCACCCCGGCGGCCAGCAGATCGGGCAGGCGGGTGACGCCGTCGGCCAGAAACATGTTGCTCGACGGACAGTAGGCCAGCGCGGCGCCGCGCGCGCCGAGCAGGGCGATTTCATCGGGATCCAGCCACACGAGGTGCACCGCGATCAGGGACGAATCGACGACGCCGAGGCTGTCCAGCCACTGTACAGGCCGCAGGCCGTGGTCGCGCAGCGTCTCCTCGACTTCGAACGGTTCTTCCGCGACGTGAATGTGGTACGGCGTCCCGAGTTCCCGGGCGAGTCCGTGCCCGGCGCGGATCATGTCGGGCGACGCCGCGTGCGGGCTGTGCGGCGCCGGGTGTACGCTGACCAGCGGGTGTCCGGCGTAGCGCACCGCCAGGGCGCGCGTGCGCGCCGTCGCGTCCGCTACCGACTCCCTGTACGCCTCCGGGGCGCCCGGCCAGTCGTACATGGTGCGCGCGAACACCAACCGGACGCCAAGGTCGAGCGCGGCGCGGATGACCGCGTCGTCGTTTGCAGCGTCCGGCCCGTGGACGTAAAAGAAGTCGGCGACCGTGGTGACGCCGGCTGTCAGCATTTCGCCAAACGCCAGCAGCGCCCCTGCGTAGAGCGTGTCCGGATCGAGCAGCGGGGTGTGGCGATAGAGCGCCTCGTCGCGCCACTCGAGAAACGGCCTGTCGACGGCCATCCCGCGCAGCAGGCTCTGGAAGGAATGGCTGTGGGCGTTGACCGCGCCGGGGACGGCGGCAAACGCGGACCAGTCGATCCGGTTCGCCTCCGGAAAGAGCGGCGTCACGTCGGCGGCCGGTCCGACCGCGGTGATGCGGCCGTCGGACACGGCGATCGCCGCGTCTTGCAGGACGCCGTTCTCCAGCGCCGCATAACCGCACAGGTACAGGTCCGTCACTGTTCTTCCTCCCTTGCCTGCGCCGCTTCGGGCGGCGCCTGAAGTTGCGCGTCCAGCGCCACGGTGGCCGCGAACAAGATGCGGGCCGCCTGGCCGATGTCCTCGATGCGGCTCTCCTCCTCTGGACAGTGGCTCTTGCCGCCGAGACTCGGCACAAACAGCATCCCGGCCTCCGTGAACGACGCGATGTGCGTCGCGTCGTGGCCAGCCATGCTGGGCAGGGTCGCGTGCGCAATGCCGAGCGTGCGCGCCGCCTGCTCCAGTGCTTCCATCACGCTGCCTGCGAGCGGCTGCGGCGCCTGATCAAGCAGTTCCGTGCGTTCGACCACGACACCGCGCGCCAGAGCGACGCGCGCGCTTGTTGCGGCAAAGCGGTCGCGCACAGCATGTATGCGCGCGCTGTCGCCGCCGCGGATCTCCAGGACGAATTCGCATGTCCCGGGGATGATATTGGTCGCGTTGGGCGCGATGGAAAACCGCCCTACCGTGGCGACCACGTCGTCCGCCTGCGCCCGCGCGATCCGCTCCAGCGCCAGTGCGAGTTCGGCGGCTGCCAGCAGAGCGTCGTGCCTGTCCGCCATCAGCGTCGTCCCCGCGTGGTTGGGCTCTCCGCGGACGATGACCGTCTCGCGGTAGATGCCGCAGATCGACGTGACGACGCCGACCGACAGACCCGCCCGCTCCAGGCGCTGTCCCTGTTCAATGTGCAGTTCCAAAAAGGCGGCGATCTCGCCGGCCGATTTGCGCGCGCGTTGCAACCGCGACAGGTCGCCGCCGACCGCCGTGAGCGCGGCAGACAGCGGGCGCCCGTCGCGCGCGCGCCCGTTGCAGGCGCGACGCGTCAAGCCGTCCGGCGACGGTGCGGCTGCCGAGCGTGGAGAGGTCGAACTCGTTGGGTTCCTCCGCCGTGAACGATACGACCTGCAGTGAATGGCGATTGGCGTACCCCGCCTCGCGCAACGACTGAACCACTTCCGCCGCGACCAGCACGCCGAGCGCGCCGTCGAAGCGGCCCCCGTCCGGAACGGAATCATGGTGCGATCCGAGCGTGATTACCGGCAGCTGTGGGTCGGTCCCGGGGTGGGTCGCCCAGATGTTGGCCACCGCGTCGACCTCAACGGAGAGGCCGATCTCCTGTTCCAGCAACTCGACGACATACGTCCGCGCGCGCTCTTCCGCAGCACTGCCAAATGGCCTGTGCACACCGCCTGAGGGAGTGGCTCCGATAGCGGACAATTTGGCAAAGCGTTCGAGAAACCGCTCTTCATTCCACATGTCGCGCAGCTGCGCCGGCGTAAAAGCGATGGTCATGGGCAATCTCCCGCCTGGGCTGATTTGTCAAATGTACACGTCGTGTTCCTGGTCAAGCTGCTCTAGGCGTTCGAGCCTGTCGCGCGCGTCTTGTCCACGCAGTTGCGCGATGCGCCTGATCAGAAGATTGAGCCCGGCGACAGGCGCCGCGTAGCTGTCAAACAGCGACGCGGACGCCACCGGCGCGACCAGTACGGTGGACGACAGCGCGCACAGCGGCGACGTCGGCGCGTCCGTAAGGCCGCACAGCGGGAAGCCGCATTCGCGCAGGTCGCTGAGCAATCGCACCAGGGTCCGCGGATAGCGCGGGAAGACGAGCGCGAAGATGAGCGTGTCGCGCGGGTCTTCCGCGGCGAGGCGGTCCCAGCGCGGATCGCCGTGCGTCACCATGGACACGCCGGGACGCACCTTTCCGAGGAAGTAGTGCGCGTACGGCGCCAGCGTCGCGGACGCACGCGCACTGACAATCACGATATCGCGCGCCTGCGCCATGCGCAGGGCGAGCAGGGAGAATTCTTCGGACGAGAGCGAGCCCTGCAGCGCCCGCAGGTTCCTGTTCTCGTCCACGATGACGCGGTCTTCGTTGACCTGCTCGTCGTCGGCGTGCGCCGCGTACCACAGCCGGTCCGCCGCGGACAGTTCCAGCCGGATCACCGACTGCAGCGCCCTGTTCCACTCGGCGTAACCGGAAAAGCCCAGAGCCGCCGCGAATCGCGAGACGGACGGCTGGCTGACGCCCGCCGCCGCCGCCAGTTCCCCCGCCGACATGAAGGCGGCCTGACGGTAGTGGTCCCGCAGATAGCGGCCGATGAGCCTCCCCGCGTCCCCCCCGCCCTCTGCGCTGTCAAGCCACGCGCGCAGTTGATGCGGTGACTGTCGATCCATGATCATGCGTTTCATCATCCCCGAGGTGTTCCGTCCGAATATATCCATTCATGGCGCTACTGGCAATGAAATAATACTATTCAATTTGCGTAATTGCAAGACAAATAACTTTGTGCTAGCATATGTCCCATGGCATTCACGTGTCACTGACAGTCTCGCGCGACAACACGGCGAAGTGGCGCATGATCAAGAAGGACCGTGATAACCCACATTTCGGCAGACGCACAGGGGGTGGCGATTTGAGACAGAGATTTGCAGCCTTTGCCGCGCTGTCCGCAGGCGCCTTTGGGCTGCTTATGGCGGGATCGCCCGCAGCGGCGCAGGCGGCTGCGGCAGGATCGACGCTGACGGTGACATGGAGCCAGAACCCGCAGACGATCGATCCGCGCAAGATCTACGACGGCGAGGACTGGAACATCGGACGCGCGCTCTACGTTGGACTGTACTCCGACAGCGCGACATTTCATCTCCAGCCCAAGGTGGCGCAGGGCATGCCAAAGGTCACGGACCACGGCCTCGTGTACACGATCCAGTTGCGGCCGGGCGCCCGCTGGAGCAACGGACAGCCGCTCACCGCGCAGGACTTTGTCTACGCGCTGCGCACGGAACTGGCGTCGTCTTTCCAGTCGCCCGACACCTATCTGTGGTACATGATCAAGGGCGCATCCGCCTATGAGGCGGGCAAGTCGAGTTACCTCGGCGTCCGGGCGCTGGGGCCGCACACGCTGCAGTACACATTGAGCCAGCCGTACTCGGCGTTTCCCTACGTGCTGTCCGTGCCCGCCGCATTTCCGGTGTACCCGGCCGGCGTGAAGAGCATCGCCTCCCACCCCGTGTCAGACGGGCCCTACGTGCTCCAGTCCTGGAAGACGGGCGTTTCGATGCAACTTGTGAAGAACCCGCACTACTTCCTGCCGCACGCCTATCCGCAAAGTCTCGTCTTTGACTTCAATGTGAGTCCGTCCGTCGGCATCCTGCGCGTGCAAAGCGGTCAGGCCGACCTGGTCGGCGACGGCATCCCCTCGGCCAATTACCTACAACTCGCGGGCAATCCCCAGACGGCGCAAAACATTACGCGCGGCTTCAGCCCCGCCCTGGTCATGCTGGCGCTCAACATGCGCGTCAAGCCGTTCAACAGCCTGGCCGTTCGCGAGGCCGTCCAGATGGCGCTCGACAAGCCGTACCTCGTCCGCCTGATCAACGGGCGCGGCCAGGCCGCGAACGGTGTGCTGCCGCCGTCCCTGCCTGGATTCGGTCCGGACATCAAGCCCGTGTACCCGTACAATCCCGGAAGGGCCCGTCAACTGCTCAAGGACGCCGGCTATCCCCACGGCTTCACGGTGCAACTGGGTCTCGCCAGTGAACAGAGCGGCGGCCAGCAGATCGCCACCGTCGTGCAGGCGGACCTGGCCAAGATCGGCGTCAAGGTGCTCGTCAAACCGCTGCCCGCGGAAGCGACCGCCATCGCCCGGGTGCCGATGATGACGTACAGTTGGTACATGGACTATCCGGACCCGTCCGATTTCGTCAATGGTTTCGCCACTTCGCCCGCCGTGGTCGGGGATCGAACCCGGCGTTCCTGCACGATCCTCTTCTGAACGCGATGGAGAACCGCGCGCAGAGCATGCCGCTTGGGGCAGCGCGCACGAAGCTGTACAGGCAGATTGACGTCCGGATCATGAAAGACGCCGCCTACGTGCCGCTGTTCTACCCGGAACTGACCTACTACCACTCTGCGGCGGTGAAAGGGTTCACCCGTCCGTCCGTCTACTTCCCGGCCATCTACAGCCATTTGGGAGCGTAGGCTGGCGCGCCGGAGAAGGCGGGTCGACCTGTTTCACCGAAGGCTGAACATCGGAGGACTGTCATGTTGCAATGGCGCTCGTCTCCGGCCGCGACGCTCCACGCGCGCGCGCCGGCGCAAGGGTCGCGCGCGTGGGCGCGACTGTCGCGGGATCCCGCCGCATGGATCTCGGGCGTGTTGATCGCGGCGCTGGTCGGCGTGAGCGTCCTGGCTCCGCTGCTCGCGCCGCACAACCCGGATACGCTGTTTCAAAATGGCTTGTCGGCCATCGGCGGACCCTTGCCGCCGACGGCGCAGTTTCCGCTCGGAACGGATCAGTTCGGCCGCGACGAACTCAGCCGGCTGCTCTACGGGGGAAGGACCGCGCTTCTTATCAGTGTCAGCGCCAGCGCCGCGTCGGCAGTGGTCGGCTTTATCCTCGGCGCGGCGGCGGGTCTCACCGGGGGATGGGTGGACACGCTCGTGTCCAGGCTGGCCAATGTGCTCATGAGTTTTCCGCTGACGCTGTTTGCCGTGGCCATGGTGATGATCGTCAGCCCGGGTCCCGGCAGTCTGATTGCCGTCACGAGCGCGATTTACTGGACGTACACGGCGCGGCTCGTGCGCGCCGAGACGATGGCGCTAAAGGAGGCGGAGTTTGTCGTCGCGGCGCGCACCAGCGGGGCGACCTGGGGCAGGCTCTTGTGGCGCCACATCCTGCCCAATGTCCTGGACACCGTCATCGTGCGCTTCACGCTGTCGATCGCCCAGACGTTCCTGCTTGAGGCGGGACTCAGCTACCTCGGCGTCGGCGTCCAGCCCCCGACGCCCGACTGGGGCCTGATGGTCGCACAGTCGCAGAATTTTTACGCGCAGGATCCGGGGCTCGTGCTCTATCCGGGCGCGGCCATCGCGCTCGCGTCGATCGCGTTTAGCGTGTTTGGCGACAGTCTGCGGCGCGCCTTGCGCCACTCGTGATCAGTTCGGTCTGCTGCAGTCGGGACCGCCGCCAGTCCCGGAGGAGGTGAGCCACCGTGTTGCGCGTGGCGTTTGAGAAGGTCATGTGGTCGTTGGTGGACCTGTTGGCCATATTGACCATTACGTTCATCCTGTCGTACCTCTTGCCCGGAGACCCGGCGCGCACGATCGCCGGGCCGCATGCAAGCGTGGCGGACCTCATGCGCATCCGGACGCAGTTGGGGCTCAACAAGCCGTTGTACGTTCAGTTTGGACTGTACCTCTGGCACGTGGCCCACCTGCAGTTCGGCCAGTCGATCGAGTACGGCACGCCCGTCCTGGCGGCGCTATGGTCGCGTTTCCCCGCGACGCTGGAACTGGCGGTTACGGGCATGGTACTCGAACTTGCCATCGGCCTGCCGGTCGGATTTCTCGCCGCCCGCAAGCAGGGTGGCGTGTTTGACCGAGTGAGCGGCGCGGCGGGCATGGCGGCCGTGTCGCTGCCGCAGTTCTGGCTCGGCATCGTGCTGTTGTTTTTCCTGGCGTTCAAATGGAGACTCTTTCCCATCGGAGGATACGGCAGTCCCTTGTGGTGGTACGTGTTTCTTCCGGGTTTGACGCTCGGGATCGGGGGCGCGGCGTACTACGCGCAACTCGTGCGGGCGCGCCTGCTGGAAGTGATGAACAAGCCGTTTGTCACGACGGCGCGCGCCAAGGGCGTGCGCACCGCACAGTTGTACAAGCGCCACATCGTGCCAAACGTGCTGTCGACCTTGGTGACGCAGATTGGCATGGACTTGGGTTACTTCATGGCGGGTGTGGTGGTGGTGGAGACGGTGTTCGGCTGGCCGGGCATCGGCCTCCAGGCGTGGACCGCGATTCAGGCGCTCGACGTGCCGCTGATCATGGGCACGGTGCTGTTCGGAGCGTTTTGGATCGTCGCGGCGAACCTGGTCGTCGATCTGACGTATGCGCTGATGGACCCGCGCATCCGTGTGCGGTGAGACGCGGGTTGTCCGCGCAGGGTTCGGCGACTGGCGGGTGCGGGTTTGCTGCGACATGTCTTCTCGGGGGGTGGGCGTCGCGCAGGACGGACAGGGGTTTTCGCCGGATGGTCCGGAGTTTTCGTTGGACGTGCAGGATTTTTCGTTGGACGTACAGGAGTATGCGCTTGACGCAATGATGACACTCGAGGAATTCGTGGCGCTCGTTCGCGGTTCGGGCCGACTGGTTGTCACGCCGGCGCTGCGCGGCAGGCTCAAGGTGGCGCGCGGCGTGGTGCAGCGCGCGCTGGACGCCGGCGACAAAGCCGTCTACGGACTCACCACGGGCGTCGGCGCGGCGCGCGACGAGCGGGTTGCGGAGCGCGACCAGGCGGCGCACAATGAGCGCATGATCACGGCGCACGCGGTGGCGGTGGGACCGGAAGCGTCCGAGGAACTCGCGCGCGCGACTGTGCTGGCCCGCATCTGCGGATTGGCGCGCGGCGGATCGGGCATATCTCCCGCTGTGCTGTCGGCGCTCGTGGACATGTTCAACGCCGGCGTCACGCCGGTCATGCATCTGACCGGGTCGCTCGGCGAGGCGGACCTCGGCGCGCTCGCGGAGGCGGCGCTGGTGTTGATCGGCAAGGGCGAGGCCACAGTCGCGGGTCGGCGCCTGCCGGGCGCACAGGCTCTGGCCGTCGCCGGTCTTGCGCCGGTGCGCCTTGCCGCGCGCGACGGGTTGGCGCTGCTCGGAGCAAACTCGCTGTCCGCCGCGGCGTCGCTGCTGTGCGCGCACGGGGCCAGGCGCTGGATCCTTGTTTCCGAACAGGCGGCGGCCCTGTCGTTTGTGGCGTACGGGGGGCACCAGACCGTGCTTGGCGCCGAGGTGCTGCGCCCGTGCGGGCCAGTCGTGTCGGCGGTCGGGGAGCGCATGCGCGCGCTGCTTGCCGGATTTTCGCCGGATGCGCGCGGCGTGCAGGACCCGCTGTCTTTTCGCTGTTTTCCCCACGTGCACGCCATGGTCGCCACTGCGGCGACCGAACTCGCGAGCCAGGCGCTGCAGCAGGTCAATCAGCCTCTGGACAATCCGCTGGTGCTCGTCGAGACGGGCGATATCGTGTCAAACGGCAATTTTTCCGGAACAGCGCTCGCGCTTGCGGGCGACGCCTGGCGCAATGCCGCCTATCGATCGCTCGCCATGGCGGAGCGGCGCACGGCGAAGCTGCTCGACAGCCGCTTTTCCGGACTGTCCGCCGGACTGTCGCGCCGGGCGGGGGATTCGGGGCTGGACATTCTCCACTACACGGCGCTTGGCATAGCAGCCGACGCGCTGCGACTCGCGCAGATCACGCCTGTGCAGCAGGGCGTCGCCGCGCAGGGAGTGGAGGATTACGGGTCGATGGCGGCGACCTCGGCGCAGGCCGCTCTGCTCCTGTTGAGGCTGTGTGAGGAGATGACCGCGCTCGAGGCGGTCGCCGCCGCGGACGCGATCGGTCTGCGCGGCGGTCTGCACGCGGTCGCGCGTGACGGGGACGCGCGGCAAGGGGACGGGGCGGGCATGCGGACTGCGGGCGGACAGTCTGAGGCCGTGCTCGACGCGGCCGGAGCGCACGGCGACGTGTTGCACTTTCTGCAGTCGGTCCAGCAGGCTCAGCAGCATGCGGCGACTCCGGGGGAACGGGTGCAGTCGGTGCGCCGGGCGCTGTTCCCGTAAGCGGCGCGCGACGGCTGCCACAGCGCGGGTAAACGGGCGAATATCAGGGATCGCGCGACGACGCGCGCGTTTGCGGCGCCGCCGCGGACGCTGCCGAGCGTCCCACACGTCCCACAGGAGGCAATGAGATGGCAACGGACAAGAGCAGGCTGATCCGCGCCCCGCGCGGAGTGGAGCGTTCCTGCAAGGGATGGGAACAGGAAGCGGCGTTGCGGATGTTGATGAACAACCTCGACCCGGACGTCGGCGAGCGTCCGGAGGACCTTGTCGTGTACGGCGGGCGCGGCAAAGCGGCGCGCAACTGGGAGGCGTACGAGGCGATTGTCCGCGAATTGCGCCGCCTGGAGGACGACGAGACGCTGCTCATCCAGTCGGGCAAGCCCGTCGGCGTGTTTCGCACGCATGAAGACGCGCCGCGCGTGTTGCTGGCAAATGCTCTGCTCGTCCCCGCGTGGTCGACATGGGAGCAGTTTGACGAGCTGGAACGCAAGGGGCTCACCATGTTCGGCCAGATGACGGCCGGAAGCTGGATCTACATTGGAACGCAGGGTATCCTGCAGGGGACGTACGAGACGTTTGCCGAAGCGGCGAAACAGCATGCCGGCGGCACGCTCGCGGGAACCTGGACGCTGACCGCGGGTCTCGGCGGAATGGGCGGCGCCCAGCCGCTCGCCGTGACGATGAACGGCGGTGCGGCGCTGATCGCCGAGGTTGACGGGCGGCGCATTGAGCGGCGGCTCGCGACGAGTTATCTGGACGTGGCGACGGACGATCTGCCGGAGGCCGTGCGCCTGGTCACCGAAGCCGCCAGGGAGCGGCGGGCGTTGTCCGTCGGCGTGCACAAGAACGCCGTCGACGTGTATGAGTACCTGCTGGGCGAGGGCATAATCCCCGACTTCGTCACGGACCAGACGTCGGCCCACGACCCGCTGCACGGCTACCTGCCACAGGGGGTGTCCCTTGAGGAGGGCGAGCGCCTGCGGGAAACGGATCCGGCGCGGTGCGTCGCATTGGCGCGCCAGAGCATCGCGGCGCACGTGCGCCTGATGCTGGAGATGCGGCGGCGCGGCGCGGTCGTGTTTGACTACGGGAACAATATCCGCCAGGTGGCGCAGGACGAAGGCGTGGCCGACGCATTTGCCTTCCCCGGATTCGTTCCGGCGTTCATCCGCCCGTTGTTTTGCGAAGGCAACGGGCCGTTTCGCTTCGCCGCGCTGTCGGGCGACCCGCAGGACATCCTGCGCATTGACCGACTCGCGCTGGAATTGTTCCCGCAGAATGAACGCCTGCACAACTGGATCCGAATGGCGGGTGAACGCGTGCAGTTTCAGGGCCTGCCGGCGCGCATCTGCTGGCTCGGTTACGGCGAGCGGGCAACACTGGGGCTGGCCATCAACGAACTGGTGCGCACGGGAGAGATCAAGGCGCCCATCGTGATCGGCCGCGATCACCTCGACGCGGGCTCGGTCGCGTCGCCCAACCGGGAGACGGAAGCGATGAAGGACGGCAGCGACGCGATTGCCGACTGGCCGATTCTCAATGCACTGATCAACACGGCCGCTGGAGGGTCCTGGATATCGGTGCACCACGGCGGAGGGGTTGGCATCGGCTATGCAATACACGCGGGGATGGTGGTCGTGGCGGACGGTTCGCCGCGGGCGGAGCGGAAGCTCGCGCGTGTACTGACCACCGATCCCGGGATGGGCGTGATCCGGCACGCGGACGCGGGCTATGAGCGGGCGGTGGAGGTGGCGCACGAGCGCGGCGTGCGGATTCCGATGGACGCGGGTGAGTAGACGCGCGCGGCTGTGCGACTGCAGGCGGGTGCGCGCAAAGGGGGCGGCGTATGGCGGATGGGCCGGCGGCGGTTGTCATTGATCACATCGGGCTTTTGTGGACCATGGACGCGGGAGCGGGGGACGATGGGGCGCAGGCTCTGCACGGCGCCGCGATGCGCGAAGTCGGCGCCGTGCAGGACGCGGCGGTGGCGTTCGACGGTGAAGGCCGCGTGTGTGCGGTCGGTCCGCGCGCCGGGGTGCGGGAGTGTATCGGCCCCGCAACGGAAGTGGTGGACGCTGCGGGAGGGTTCGTCTGTCCGGCGTTTGTCGACGCGCATACGCACCTCGTCCACGCGGGATCGCGCGAGGCGGAGTGCGTGATGCGTCTTGCCGGCGCGGACTACCTCGATGTGCTGCGCGCGGGCGGCGGCATCATGCAGACGGTGCGCGAGACGCGGGCGGCGCCTTTTGCCGCCCTGCTCGGGCAGGCGCGGGAGAGCGCCCGCCGGATGCTCGCGCACGGCGTCACGACGCTCGAGGCGAAGACAGGCTACGGCCTTGAACTGGAGGCGGAACTGCGGCAATTGCGCGTGGCCGCCGCTGTTGCCGAAGGGTTGCCGCAAAAGATCGTGCACACGGCGATGCCCGCACACGCAATCCCGCCGGAGCGGCGCAATGACCGCGACCGCTTCGTGCGGGAGATCGTCGACATGCTCGGGCCGATGCGCGACGCGGGGGCGGAATTCGCGGACGTGTTTGTGGAAGAAGGCGTATTTTCCGTCGACGAGGGCCGGTTCATTCTGAGCCGCGCAAAGGAGCTCGGCCTTGGCGTCAAGGTCCACGCGGACGAGCTAGCGCCGTCGGGCGGCGCCAAGCTCGCGGCGGAACTTGGCGCCGCGTCGGCCGATCACCTGCTGTTTGCGACGGACGACAGCCTGCGCGGACTGGCGCAGGCGGGGACGGTCGCCGTCTGCCTGCCGGGGACGTCGTTTTACCTGCAAAAGCCGGCGGCGCGGGCGCGCTTCATGATGGACGAGGCGGGCCTGGCGGTCGCCGTCGCGAGCGATTACAATCCGGGTTCGGCGCCGTCGGAGAACTTTGCCCTGGTGATGAGTCTGGCGTTCTTCCATTTGCGCATGACGCCCGAGGAAGTGTTCTGCGCCGCCACGCGCAACGCGGCGTGCGCCATCGGGCGGGGAGGCAGGGCGGGCGTCCTCAAGGTGGGCCTTCCAGGGGACCTCGTCGTGTTTGCCGCCAGGCATCCCACGTACATTCTCTCGCACTACGGAGAATCGCAGGTGCAGGCGGTGTTCGCGGGCGGCAGGCGCGTTTACGGGGAGGTCGCAACGTCGCGCTCCCGGGGCTCCCGCGCGTAGGCCGCCGCGCTCTCGCCCGCCAAATGGCCGGTCGAGAACGCCACCGTGATGTTGTAGCCGCCGGTGTGCGCGTGTACGTCCATCACTTCGCCGCAAAAGTACAGGCCGGCGCACAGCTTTGAACCCATGGTCCGGGGGTCAATTTCCTTGACCGAAACGCCGCCGCCGGTGACTGTCGCCTGCGCAAGCGGCAGCGTGCCTGTGAGGCGGACGGGGAATGACTTGCTCCAGCGCGCCACACCGACCAGCGCCGCGGTGGAGGCGTTTGCCATCTGCGCGGTTCCGTCGACGCCCGTCTGCGCGAGGGCGAGCGTCGCCAGCCTCTCGGGCAGCCACGCGGCGAGCACTGTGGCCAGTTGCTTGCGCGGATCGCGTTTGCGGCTGTCTTCGAGCGTCCGGATGAAATCGTCCGCTGCGATGTCCGGCAGGCAGTCGACGAGGGCCGTCAGTTGCGCGTCCGGATGCTTGCGCCGTTCGGTCGACACGTAGTGGCTGCAGCGCAGTGCCACGGGTCCGCTGAGTCCGAAGTGGGTGAACAGCAGGTCGCCGTGTTCGACCGTGAGACGCCGGCCCGAGCCGTTTAGGACGGTGACCGAGACGCCGCGCAGCGCCAGGCCCTGCAACGCGCGGCCGGCGATGAACGGTTCGTCGCTGGTGAGCGGCACCTCCGTAGGATAGGGCGGCACAATGGCGTGCCCGACGGACTGCGCCCACGGATAGGCGTCGCCCGTGCTGCCTGTCTGCGGGACGCTGCAGCCGCCGGCGGCAATGACCACGGCGCGCGCGGCGATGCGCTGTCCGTCGCCGAGTTCCAGTCCTGTGGCGCGGCCTGCGTCTGCCAGCAGGCTGCGCACGGGCGTCTCGCGCCACACGGTCACGCCGCGCCGGTGGATGTCGTCCACCAACGCCTGCACCACCGTCTGCGCCTTGTCAGAGACGGGAAAGACGCGCCCGCGGTCCTCTTCCTTCAGGCGGATGCCGAGACCTTCGAAGTACGCCATGATCTCCGAGTTCGCAAAGCGCGCGAGGGCGGAGTGCAAAAAGCGGCCGTTGCCCGGGATGTTCTGCATCAATTCAGGCAGCGGCTTGGCGTTTGTGACATTGCAGCGGCCGCCGCCGGAGATGCCGAGTTTTCGCCCCAGTTTTCCGCCTTTTTCGATCAGCAGCACCCGTGCGCCCTGCTCGCTGGCCGCAATGGCCGCCATGAGTCCGCTCGGACCGCCGCCGACAATCGCCACGTCAAACTCTACGGCCGCCATCACAGATGAGTGAACGCGGCGCCCATGATGCGCGGTCCGCGCGGCGTGCGGTCCGCCATGTCCGGTTCGCGGGTGACGCCGACGTAGGTGAAACGGGCGCCAGCGGCGACGGGGGCTGTCATGGCCCCGCTGCCCGCTTTGTTGACGTTGATCTCGCCAAGCAGTCTGTGCGAACTCCCGTCGACCAGCCACACGCTGTAGCAGCCCCCGGACCTGACGGGCGGAAGGCCCGCGACGGACACGATCATCTGCAGCGCCGCGCCGTGTCGCACGAGCGTCGCATTGCCGCGCGCCGGGAGGGTCGCGGACACGGGGCGAAGCGCAGACTCATGCACGATCTCCGCAGGAACGGTCGGCGGCGCCATCGGCGAGGGCGGTCCCGCTACCCGGCTGCCTATGAGCACGCCGAGCACGAGCGTGGCGACGCTCGCGGCCACAGCGGC
>JAKACX010000008.1 GCA_021821055.1 Bacillota bacterium
ACGCGGGTCTGGCGCAGCTTGTCGCGTGGCGGGAAGAGCGCGGGCGTCTGGCCGAATCGCTGCGGGAATCCGGCAGCGAGGTGCAGGAGCGGCGGTCGCTGCTGGCGCGCGCGGACGTGCAGTTGGAGGCGGCGCAGAGCGAGGAGGCTGCTGCCCTGCGCATGCTGCAGGCCGCCGATGCGGACGTGCTTCAGGCGTCTGCGGCGGCGGGCGCGGTTTTGGCGCGGGCGGGCGTGGTGCACGACGGGGATCTCCTGCAGGCCGGAGAGCGTTTTTCTGCCGGACAGGACGACAGTATCCGCAAGCGTGACGCGGCGTACGCGAAGGCGGCGAAGCAGGCGGAAGCGGCAGACAGGGAACTGGCGGACGCCGTGCTGCAGATCGGGGAGTCGGAGCGTGCGCTCGCGCAGCGGGCGATGGGATTGGATCAGTTGGACAGGGAGATCGACAGGACGGTGCGGGCGCTGGAAGTGCAGCGGGAGCAACTGTTCCAATTGACCGGCGGACTCAGCATCGACGGCGCGCTGGCGGATATTGACGATCGGTTGGCCCGGCTGCGGACAACGGTCGAGGAAGTCGCGACAGCCGCGCGGCGCGCCCGGGTTGCGGCGGACAACGCGGAGCGCAGTCATCTGGAGGCGGAGATCGCGGCGCGGTCTGCGGCCGCGGAGGTGGACCGGCTGCGGGCCGAAGCGGAGGCGGCGCTCTTGCGCGAAGGCTTTGCAACCATCGGCGAGGCGCTCGACGCGGGCATGGACGACGATGCGGGACGGTCGGCGGCGCAGGAGATCGAACGTTTTGCAGAGACGCGGAGGCGGCTTGCATTCGACTGCGACCGCCTTGCCAAGGAACTCGGCGGGCGCAGCGTTGCGCCTGGAGAGTGGGCTGACCTGGATGCGGCGGAGTCCGAGGCGCAGGATGTGAAGCGGCGGGCGTTCGAGCGACTGGGCGCTGCCCGGGGCTCGTTGGAGAGTGCAAAAGCGCGGCACGATCGCTGGCGCGAGTTGACCGAAAGGGCTGACGGGCTGTCGCAGGAGACGGGGCTGCTGCAGGAACTCGCCGGGTTGTTTCGCGGCAACGCGTTTGTCGACTTCCTCGCGCAGGAGCAATTGACCGCCGTGACGCGCATGGCGACGGACCACCTGTCGCGCGTGACCGGCGGGCGGTACGCCCTGGAACTGTCCGACCGCGGGGACTTCATCATGCGCGACGACTTTGCCGGGGGTGAGCGCCGCCCCGTGTCGACGCTGTCGGGCGGCGAGACGTTCATGACGTCTCTTGCGATGGCGCTCGCGCTCTCCGGGCAGATCCAGTTGCACGGGCGCTATCCGCTGCAGTTCTTCTTTCTCGACGAAGGCTTCGGGACGCTTGACCCGGAACGGCTGGATACTGTGGTGTCGTCCCTCGAACGTCTGCCAAAGGGCGACATGCTGGTCGGCGTCATCACCCATGTTCCGGAGATGCGCCAGCGCATTGAACGGCGCCTGATGGTGGAAGCTGCGACTCCGCTGCATGGCACGCGGGTGCGCGTGGACAGAGGGTCATAGACCTCAAGACTAAAGTCGGGGCTGCTCGCGGGCATTTGGTGACGGGACGGCCGCTTCGCGGCGGTGTCTTGACGACCGAAGGGTACGGCCGATTCCTGGTCATTCAGGCAGGGTCTTGATCAGGTCGGCGGTCTGCCTCATTTCCTGCCGGGCTTGAGACACTTCGAAGAGTGACCATGCGATCTGATACCAGTGTAGCGCAAAACCGGCGTGCTGGCGATGCTGCTCGACTTGGCCGAGTATCCTGAACAGGCGTGCGCGCAACAGCGTCTGCCGGGAATCGGGGAGCAATCCAAGCGCTTGTCGAGCGCACCTTTCGGCTTCATCCGGGTCGTCTCTCACCGCAAGGTAGTATGTGGCCATGTGTTCCAGGACGTTCGCCTTCTCAATCGGCTGCGATGTTTGCCCGAAGGTCTGCCGCAAATGCTTCCAGTATTCGGCGGCTTTGCTGGAGGGGTCGTTGGCAAACCTATAGATGCCGAGGGCGTGCTCGATCCGAGGCAGTTCGTATTTCCCATGTTTCAGGCTCAGAGAGCGTACTTCGCCGCCGATTTCAATGGCCTTCTCAACATTATGCATTTTGTAGTGCGTCCATGAGAGGCCCATGCCCGCGTCAATCTTGAGGCGTGGTGGAAGACCGCTGGCCGACGCTGAAAACAGATGCCCGTAGATTTCCATTGCATCTTCGAGGTCACCCAGTCGGTACGCGCAGGTGGCCATGTAAATCTCGGACTGGCAATGGAGATCGTTCATTCTTTTCAAGTTTCTTGTTTTGTCGTGCACCTCCTTGTACCGGGTGCGGGCAAGGGCGTATTGGTCCGATCGGAAGTGGCAATTCGCCAGCCAGAAGAGTGATTCCATACTGTCCACTGGATGAGTGGAAAAGGAGGTTTTGTGATATACATCGTCAATGAATATGATAGCTTCCGGTACCCGGTCCACGTTGTACAGTGACCTGCCGACCAGCATCTTCAGACTGTTCGCTGCCTCGGTATCCCCGTCCAGGCAGTCTGACCGTTCGAGCATCTCCTGCCCTATCGTTATGGCCTGCCCATACTCTTCTTTCTCAAACAATTCCCGGACGGCGTTGACGACGGACACAGTTTTTGACTTGAAGCTTTCCTGCCCATCCTGAAAAAAGGCAAGGGACACGCCCAGGCGGCGAGCAATGAGGGTAAGTGTCTTGAAGGACGGCTGTACATTGCCGCTTTCGATTCGGCTGATCATTGAGACGGAAAGGCGATCGCCAGCGAGTTCCCTCTGGGTCATATTCTGGTCCCGCCTGACTTGCCGAACTCTTTCGCCGATCGTCAACACATCTCACCACCACGGTGGTTCATGTCGAAACATGACAAACCAGGAAGGACGGCTCAACACATTTTGATACGCACTCAATTCAGTTTAGCATTATCTTAGAAACGGTGGAAGGAGGTGAGGAGTGGAACTGTGAATAGTTCGCAAAGATGTAAACAATCTACTGCAGGTGGTGGGGCCGAGGGAATGCGAGTTTATCGGAAAGGGGTGGCAGCGGCCGCGTTTCTCACGGTGGTACTGACTGCGGCGTCCATCGCGTCGGGTTTTCCCGGTCACGTGGATGCATTCGCGACCGCCCTCCATCAGAAGTCGATTCGTCTTTCGGTAACGGAACAGCGTGATCTCGGAGTGTTGAATCCCATGTTTGCTGAACCAGACCTCTCTCAGAACGACATGGTTTGGGTGGGGGATGAACCGGCGACCCGGTTGCGGAATCCCAACGCGGTCTTCCTGACGAATGTCGTGACAGGCAAATCTGCACTGGTGGCCACCACTTCATTCGCGCAAAATTCCGTGATCACAGATCCGCAGGTCAACAATCAGTGGATCACATGGTTGGATCAGGGCTGGGACGCAACGGGCAGGCCCATCTACAGGCTGTTTGTCCGGGACCGTCTGACAGGAAAGAAGAAAGTGCTTGTCTCCTTTTCAGCGGCACTAGGAAAGAATTTCTTTATGGGCAATGACGTCCTGCGGGGCAATCGGCTACTCTTTGCGCAGCCTTTCGGTACGCACGCTGCCAGGATACAGCTGGCGGATTTGCAGTCGGGCAAGATCGAAACCGTCACTACGACCGGCGCCCAATTTGCCCCGAACCTCTCTTGGTACGGCGATGTCGTGACCTGGGAATCCTCAATCGGTCTGGCGGGGACGGTCAACGTGCTTCGCCTCAGCACGCACGCGCTCAAGCGCTTTCCCGTCGGCGGCGATTTTGCCTATCCGAAGGTGTTTGGCCGCTACGTCGTTTATTCTCCAGAGAAGTTCAATAAGCGAAACGGTCAACTGATCAACCAGCGCAACGTCCTGCAGGTGCGGGACATGACCACTGGGGCCGCCATTTCGACATCCGCCCGTTCGGCTTATTTCTGGAGCATCGGCGATGGGTTCTTCACCTGGAGCGACTACTCAAACAATAAGGCCTCCAGTGTCTTTCTTGAAGCTGTTTCAGGGCACTCGGAGCGGGTGCTGCTAGGAACCGGCCTGAGCCTTCCGTATGCGTTTGGCAATCGGCTCATTTGGGTCGCGCAGAACAGACACGTCCATCTTGGCACAGTCACACTATCGAACTTGGGGGGACAATGATGAGAGGCAAACTGCTTCTGGCGACACTGGCAACCATGGCCGTCTGCACAACGACATCCGTGGTTGACGCGACTTCTGTTCCTGCTTCCCAGACTCCGAATAACCCGCAGGCGCAGCTCACACCAGCGCAACAGGCCATTTCGGCCGCGAAGCAGCACAGGGCGGATGCTGCGATGGCTCGCATTACGCCGGACCCTGTCGGCAAGTCCTCGGCGACAACTGTGCAGTCCGCCGCGTCGACCATCAACTACGTGGTGCTGGGAGTGCAACTGCGTGTCGAGAATCCCGATTGGAATTGCGGCCCTGCCGCCACTTACCAAGCTGCCAAGTACGTGAATCCGGCGACGCTGTATTACCAGAGCTCCAGTGACAATTCCAACAACGAACCTGCGTCGTACAATCTCGCTACTCTCGAAGGGACGACACAGGCCAGCGGGACGAACTGTGTGAATATTCCGGGGCCATTGAATCAAGCGGCAGGGACGGGGTCCTACTACATCGGTAGCAACATTACCTCAGAGTCGACCCTGATTAACGACGTCGTCTTTGATGTAGGAGGGAGGTATCCTCAGGTTGCTGATGTCAGCACGTCCGCGCTCGATTATTATAACGGGGCAGAGTATTACCACTACATCACGGTTGACGGTTACGAACAAGTCAACCCCAACGACGGGAGCCCAGTGTACTACACGAACGCGCATGTGGTCGACGACAACTGGAATTCAGCGTACAGTGGGCTTCACTGGACGTCTTTCAACGGTTTGTCGAATGCGATCAGTTATTTTGGATCCAATGTGAATTACGTTTGGTGAGATCAGGGACTCCTCCCAAGGGGATGTAGGTGGAGTTCGGACTTCCCTCGGGTCTCTTTACCCCTCGTCGTCAAGCCAGTTGGACGGCGATGAGATAAATAACCTGAATTCCCGCTAGGAATTACGCGTACAAGTGATGATTGCCCATAATGCCAGGATACCTCCCGGGCCGTTATTTCAAGAGTTCGCAAATCCACAGGGTGCAAAAGATAATTGGAATCATAAAGAGAGCGACTTCATTGAAAAAGAACATCCACCATCCCCACAGTGCGATAATAACCATGATACCCGCGAAATATCGAGGAAGTCCGGCCAGTCGTCGAATGTCAAATGGAGCCAAACATCCTGCGGCAGGTATGAGGAGAGTGATTGCGATCGGCCAGGTGAATGTTGTGGAATTCGATGCCATCAACCATAAAGTAAGAAAGCAGGAGGCAAAGACACTCCCCACAGTTCCCCACATCCAGGAAAATCGGCTTTTGAGAGTCACGAGGATGTCCCCTTCTTCAGTGATAACAGAATGGCGATGAGGGCCAGCCATGGGTCGTAACCCATCGAAGACGATTTGAAGGACCCGCTCCAGAATTCCATGATTGTCGCCGATTGTCGCGAGATCCTCTCCGAATTGCAGCCTTATGCTGCTTACGCCGACTCCGGCGTCTGCGAAGGCCCTCTTCGTCCCTGCCTGACCAACACCACCATCGGATCATGGACTCGGGCGTGACCCATACGCAGTACGTCTTAGCCTCGTGGATCCCCGAGGTTTCGATGTCCCAACGCGCCGCGAGGATCCGTCCGATCGCCTATCTCCCGTTGAGCCTCCTGATCTTCCTTGTCATCGCTATAAAGCCGTATCCGAGCAGGCCGATAGCCGCCAGCAGCAGGCCGACCGCGACGGCCCCGGACGCTGGCGAAATGTGCTGCCGCGGCGCGGTCGCCGTGTTCACGGCGTTGACGAAGAGAATCGGCATTTCCGCCAGAAACACCACGCCCAGCACGGTTCGGATCCTGTTGTATTGCGCCTTGAGAGACTCCTTGTCCGTGTAGATCTCGGTCACCGCGACCGGCGACCATTCCCGCCGAAAGTAGCGCCAGTTCATCCAGCTTCCGATGTGCGTCCAGCCCGCGTCCTGGTACAGGTTCAGGTAGTCCCTGCGCGCCGCCGCAGTCCGCAGTCCGGTCTGATAGTCCAGCCGGTACACGTAGCGCGTGGAGTCGTCGCGATTGTAAAAACTCCAGAGTTTGCCCGGTCGGACCAAGTGGAGCCCGGCGGCCGAGGCCTTGTCAAGACGCTGCTGTTCGCGTTCGTAATTCCACACCCACCATAGATCCAGACGTCTGATCTCATTTTGTGTGTTCATGTTCCACACTCCCTTTTCGACTGATGGCGTGTCGGCCGTTTTGCAGCAATAGTTCCAATCGGTCCAACTCTCCGTGCAGCGCCTCCCGTCCGTGATCCGTGATCGCGTACATCTTGCGTCGGGCGTCGGCGCCCCGGTCGAGGCCTGCGCTGGCAATGAGTTGCTTCTTGACCAGCGTGTTCAGCGCGGTGTACAGCGTCCCCGCCCCGATGGTCACCCTGCCGCGGCTCATCTGCTCCACGTCCTGCATGATCCCGTAGCCGTGGGACGGTCCGCCGTACAGCGCGACGAGGATGTAATAGAATGCTTCTGTCAAGGGAAGCGCGTCTTTGCCGGATTCCACCGATGTCCCTCCCTTTCCACTGAGAATCGCTATAACGTTTCTTGATATATCGACAATAGATATTTTAACGCGGAATATAATGAATGTCAATATAGTGGCGCACAAACATTGCGCCGTCGTGTGACATTGCTGGCGGCGCAGACGTGAACCTGGATCGCCCGTATCCCGTGCGTTGGTCCGCTACACCGAGACGGCCGGTCCAAACAGAATCGCTACAGGCCCGTCGCTGACGTGGAGCACCTGTTCCAGGGTGTTCCCGCAGTACAGTTCCCCGTCGGAGAAGCGCCGCTGCGCGTGCATCATGATGAGGTCGCAGTCCTGATCCGCAGAAAAGGTGGCGATCGCTTCTCCCGTGTTGCCCCGCGCGTACCACACCTTGCGTTCGATGGACACATCAAGGCCTTCAGCCAGGTCTTCGATGAAAAGCGTCGCAGCGTCCGCGCGCGCCGCTTTCCTGTTCAACTGTTCGCCAAGGCCGCCGCCAAACGGGTCTGACAGAGGGTGGGCGTCCACGACGTGCAGGACGATGACTTTTGCCCCGGTACCCCGCGCCAGCGCCAGCGCCAGTTCGGCCACGCGCCGGTCTGCCGGGGTGCCCGTCGTCGGCAGCAGGATACGTTTTGGATCGACGCCGCCCATGATCTCGTGGGACATGCGCCACACCCACGTGGGACAAGGAGCGTCGCGCACGATGTCGTCCACGATTTTGCCGAACAGCCCGGTATGCGGTTGACGGGTCGGCGCACCGAGAACAAGCAGGTCGTAGTCCCTCGCCGCCTCCTCGAGGATGGCTTGCACCACGCCTTGCCCGTCCGATCCGTCGCGCATGTGCCACGTGACCTGATCGGCATGCTCGGCGGGCGACGCGGCGGGGTTGGGAGTTTCGCGCGGCGGCTTTTCACCGGGGGTGCGAATGTGCAGCGCGGTCGCCTCGATACCACGATCGCCGGCAAGGTGGCTCGCGACCTGCGCTGCGATCATGGCGTAGCGACCGTCGCGGATGGGAACGAGCATCTTCTGGATGCCGTACAGAAAGCTGCGCTCCTTGCGGACCTCCTGGCGCAGACGTTCTTCCTCCTGAGGATCCGCGGGGGAGCGCCCGAGGGACCATTTTAGCAGCGGGGGCGCCATGATGGAGGTGACAACCGCCATGAGTACGATGATGGAGTACATCGGCACTGTCAGCACGCCGATCTGCAGTCCGACGGTCGCGACGATGATTTCCACCGCGCCGCGGGCGTTCATCCCCGACCCAAGCGCGATGGCGGTCCAGTTCGGCAGGCCCGTCACACGCGCGCCGATGTACGTGCCGACAAATTTCCCCACGCTGGCGACCAGCACCACGACAAGCATCGTGAGCATCAACGGGGGCGTGAGGAGCGCGGGGAAATCGACCTTGAGCCCGGCCACGGCAAAAAACACCGGAGCAAAGATGCCGAGCGTCATCGTCTCGAGTTGCTCACGCGCCGTCCGCTGTACGCGCGGCAGGCGGGACAACTGGACGCCGATGACAAATGCGCCGAGGAACGCCTCCACGTGCAGCGCCTGAGTGACGGCGGCGCCCGCCAGTCCCACGACGAATATGGCCGCAAGCGTGGCGGTGCCGTCGCCGAAATGGTCGTCGACAAACCGTATAAACGCGCGGATCAGCCGGTAGCCAATAGTGAAGGCAAAAGCGGCGTAAATCAGTGTTCCGAAGATGGATGTGGCAAGTGACGCGAGCGGCAAGGCGCGCGCGGTCGCGAATCCCGCGACGATCGAGAGGAGGAACCAGCCCACCGTGTCGTTGATCACGCCGGCGGCCAGTGTCAATTGACCGATGTCGCGGCGCATCAGATCCATGTCGAGGAGGATCTTTACGATCACCGGAATCGCGGAGATTGACATCGCGGTTGCAAGAAACAGCGCGAACACAGGCCGCTGATCGGGATGGCCCATCAACGATGCAGGCAGTATCTGCGCCAGTCCATAGCCGGCGATAAACGGCACCAGAACGCTCCCGAAAGCGATCAGCGGGGCGGAGCCGGCCTTGCGCCGGACAAGCGGAATGTCGACCTCGATGCCGCTGAGCAGCAGCAGCAGTATGACGCCAAGTTGCGCCACGAGTTGGAGCAAGAGGGCCTGTGCGCCGCTGGAAGGGAACAGCGTGCGGTCAAGCGAGGGGAACAGCCAGCCGAACAGCGAGGGGCCGAGTACAACCCCGGCGAGCAGTTCACCGATCACCTGCGGCTGGCCCAGGCGCCGGGCAACTTCGCCGAGCCCGCGCGCGAACGAAATGAGCAGTATCAATTCAAGCAAGAAGAGCAGGACCTCTGTAGGCGTCAGCATGGCGCACCGTCCTTTGCCCGACACAACAGCGAATGTCATGCATGTTATCATGAACCCGCTGAGGTGACAAACAGAGGAGCCGGACCGTTCCTGTCCAGGGCCAGGCGCGCTTGCTGGATGCGATCAGGCCATCAGGCGTTCAGCGGCGAACGACGGTGTCGATCAGCCCGTACGCCTTCGCTTCGTCGGCCGTCATGAAAAAGTCGCGGTCCGAGTCGCGGGTGATGCGCTCCATCGGCTGCCCCGTGTGCTGCGCGAGGATGCGGTTGATCTTCTCGCGCGACTTGATGATCCACTCGGCGTGGATGTGAATGTCGGACGCCTGGCCTGTCGCGCCGCCGTGTGGCTGATGGATCATGACTTCGCTGCTTGGCAAGGCCATTCGCTTGCCCCTTGCCCCGGCGGCGAGCAGGACGGCCGCGAAACTCGCCGCCATGCCGACGCAGATGGTGGAAATGTCTGGCCGCACGAATTGCATGGTGTCATAAATGGCGAGTCCGGCCGTAACCGAACCGCCGGGACTGTTGATGTACAGTTGGATGTCCTTGACCGGATCCTCCGACGCCAGGAACAGCATCTGGGCCATGACGGCGTTCGCCAAGCCATCGTCGATCGCCGTTCCGATCATCACAATGCGGTCCTTGAGCAGGCGGGAATAGATGTCGTAGCTGCGCTCCCCGCGCGGGGTCTGTTCTATCACATAGGGAATCTGGTTCTGGATCATGGGATCGCCGTCCTCTCCGGTTCGCTTGACAGGATATGCGCCTACGCCGGAGCGCGACACCGCAGGTCAGGGCGGATATGGCCGGGAAGTAAGGGACGCGGGAACGGTGACCGCGTGGGCAAGCGGTGCGCATGAGTAGTATGATAAGAGAAATTCCCGGAAGGGTGGTTCCGGACATGCGAAGCGTCCCCATCAAGTCGAGAACGGAAGGTATTGTTGGTAACGCCGCTGGCTGGATCGAATTTGACCTGACGGACGATCTGGGCTTTCAGGAGTGGCGGGGCATGCTGGAGGAAGTCGGCGCCGAGGGCAGGCTGTTCAATGCCTACATGGTGCAGACTGCGGAATTGGAGATTTCAGGTACACCGGTCCAGTTGCATGTTTTCCCTGAGACAGTCTATATTACGCCGCCTTTTTCGTCCGAAGAGTACTACATACAACTGGAGACGGAACAGGTCCTGCTAGCGCGGACGTATTTTCGCATTCCCCCGGAACGCGAGAACATGAGTCTGCAAGGGTACAAACCACCGCTCGCCGACATGCTTGCGATGGATGTCTGGGTGCTGGGCGACAAACCGTCGGCGGACAAACGCCAGGCGATCTACACCTTTTTCTATGAAGCGACTGTCCGGACCGAGACCCGGGAGTATCACATACGCCGCTTCTCCATGGACCATCCATGGCAGTGAGGCGACCGCGCCCAGGGTGGGCGTGCAACCGGTCCGCAGGCCATGTCAGGAGGTGAACGTGTGCAAATCATACCGCGTGCGCTGGGGCAGACGGAAGGAGCCCTGGTCTTTTGGGACGATCTCGCGGAAATCGGCGTCGCCTTGCCGAGACCGACGCAGGTGATCGACGAACTTTCGGTCGGACTCGGCGTGCTGGAGGGCGCGCCAAGTCTGATCGTGTACGCATCGTACGGCGGGCAGACGCTTGAGGTGCACCTGCCGCGCGAATTGCCGACATCGGTCGAGGGGGCGGTCGATGTCTGGGAGGTGTTGTGGAAGTGGAGGCCCGATGTGCTGCGCCTGCGTTACGGCGAGAGTCCAGCGCGGCGCGAGCGCGAGGTGGCGCTCCTGTTGCCCAAGGCGCCGGGAGAGTCGCTCGCCGAAAAGATGCGCGACCTGGCCCGGCGCATGGAAGCCCTGCGACGCGCGGACGCGCTCGGCGCGGACCAGGTGGGAGCCCTGGAGGAACTGCTCGAACTGATGGGCGACGACGCCGGCGTGGAGTGAGTAAAGGAGTGGAACGCGAGTCATGCACCTGGAGAGCTACGAGGTGTTTCAGGCGGTCGTGCAGGAACAGAGCGTGACCAAGGCGGCGTCGCTGTTGCACATGACGCAGTCTACGGCGAGCCGTCACCTGCAGGCGCTGGAGCAGGAGTACGGCGCTCTGCTGTTTGAGCGCTCGGCCAGCGGACTGACGCTGACGCCGATTGGCAAGGCGCTTTATCCGTATGCGCTGGACCTGCTGAGCTGTCACCAGCACGCAAAGGAGGAGATGCAGCGCCTGCGTCGCGAGGGCGGAGGACTTTCTGTCGGAGCGACGTTCACCATCGGAGAATACCTGTTGCCTCACATCCTCGGCGATTTTCGCAACCAGCACGCGGGCGCGGAAGTGCGCATGCGCGTCAGCAATACAAGCCAGGTCGTGGACGACCTGCGCCGCCACCGGATCGATCTGGGGTTGATTGAAGGGATTGCCGAAACGTCTGATCTGGCAGTGACCGAGTGGCGCACGGATGAGCTGGCGCTGGTCTGTTATCCGCAACACCGCTTTGTTCGGGGGCCGGTCGCGGTAGCTGAGCTCGTCGGCGAACCGCTGCTCATGCGTGAAGAAGGATCCGGGACGCGCCAGGTGACGGAGCACGCGCTCGAACGGGTCGGAATTCTTGCGCGCGTGTCCGTCTCGATGGAACTCGGCAGCACGCAGGCGATCAAGTCCGCCGTCGCCGCCGGGTTCGGCGTCGCCTTTCTGTCCCTGTTGACGGTGGCCGACGAGCTCGCGGCCGGGACGCTCGTGCGCGTGCGGATCGAGGGGCTGCGGATCACGCGGGCGCTCTGCATTGTCCAGAGGCCCGCGCGCCATGTCAGCTACCTTGTGGAGGCCCTCGTGCGCGAACTTCAGCGTTCGTCCTGATCAGCGCGGTCCGGGTCCGGCAGTCTCCGCCCGCGCGGCGACAGCGGCGGCGGCCCTAGCAGGTCGTTTCCGAGATTTCATTTCCATGAATCGACGAAAGACCTGCGTTGATTCTCAACTTCAAATGTAACGAAATTTCGGAAGCCGACCACTAGTCTGAGGCCTGTCTGAACACACGCGTATGGGGGTATGCAACATCCGCATTACCCACCCCGCAGGAGCCGATGGTATCCTTTAAGACATATTCGGTTCCGGAGGAGGGGCAGGACTTGATTGAACTGGATGTCGTCGCACCGCCCCAACCGGGGCAAGCCCAAGCCCCTGTCAAGTGGGGCAAGGTGATCGACCAGGACGCGTGCATCGGGTGTCACGCGTGCACAGTCGCCTGCAAGATGGAACACCTGGTGCCGCTCAGCGTCAACCGGACCTATGTGAAGCAGGTGGAAATCGGCGTCTATCCCGAGGTCAACCGGCAGTTCCAGATCACCCGCTGCAACCAGTGCGAAAAGCCCCCGTGCGTCGAAATCTGTCCGGTCACCGCGATGTTTCGCCGCCCGGACGGGATCGTCGACTTTGACCGGGATGTGTGCATCGGCTGCAAGGCCTGCATGGCGGCGTGCCCGTACGACGCCATCTATATCAATCCGCAGTCGAACAGCGCCGAGAAGTGCAATTTCTGCGCGCACCGCATCGACCAGGGGCTGGAGCCCGCGTGCGTCATCGTCTGTCCCGTCGACGCGATCATCGTCGGCAATCTGAATGACACCGGCAGCGAAGTGGTACAGCTCATCGCCCGCGAGAAGGCCGCCGTCCGCAAGCCGGAAAAGGGTACGGATCCCAAGCTTTTTTACGTCGGGGCAAGCGGTTACACGTTGAACCCCGGCAAGGCGAATTACGAGAACATGCACATGTACTCCGAGCAGCGGGAAGGTTACCCCGTGAAACACAAGGCGCAAAGCGCGCACCACAGCGTGGCGGCGGCGCGGCTGGCGTACGACGTGCCGCACCATTCCCCCTGGCACTGGGAGGTTTCCCTTTACACCTGGACAAAATCGATCTCATCCGGCGTCTTCCTGTTGTTTGCGCTGCTCGTCTTTTCGGGTCAGCGTCTGAGCGCTCAGTGGGACGTGGCGACCGCGATTGTCGGCGGGATCTTCCTGGGTCTGACGGGCGTCCTGCTGATCTACGACCTTGAGCATCCGGCGCGTTTCATCCGCATCTTCACGCGGCCGCAGTGGAAGTCGTGGCTCGTGCGCGGGTCGTTCATCATCGCGGGCTACAGCGTCATCCTGCTCGCGCAGTTTGTCATGGGCGTCGCGGGGGCGACTGGAGGGAGCGTCGCCCTGGCCGTGCCGGGAGTCGTGCTGGCGGCGTTCACGGCGATGTACACCGCCTTCCTGTTTGCGCAGGCAAAAGGTCGCGACCTGTGGCAAAATCCCGCCCTGCCGTTGCACCTGCTCGCGCAGGCGACGCTCGCGGGGGCGGCCGCCTATTCACTGCTTGGCCTCTTCCTGCCGCTGTCGGCCGCAGCGCTTCTGATCGTGCATATCGCCCTGATCGCGTCGCTCGCGGCGCACATCGTGCTGACCCTCAGTGAACTGGTCATTCCCCATTCGATCGCCGACGCGAAACGCGCCGCGCACCAGATGACCGCGGGGCGATACCGCGGATACTTCTGGACGGGGCTCGTGGCGGGCGCCCTGGCGCCGCTCGGGCTCAGCATGTTCACCGGCGTGCCGGCGCTGCCGCTGGCGGCCTCCGTCCTGGCCCTGGTCGGCCTTCTGGCGTATGAGCACGCGTTTGTGCAGGCGGGCCAGTCTGTTCCGCTCAGTTGAGCGCTCGGACAGGCCGCTTCGCATGGCCACACACTCGGGTTTGGAGGGAATCGCAATGAGCGTTCGTGAAGAGCATGTCGCGTCGGTTAAAGGCTTCAACGGACTCAAGTCACACCCCGACCCCGCAAACTGGGATGATTGGGCTGAACTTGACCCAGCCGTCTGGCCGCGCAAGAAGTACCGCCATTACGACCTGATCCCCACCGTCTGCTTCAACTGCGAAGCGGCGTGCGGGCTGCTGGCCTACATTGACAAGGAGACAGGCGAGATCCGCAAACTTGAGGGTCACCCGCTGCACCCCGCGAGCCGCGGCAGAAACTGCGCCAAGGGCCCGGCCACGGTCAGCCAGGTGACCAATCCCGAACGGATCCTGTATCCGATGAAGCGCGTCGGCGAGCGCGGCGACGGCAAGTGGGAGCGGGCGACGTGGGACGAAGCGCTGGATGACATCGCCGCGCGCATCCGCAAGGCGATCGTGGAGGAACGACGCGACGAGGTCGTGTACCACGTCGGTCGGGCGGGCGAGGACGAGTACACGGAGCGCGTGCTCAAGTGCTGGGGCGTCGACGGGCTGTCGACGCACACCAATGTGTGTTCGTCCGGAGGCCGGGCCGGGTACGCGTTTTGGATGGGAATGGACCGCCCGGCGCCCGACTATGCCAATGCGCGCTTCATCCTGATGATGAGTTCGCATTTTGAGGCTGGCCACTACTTCAATCCAAACGCGCAACGCATCATGGAGGCGAAGAAGAACGGGACGAAGATCGCGGTCATTGACACGCGCCTGTCGAACACGGCGTCCAAGGCCGACTACTGGCTCTCCCCATGGCCGGGGACGGAGTCGGCGTTGCTGCTTGCGCTGGCCAACGAACTGCTGCGCACGGACCGCTTTGACCGCGAATTCATGCGCAAGTGGGTGAACTGGCGCGAATTTGTCGAGGACCGCCAGTATCTGCAGGAACTGCGGGACCGCGGGTTTGTCAAGAGCGTGCCGGACGGGCGGACGTTCGACGACTTTGTGACGCTGATCAAGGAGATCTACAGCCACTACACGCCGGAATGGGCGCGGGAGGAGACGGGCATCGCGCCCGACGTGACGCGCCAGATCGGCGACGAGATCGCGCGGGCGGGTTCCGCGTTCACGACGAACATCTGGCGCAATGCGGCGGCGGGACACCTCGGCGGCTGGATGATCACGCGCTGCCTGACGTTTCTCAATGTCCTCGTCGGCGCGATTGGCGAGGCCGGCAGCACGATACCGAATTCCTGGGTGAAGTTTGTGCCCGCCCGGAACAGCGCTCCGGCGCCGCTGCGAACGTGGAACGAGAATCACTGGCCGCGCGAATACCCCCTGTCGTTCTTTGAACTGAGTTTCTGCCTGCCGCACATCCTGCGCAAGCGCGACAAGCGGCTGGAGGTGTACTTCGCGCGCGTCGTGAACCCGGTCTGGACCTTCCCGGACGGCTTCACCTGGATCAATATGTTCAAGGAGCAGGACAGGGTGGGCCTGCACGTGACGCTCTCGCCAGTGTGGTCGGAGACGTCCCAGTTCTCGGACTACGTGTTGCCCATGGGTCTCGCGACGGAGCGCCACGATCTGCACAGCTACGAGACGCACGCGGCGCAGTGGATCGGTTTTCGCCAGCCGGTGGCGCGCGTGTGGAAAGAGCGGCGCGGGGATGCGGTCGGCGACACGCGCGACGCGAATCCAGGCGAGGTGTGGGAAGAAAACGAGTTCTGGATCGAACTGTCGTGGCGCATTGACCCGGATGGGAGCCTCGGCATTCGCGAGCACTTTGAATCGCCTTATCGGCCGGGCGAGAAGATCACGATTCTCGAATACTACCAGTGGATCTTTGAAAACTCCGTGCCGGGACTGCCGGAGGCTGCCGCGGAGCAGGGGCTGACGCCCTTGGCGTACATGCAGAGGTACGCCTGCTTCGAAGTGACGAAGGACGTCTACGGCGTGCACCGAAGGACACTCGCGCCGGATGTCGTCAGCGACGCCTCCATCGTGCCCGAGGTGTCGGAGGCCGGCCGCTGGAACGGCGACCAGGCCGGCGTGTGGCTTGACCGCCCGGTTCACAGCCACAATCACGCGCCGCTCCCGGGACCGTTCAGGAACGCCGAGGGCAAGTTTCGCGCCGGCATAGTGGTCGACGGCAAGCCGGTCAAGGGCTGGCCGACCCCGTCCGGCAAACTGGAGTTTTTCTCGACGACGCTGCGTGACTGGAACTGGCGCGAGTACGCGATCCCGATCTACCCGAGGAGCGACGCCGAGCGGAAATTGATGCCGCACATCGTCACGCAGGTGCATCACAAGACGATCGACCGGGACAAGAACGAGTACATCCTGCTGCCGACGTTCCGGCTGCCGATGCTGATCCACTCGCGCACCAACGGAGCCAAGTGGCTGCACGAAATCGCGCACACCAACCCCGTCTGGATCCATCCCGAGGACGCACGGCGGCTGGACGTGGATACGGGGGACGAGGTGCGCATCAGTACGGAAATCGGTTCCATCGTCGACAAGGTGTGGGTGACGGAGGGCATCCGCCCCGGCGTGATCGCCTGCTCACACCACCTGGGACGGTGGCGGCTGCACGAGAGCACGGGGAGCGATCGCTGGAGTTCGTCGCTTGTGCGCATTGAGGAAGTGGAGAAGGGCAAGTGGCAGATGAGACAGTTGCACGGCCCGGCGCCGTTTGCCAGCAGCGACCCGGATTCGCAGCGCATCTGGTGGTCGGACGGAGGCGTGCACCAGAATGCGATTTTCCCCGTGCAGCCCGATCCGATCAGCGGCATGCACTGCTGGCATCAGCGGATTCGCGTCGAGAAGGTGGCGGCGGGGGCGCACTACGGCGAAATTGAGGTGGATACCGAAAAGTCGTACCAGGTGTTCCTGCGCTGGCTGAAGATCACGCGTCCGGCGCCGGGGCCGGGCGGTCTGTACCGGCCTTACTGGATGCTGCGCGTGCTCAAGCCGCATCCGGACGCGTACGTTGTTCCCGGCGAGGAGAAGCGCGAAACGGTGGAGGAAGTTGGGGCGTCAGGGCGGCGCGAGTAAATCCCGCTGGCGCCGTCAGGCTTGGCGACGCGGCTGGCCGTTGTGCGGTACAATGGGGGCATGGTTGCGTGCGCCGCAGATCGGTGCGGGCGGGTCCGGCGGGCGCGCGATGGAAGGCGGTGTAGCGGTGCAAGAGACCCCGGGAGGCATGTGCCGGACGGATCCGGCGGAGTGGTCAGGGCGGTCGGGAGCGGAGTCGGCCGTGGGCGAGATGCCTCTTCCGCCAGTCAGCGGCGTTCTGTTGTCCGGGGGATACAGCAGGCGCATGGGCCGGGACAAGGCAGGGCTCACCTGGCGCGGCCGCACATTTGCCCGCTGCGTCCTGGACGCCCTTCACGATGTCTCCGATGACGTGCTGTCTGTGCGGCGGCCCGGTCAGGCGGCCCTGGAATCCGCCGGGCGCACCGTTTTTGATCGCCACAGCGACGTCGGCCCGCTTGCCGGGCTTGAGTCCGGGCTGCTCGCGATGCACTGGGAGTGGGCGGTCGTGTGCCCGGTCGACGCGCCAAATGTAAAGACGGACCTGTTGCGCCTGCTCGCGCGGCTTACAGAAAGGGTTGGGCCGGCGGTGCAGGCGATCGTCCCGGTGAGCGACGGACAGATTCACCCGCTCACCGCGTGCTATCATCGTTCCGCGGCCGAGGTGTTTGGGCGCGCGATCCGCGATGGCCGGCTGCGGGTGTCGTCTGCGTTGGCGCACCTGCACGCAACCTACGTGCCGGAAGAGGTGTGGCGTGCGGCCGATCGCGACGGGAGCAGCTTCTCGATGGTCAATACCCCGGAAGAGTACCTCAGGCTCTGCGCCGCGGACGAGACAAGAGGGTCATGGAATGGATGAGTTGATCACCCTGCAGGAAACGCAGCGTCGCTTGGCGGCCGCGGTCATTCCACTCTGCGCCGAACGCGCGCCGCTGTCGGGCGCTCTGGGCCGCACGCTGGCAAACGGCGTGCGGGCCGAGACGGACATGCCCCCGTTTGATCGCGCCATGCTGGACGGGTATGCGGTGCGGGCAGAGGATGTGGCCGCGGCTGCGCCGGCCGCGCCTGTGGTGCTGCGCGAGGGCGGACCGACCGTGTTTGCGGGATCGCGGCCGGGTGCGGTCTGTTTGCCGGGCACTGCCGTGCGCACGATGACGGGCGCGCCGCTGGCGCAGGGGGCGGACGCCGTGGTTCGGGTTGAATTCACGGCGCAGGACGGAAACGGGACGGTCCGCATCCTGCGCGGCGCGCCCGCCGGAGAAGCCGTGCAGCCGCGCGGCTTTGGTCTGCGTGCGGGGGATGAAGTCGCGCCGGCGGGGGCGTGCATCGACGCGCTGACGCTGGCGGCGATAGCCGCCCATGGGCACGCGGAGGTCCGGGTCGCGCGCCGGCCGCGGGTGGCGCTTGCGGCGATCGGCAGTGAACTGGCGACGGCGGGCGGTACGATGGAGACGGGGCAGTTATACGATTCAAATTCGCACATGTTGCGTTCATTGGTGACCGAATGGGGGGGAGACCCGCTTGACGGCGGGGCGTGCGCGGACGGCATCGAGGACATGACGTCTCTGCTCGGCGCCCTCTGGGACAGCGCTGACGCGCTTGTGACGACGGGCGGCGTGGCGGCGGGGGACGGTGACCTGACGCCGTACGCGCTCGAACTGCTCGGCGCGCGCCGGCTGTTCTGGGGCGTGTGGATGCGGCCCGGCACCCCGGTGTACGCCTGTGAGCGCGGTGGCAAGGTGGCACTGGCCTTGTCCGGCAACCCGGGCGCGGCGTACGTCGACGCCGTCATGCTGTTGCTGCCGCTGCTGTACCGCCTGGCGGGCGCTCCGCAGCGCCTGCGGGGTCATGTCGCGACGGCGCGGATAGCCGCCGATCCAGGCAAGAGGCCGACGCGGCACACGCGTTTTTTGCGCGGGCAACTGTTCATGCGCGGCGCCGAACTGTGGATCGATCTCGGGATGGGGCAATCGTCCGGCATACCGCAGCGGCAGGGATCGGCGCTGGCGGTGATTGGACCCGGGGAAGCGGTGCGAGAAGGCGCCGCCTGCGCGGTGATCGTGGAGCGGGCGCTGCCGTTTTCCGGAGTCGAGGATGGTGGTCTGGCGGATGACGCACTGCATCGCTGTTTCGGGATTTAAGCACACGGGGAAGACCACGCTCGTGCAACGCCTGACCGAGCAGTTCGACCGGCGCGGTCGGTCGGTCGGCGTGATGAAGCGGGATGTGCACGGGTTTGCGGCGTTTGCCGACGCCCGGGTCGACACGGGTCGGCTCGTCCGCGCGGGAGCGGCGCGCACGCTGATCGTGGGGCCCGGAGGCCACCTTGGGCTTGAGGCTGCTCGGGTGGGACGCGCAGAGCTTGCGGCGCTGCTCGGATGGATGGGCGCTTTGGACGTGCTCTTGCTCGAGGGATTCAAAGGCGCGCGCGTTTCCAGGGTGGCGCTGCTTGGCGCCGCGGACTTGCGCGACGGAGTGTACGCGGCGCCGGAATTCGCGCGCGAGGCGTGGGTGCGCGGCGAACTGGAGGCGTGCATCGTGCCGCGCCCGCCGCTCGCGGTGGACGTGGGATGTCCGGTGTACCTGCGCGACGACGCGGAGGGAATCGCGGACCGGATGGAACTGGCGTTTCAAAAGGGCGTGGGCCGCTTCGACGCGCAAGGGCTGGCGGCGTACGCTCTGTCGGACATGCAGACCTAAAATGGCCCCTCTTTGAACAGGCTCTTTAAGGGAACTGTGCACTTCGACCGGCCCGTCGCAGGTCTGTCCATCTGTAGGGTTTGACTAAAGCGTCAAACGCTATGGATGTCCGTTTTGGATTTCGCTCCGGGCTTTTTCACGGTTCCCCTTTAAGCCAACGTTAAAATTGTCTTGGTACACTCCATGCATTGGAAGAAACAGGCGAGTCTGTTTGCCGGGGCGCCGGATTACTCCAGGATGTCCGCGCAGTCCGGTCGGCCGCTGATATCCAGGAGGCGTCCATGTGAATACGGAAGTGCTTGAATTGCCGTCGCGTCTGGCGAAGCCACGCGAGACCGGTCTCACGATCCTGATCGACAATGGAGTGCCCACGAGGTACTTCACGGACGTGATGGAGAGCATGGGGGAGTCGATTGATTTTGTCAAGTTTGGCTGGGGGACGTCCGTCGTCACGAAGGACCTCGTGCGCAAGATCGACAGCGTTGTGGAGAACGGCGTGGGGTTTTTCTTCGGCGGCACGCTGTTTGAAAAGTTCTATGTCCAGGGGAAAATAGACGAGTACTACAATTATCTGACGCGCTTTGGCTGTCGGCACGTGGAGATATCCAACGGCACCGTGCCGCTCTCGAACCGAGACAAGGCAAGGTTTATCCAGGATTTCTCGCGCCATTTCACGGTCTTGAGCGAAGTGGGCTACAAGGACGAGGAAAAGTCGATCAACCTCCATCCGAAGAGGTGGATCGACTTCATTCGTGAGGACCTTGACGCCGGAGCCTGGAAGGTCATCACGGAGGCGAGGGAAAGCGGCACCAGCGGCATCTGCCGGTCCAACGGCGAACTCCGTTTCGGCCTCATGGAAGAAATCTTCGAAGCGGTTGACGCTCGGAAGATGGTTTTCGAGGCGCCGGGCAAGGAGTTGCAGACGTACTTCATCAAGCGCCTCGGGGCTGAGGTCAACCTCGCAAATGTCCCGTTTGTCGATGTGATCCCGCTTGAGACGTTGCGCCTCGGGTTGCGCTCCGACACGCTGATGACGTTTGAGGCAGGTGGCGCCCTGTGAGAAACCAGGACAACGTGTTTCACCTCGCAATCCCGTGCAAGGACCTCGATGAAACGCAGGATTTCTACGTGTCCAAGCTCGGTTGCAAGCTTGCCCGGCGGTATGCCGACCGTGTGACGCTCGATTTTTTTGGCGACCAGGTGGTCTGCCACCTGGCGCCGGAAGAGATCGACCAGGACCCGTCCATGTACCCACGCCACTTCGGCGTGACGTTCAGACACAGGCAGGACTTTGACAACCTCCTCAAGCTGGCCCGCCAGCGCGGTCTACCGTTTTTTCAGGAACCGATGCGTCGTTTTGAAGGCCGGGCCGAGGAGCACGAGACGTTCTTTCTCATCGATCCGGCGAACAACCTGCTGGAATTCAAGTACTACTTCGACGACCGCATGATGTACTGAACAGCGGCGGTCAGTGACGTGAATCCAGCAGGACGCGACGGCCCCCGGCGTGCGAGGCCGCCGCGGCCTGATTGATCTCGGTGAGCCGCCGCATGTCGGCGCGGCCGATCGCTGGCGGCACGCGGTGCAGGATGGCCGCCGCCCACTGCTCGAGAGGCGAGGCGATCGCGGGGGGCAGTTCCGGCGTTTCCCACGAGTCGCCGACTTTCATCCGGACACTCTCGTTCTCCACCGCAAGCATGCCCTCCGTGCCGTAGACCTGAAGCTGGAACGGGCTCCCGCCGGAGGCGAAGCCAGTCTCGAGCACTCCGAGCGCGCCTTGCTCATATTCGACGATCACAACGGAGTTGTCGTCCACCGCGCGGCCCAGGGTGTGTGTCAGGCGCGCCGTGACCGCCTTGACCGCGCCGCCCAGCCTGTTGGTCAGGTAGATGGTGTGCGCTCCCAGGTCGATCAGGGCGCCCCCGCCGCACGTCTCCGGGTCAAAGAAGTACTCGGGCAGCCAGCCGTGCGGGCGGCCCTTTGCAGGCACGGCTCCGTTATGCGCCAGGCGGCAGCGGATCATGGTGATCTGGCCGAGGGATCCGCTGTCGACCACGCGCTGCACAAAGAGGTAGTATGGATGGGAAAGACGCGGCAGGGACAGCATGAGTTCCACGCCGGATGAGTCGACGGCGGCAAAGATGCCGTCGCACTCCTCGACGGACAGGCCCAGAACCTTCTCGGAGAAGATGTGTTTCCCGTTTTTGGCCGCCTGCACGATCACGTCGCGGTGCATGCTGGTCGGGGTATCGACAATGACGCCGTCGATATCCGGTCTGGCGAGGAGCGCGGCGAGGTCCTGATGGAATGGGACGCCGAGTTCTTCAGCCCAGGAGCGTCCCCGCGCGGCATCCTCGTCCCACACGGCGGAAATGCGCATGTCCGGGTGGCTGTTCGCCTGTCTGGCGTAGTCGTTTGCATGGACGTGCCAGCGGCTGAGCATTGCGACCGAAAGCATGTGTGGCCTCCTCATCGATCACGCAGGATCAATGGACTATGTAGCGCTTACACTAGTCATTGTAGGCATCCGCAGTCTTTCGGTCAAAGGGATTGCGTGGAAGCGCGGCGGCGCGCGCCGCTTCAGGCGATGGTGACCTCATGGGAAAGGTAGACGTCCTGAATCGCGTGCAGCAACTCGATGCCTTCCGCCATCGGCCGTTGGAACGCCTTGCGCCCAGATATGAGTCCCATGCCGCCGGCGCGTTTGTTGATGACAGCCGTGCGCACAGCCTGGCGCATGTCATCGTTCCCCGACGCTCCACCGGAATTGATCAGGCCAATCTTCCCCATGTAACAGTTGGCCACCTGATACCGCGCGAGATCGATCGGGTGGTCCGACGACAGTTCGGTGTACATGCGGTCGTCAATCTTCCCGTAGTGCGAGCCCTCCATGTTCAGCGTCCTGTATCCGCCGTTGTTCTCCGGCAACTTCTGCTTGATGATGTCCGCTCCGACCGTGACGCCCAAGTGGTTCGCCTGGCCCGTAAGGTCGGCGGCGACGTGGTAGTCTGTCTTGCCCGTGTGAAACGCGGGGTTGCGCAGGTAGCACCACAGGATCGTGAACATGCCGAGGTCATGCGCCGCTTCAAACGCCTCGCTCACTTCCTGCAACTGGCGCGTCGACTCTGGCGAACCGAAGTAGATCGTCGCCCCGATGCCCGCCGCGCCGAGGTCCCACGCCTGCCGGACGCTTGCGAACATGACCTGGTCAAATTGATTGGGGTAGGTCAGCAATTCATTGTGATTGACCTTGACAATGAACGGGATTTTATGGGCGTATTTCCTGCTGGTCAGGCTGAGCGCCCCGAGCGTCGAGGCCACGGCGTTGCATCCGCCCTCGACAGCCAGTTTGACGATATTCTCCGGGTCAA
Source organism: Bacillota bacterium (assembly GCA_021821055.1). Classification (GTDB taxonomy): domain Bacteria; phylum Bacillota; class Bacilli; order Alicyclobacillales; family SLC66; genus JAKACX01. The sequence goes on from JAKACX010000008.1 coordinate 22,823, forward strand.
AATAGGCTGGATTACTCGCGAAGGAAGCGCCAGCCGAATGCTCCACGCCTTGGTCCACGGGGAGGATCGATGCGTACCCGGTGTGCCCGAGACGCCCCGCGGCAAAGAGGGACTGCAGGCTCCGCAGCGTCTGATTGCTCCGGTCCGACCGTGCGTAAACAGCGTCCACGCAGTCGGGCGACGGGACCGTGAGGGCGGCCTTCGGGATCGTGCTGCAGGTGTGGTTCAGCAGAAATTCGGCTTCACTGCCCAACTGGGCGGCGATTGAATCCATCATGGTGAGTTCCCCCTGTCTTGAGTCCTGGCCCCTGGGTCAAATGATTCCCAAATGGCGCAGACCGTGGGCGATTCCATCATCGTCGACATGCCTCGTGACGTAGCTGGCCCTGTTTTTCAGTTCGGGGACGGCATTGCCCATGGCAACGCCTGTCCCGGCGAACGTCAGCATCTCAAGATCGTTCGGACCGTCGCCAAAGGCAACCGCTTCCTCGCGCGAAATCCCCATTTTCTGAAGTATGAGCTCGAATCCGCGCGCTTTTGAGACGCCCTTTGGAATGACGTTGAATGCGTTGGGGCGGGACACCCAGGGATAAAACGTGAGATCGGAGTACGCCGATATGTAGGGTGCGACCTCGTCGCTCGCGCAGAACAGGTCGATCTGCGAAATCGGCTGGTGAAAATCCTCGTACGGTACGCGCCGCGAGTGGTCCCACGCCTTGGCGTACGTGTCGATGATGACGTCCGGCTGTTCGCTGATGAGCGAGAAGCGATCCAGCCCCTCGGGCATGACCGAATGACGCCGCCGGACCGCATCGTCGATCAGCGTGTGCGCCATGACCGGGTCAATCATTTCCTGGTGCAGGACTGCGCCCTCGTGAATCACGAGACACCCGTTGTACACCATGTACGTGTCAATCTGCAGCGCCTGGAGCCACTCGCCAATGTTGTACGGCGTCCGTGCGGATGCGATGGCGCTTGTCACTCCGTGTGAGCGGAGCTGGCGGACGGCGGAGATGGTTTCGTTGGACAGTTGCCGCCTGGTGTTGAGCAGTGTACCGTCCACGTCGAACATCACGATCTTGTATTTCACGCGCGTTCCCCCAGCATGTGTAATTGCTTTTAATTTCATTTTACCCGTTGCGAGGGGCGCGGGTCAACACTGAGCGCCCGGTCGGGCCGCCGCCGTGCCACGCACCGGACCAGGAGCGGGTGCGGTTTGAATCGAAGGCGGCGGCGCTGCGGGGGAGTGGGGTGTGAGGATACAGGATCATGGCGCGATGCCAGGCAGGGGCGGCCCCTTGCCTGGCATCGTGTGCGGCGGACTCAGGAATGCGCGAAGCGTTTGACTTCCGCCTCGGGCGCATAGCCCACGCGGCGCGCCGTCTCGCGGCCATTCTTGATCTGGACGAGCGTCGGGATGCTGCGGACTCCGAACTGGCTTGCCAGTTGCGGTGTCCGGTCAACGTCCACAAAGAAGTACTCCACATCTTTGTCCGTATCGGACAGCTTGGAGACCACCGGTCTCAGCATGCGGCAAGACGGTCACCAGTCAGCGGCAAAGTCAAGGACAACGGGCTTCGTTGCCTTCGTCACGAGCGTGCCGTATTCCGCAGCCGTAATGGTTTTCATCGTTGAGGACCCCCTTTTGCCCCGTCCTACAGCCGTCGCCGCCCATGATCTGCGGCGATGGACTCCCCCCAGTGTATCCAAACGCGGAGCGTCAATCAAACTCCCCAGGGGATGTGATACAGTCCGCATGCCCTGATTTGGACGATCCAGTCCGCCAGGGAAGCAAAAAGGGTCGCGGGCCGCGCCTTGCGCCTGCATCACGCATTCTGGCCGGTGGGTTGGGGTACATTTTGCACGGTGGAGAGAAACGTGTTGATGAGTGAGTTGTAGCTGCTGTTGGAGTGCTCGTTGTTCACGATGATTTCGCGGACGGAGTTCCCCACCGGAGCAAGATACACGTCGTATGTGATGCCGCCAGGCATGGAGAAAGAAAGCTCTGTCCCGTACGGAGTAGGGCCGCTCATCAAAAGACGGTCGCTCGCGTACATGGTGCGCAATTGTTGCTGCACCGTCTGGACGGTTGCTCCCGCCGTGGAATTCACGGCGACGCCAAGCAACAGGTCATAGGCCGTGTGCGATTTGTTTTGCAATGCGCCGCCCACCAGCGTGAAACCTGGCCCCCCGTCGCCTGCTGGCGTGAAGTTGCCCGGATATGCGAACGATACAAGGCCGCGATTGTTTTGGGCCACCCAGCCCGCCGGTACCTGACCGACTGAAGGCGCGGCCGCAGATCCGTCCTTTGTGGCGCTGACAAGCAAAACCGCGCAAAAGACAAGCGCCGTCGCCAGCATGAAAGGATACCGCAGATTCTGCATGGACATGGCCGAATCACCTCTCTGTGCGATTGTCGCGCACACGATCATCTACATTATAGACGTTTTGCCACAAGAAAAGTTTCGGCTACATGTGCTTTTGCTAAACATTTTTCTTTTGCGCCCGTTTTTGTCCCGCGCCGCTCAGGCTGCATACACCGCCGGCGAACGTTGCATACTTCCCCGGAACGGCCTGTCGCACAGGGCCGTCGCGACCGCGTGAAGCGGCGCGCCGTTTGGGAGGGAACGCCATTGAGGACTGCGATGGAAACTGTCGGACAGGTGAGCATTTCGACGTGTCTGCAGGACAACGACGAGTACCTCAAGCAACTGCTTGGAATTGGCGTGAGTTGGGATCTCATCGCGAAACCGTTCGTGTTCGACGGTGTAAAAATGACGTCGTATACGGTGAATGGCTATTTCTTGACGATGAACATGGTGCTGATCGTGGAGAATCTCGAGATGACGCTCAAAGAGTTTGTTCAGAGCCACAGGGACCACGCGTTTGCAATCAGCGAACTGGTTGCTTACCTGAATGTCACGATCGGGTTTGTCCAGGTGCAGATCGTCGACCGCATGCAAGATGCGGTGCGCTACATCCTGTCCGGACCGATGGTCACATTTCTTGACGGATATGACCAGGCGCTGATGATCGACACGCGGATCTATCCGATGAGGGGAATCCAGGAGCCGGAAGTCGAACGGCTCGTTCGCGGCCCGCGGGACGGATTCGTCGAAACCATGCTCATGAACGTCGCCCTGATCCGGCGCCGCATGCGCGACCCGCGATTGCGGGTGGAATTGATGCAACTGGGCACGCGATCGCAGACGGACGTCTCCCTGATTTACCTGCAGGACGTCACCAGCGAAGAACTGGTCGACGACGTGCGGGGGCGCCTCAAGGCGCTCGACGCCGACGTCGTGGCCATGGGAGAACAGGCGGTGACTGAGAGCATCGGCCACGTCGCGTGGAATCCGTTCCCGATCACGCGCTACACGGAGCGACCGGATGTCGCGACGCAAGCGCTCGTGGAGGGCCAGATCGTGATCGTCGTGGACACGACGCCTGAGGCTATTGTCCTGCCCACGACCATCTTCCACCACATCCATCACATCGAGGACTACCATGGCTATCCGATCAATGGCACATACATGCGTTGGGTCATGCTCGTCGGATCACTCATGTCGGTGCTGGCCCCTGGCGTCTTTATCGTGCTGGCGCAAAACGCCGCGTCGGTGCCGAAATGGTTTGCGCCGCTGTTCATCCCAAAGAACCTGCCGCTGCCGCTCGGAGTGCAGTTCTTCCTGGCGCAGATCGGGGTGGACCTGTTTGAGCGGGCCGTCATCAACACGCCAACGGCGCTCGCGACGGCCATCGGGGTGGTGGCGGCGCTGGTGTTCGGCCAGTTTGCGACGATGATGGATCTCGTGACGCCAGAGGTGCTGGTGTTCATGGGGGTGGCGGCCATCGCCCAGTTCGCGATTTCCTCCCACGAACTCGGAGCCGCCAACCGCCTCGTGCGCCTGTTTGTCATCACCGCGGCGTCGACCTTGGGGATATGGGGTTATGCCGGAAGCGTTGTCGTGATCTTCCTCGTGCTCGCGTTCACCAAGTCGTTCGGCGTTCCCTATCTGTGGCCGTTTGTGCCATTTGACTGGGAGGGGTTCAAAGGGCTGCTTGTGCGGCGACCGCTCTACGGCCCCGATGGCCGGCCGGCCATTTTCCGTCCAAAGACGCCCGCCCGACGCGGATGAGACGGCCATCGGGCATCACGCGTCACAGAAACGGCCAGTACGGCGAGAGGACGAGCTCACCCAGTTTCTGCACCAGCGGACGTTTCAGCCACTCATGCAGCAGCAGCTCGCGGCCATGGGCGCGATCCTCGATGAAGATGTCCTCCATTTGGCGCGCAAGTTGCGCGCCAAAAAACTCGACGTTCACTTCGTGGTTGCCCATCAGGCTGAGGCGGTCCAGGTTGGCCGTCCCGACAGTGGTCCATTCACCGTCGATCGTCGCCGTTTTCGCGTGGATCATGGCGCCCTGGTACAGGAAGATCCGGATGCCGCGCCTGAGGCACTTCGTGAAGTACGTTCGCGCGAGCCAGTCCGCCAGAAGGTGGTTGGACTGTTCGGGTACGAGCAACTGGACGCTCACGCCGCGCTTCGCGGCGCGGATGAGCGACTCGAGGACGAAGCGGTCGGGCACGAAGTAGGGGGTTGTCAGCAGGATCCGGTCCTTGGCAAGATCGATCGCTTCGATGTACATGGAACGGATGGGAAACATGATGCGCGTCGGATTGTTGATGTAAAGGCGAACGTGCGGCTGCAGCGCGGGCGCCTGCGTCGCCTTCGGCCGCACGGCCGAGCCGGCGTGTTCCGTCCAGAAATCGGCAAATGACGCGTGCAGTTGCCGCGCCGCGTCGCCCTCGATGCGCACATGTGTGTCGCGCCATTTCGCGCCGTAGAGGTCGCCGATGTTGTAACCGCCGAGGTAGCCGATACGCTCGTCGACGATGAGCAGCTTGCGATGGTCGCGGGCGAGGCGTCGCGGGTCGATGACGTCAAGCGGGCGGCGCCATGCTCTGTAACGGTAGGTATGTATATTATCGGGAAACAGTTTGAAGGCGCGGGGAACTACCATATTTGCGAAAGAATCAAAAATTACAAATACTTCGACGCCCCGCTTGGCCTGGTCGATAATCGCCTCTTTGAAGGCGGAGCCGATGGTGTCGCCTTTCCAAATGAAGGACTCGATGCAGATGGTCTGCGTGGCCTTGCGGATGTCCTGCAACATGGCATCGTACAGGTCCATGCCGTAGGTGTAGAGTGTCACCACGTTGTCCTCGGCGACCTCGGACAGGCGCGCCGGTTGCCGATTTGGGAAAATCGCGTCTCTGCGCCGGCGAAAACGCGTGGCAATGGCCGAACTGACGACCACTGCCGTCTGGAGGGCGACAAGCGCCACGATGATGACCAGAACGGCGTTCAGAACGGCGGCCCTGATGGACACAGTACCACTCCCCCGATGCAATCTCCGCGACACAATCCTATCCGAAGAGTCGCCCGGCTTCAAGCGGAAGAACACGGGCGCACATGAACCGTCGCGTACATACAATGTTGATCAAGGGAAAAAGTTTTGCCGCACATTAAAAAATGTGCTATAATGCAACATAGGAAGTCAAGACCGTTAGCACTGAAGAGGTGAATTTTATGCGAATCAGCATTGCGGATGAATCCGCCTGGTCGGGAGCGGACCTGGAAGATGTCCTGGAGCCGTCACAGTTGTCGGATGCGCGCCGCACCCCGCTGGGTCGCAGACGGTTGACGCCGGGTATGTTGATCGCGATGTGGGCGTTGCGGCTTTATGTGCTGGTTGCCTTGCCCCTTGTGGGCTATGTGTTCTTTCGTTCTCTGTAGCGGGCGGCGATGATGCCAGTGGCGCAAGGCGCACCGCTCCGGACAGCGCGCGCCAGGGCCGCGGACGCCGTGTCCGATCCGTGCCCGGGCGGTGCGTCCGGAGTGGTGCGCCTGTTTGGTGGACGGTGCGCTGTGTCCTGGAGCGTGCCCTTGGCGCGCCTGGATCCCGCGCTCAGATTTCGATGGCGTGCGCTTCGGCGCTCGTTTCGCTCTTGGCGACATTGCCGCGCAGGGCGGAGATCAGCGCGGCGAACACGCCCAGCAGCGCGACCGCGGCGAACGACCAGCGAAACGCGACGATCAGGTCGGCGTGGGGCGCCTGAAACGAGCCGTATCCCATGGTGAGCATGACGCCTTCGAGAATTGTGAACGCGTACGCGATCCCAAAGCTCTGCCCGAGCGAACGCGACATGTTCAGAATGCCCGAGGACACGCCCAGCCGGTTGCGCGGCGACGCGCCCATGACAGAACTGTTGTTCGGAGGCGTGAAGACGCCCATGCCGACGCCGATCAGCAGGAGCGCCGCAATCAGATAGATGTATGACACCTGCAGGCTGATGAGGACGAGGCCGGCGGCGGCGACGGTGGAGACGATCATGCCGACCGTGGTCGGTCCGCGCGACCCGAATCGGTCCGAGATGCGCCCGGCGATGGGCGCCAGAAGCATCATTCCGACAGGCAGCGGTGTGGTGAGCAGCCCTGCCTGCGCGGCGCTCCTGCCCATGACGTCCTCAAAGAAGTACGGCACGACGTACAGGACGCCGTACATGAGCGCGTAGGACAGGGATCCCGAGATGTTCCCCCAAGTCCATTGCTCGATTTTGAACAGCGAGAGGTCGACGAGCGGAGACGGATGCCGCTTCTCGATCGCGATGAAGAGAAGCGTGAACAAAACCCCCGCCGCGAACGAGGCAAGGATGAACGGCGACGCCCAGCCGCGCGAATTCCCCTGGTTCAGTCCCAGCATCATGCCGACCAGGGCGATCGCGAGCGTCACGGCGCCGAGGTAGTCGAAGCGCTCCTTGCGCGCGGTCTCCCGCAGCTTGTCGCGCGGCAGGATGAGCGCCGCAAGCGTCGTGCCGATGATGCCGACGGGAACATTCACATAGAAGATGGCCCGCCATCCGAAGCCCGCGATCAGCAGGCCGCCGATGGTCGGGCCGAGCGACAGCCCGACAGCCAGCGCGGACCCCTGGATGCCGATCGCCTTGCCCCGCACGGATTCTGGAACCGCGGCGGTGATGATGGCCACGCTGTTGGCCTGCAGCATCACGGCGCCGACGGACTGCAGGATGCGCATGACAATGAGAAAGGCCAGACTCTGAGACGCCCCGCACAGCGCCGACCCGACGATGAACACGCTGAAGCCGATGGTGTACAGGGGCCGCCGGCCGAGGATGTCCGAGAGGCGGCCGAACATGGCGAGCAGCGCCGTGAGCGTGAGCAGGTACGCCAACGCGACCCACTCGACGGCGCTCACGGTGGTGTGGAACTTCGCCTGGATGGCCGGCTGGGCGACCGTGACGATGCTCGCGTCGAGCGCCGCCATGAACGCGCCGATGCACACGGTCGCGACGACGAACCAGTGATAATTGGGCCGCGCTGTCAGGCCGCGCAGGGGCAGGGAGTGCATCGCGTCAGGGACGGAATGGCTCATGTTGTGTTCATCCTCTCCGAAGGGTGCCACTTCTTTGCGTCATCCGGTCAGTCGACCGGTTCTGTCCGGCGCGCCAGACGGACCCGGTACTCGTAGCTCTCCGCCCGGTAGTGCGCGCACGCGTACTCCACGGGGCGACCGGTCCCGTCCCGCGTCGTGCGTTCGATGCGCAGCACGGGCTGGCCGGGGGCGATGCACAGCAACGCCGCGTCCGTTCCATCGGCCGCCTGCGCGGTAATGGTCTGTTCGCCGGCGGAAATCGATACGCCGTGCTGCTCCAGCGCCCGGTAGATCTGCAGTTGCCGGACGTCGCGCCCCGCGAGCAGCGGGTGCGCTGCCTCCGGAAGGAAGCTCTCGTCGTAAAAGACCGGGTTGCTCCCTTCGTGCACGAGGCGGAATATCCGCACAACAACCGTGTCCTGCGGGAGATGCAGGTGCGCGGCGACGGTCGCGTCCGCGCGCACAAGGGACAGATCGGCGGACGCGACGGTCGCGCGCCTGCCCAACAGGTCGAATTCCTCAAAGAAGCCGTACAGCGGCGACGATGTGGACAGGCTCTCCTTGCGCGCCACAAACGTGCCGCGCCCTTGCTGGCGCACGAGGTTTCCGGTTCCGACGAGGTCCTGCACGGCCTGCCGGACGGTGGTCCGCGACACGCCATGGAGCTCGATGAGCTCGTGTTCTGTCGGGATCATGGTGCCCTCGGGCCATTCTCCGGACTCGATCTTCTTCATCAGCCATGATCGCAGTTGAAGGTAGAGCGGGTATCCGGCGCGCACCATTGCCATGATCGCACCCGCTTTCAAATGGAATCCGCATGACCGTCTTCTCCCGTTCGCCCGACAAACATGAAGATTCGGATCCATCGAGCAGGCGACCATGCGACGCTACGGGCGATCCCGTTTTTTCAGGATAGATCATATTGTTATGACGTTATGCCATCTGGTTTATTATATCGCCTCTGGCGCGGATGAACTGTGACAAATATGTGAAAAATGAAGGCTTCACGGATCGCGGGCAGTCTGGGGGAACTGTGAAACGGTCCGCAGAGAAAGCGAAACCGGGCATATGGAGCGTTTGCGATTTCCGTCAAACGCTCCATAGGGACAGGCTTGCGACGGACCGACCGCATTTCACAATTCCCCAAGACGCGCACCGTCCTTCTGCCCGCGGGTTCCGCGCCTCTGCGTCGCGTCAGGTTCAGTCCGCCGCGTCGGCCATCTGACGCCGTTTCTCCGAAACAGTGTCGACGACGTTGTCGGCGACCCTGCCCGCCGTCCGGCGAAACCAGCTGTAGTTCTGCCGTTTGGCGAATTCCCACGCGGCGATTCCCATCCCCGCGCCAACGATCATCGGCCATGTCTGCGCAAACGGCCGCGGGCCGGCCCGCCTTGGTCCTCGCGTCATGCCATCAATAAAAGCCCACATGTTGCAACACCTCCGCGTTTAGTTTGCTCATACGGATGAGAGCCATGCGGTTGAAATCTTATCCTCTGTGCGCACCGTGTGGTAAAATGCGAAGCGAAAGAGGGTGGCCAAATGCGGGATCCGCGGGCAACACAACTGGCCGAAAGCGTGGTTCGCCAGTCCTGCCGCCTGAAGGCGGGGGAGAACATTCTCATCGAAGTGTTTGGCTCTGGAATTGAACTGGCAGAGGAATTTATTGAAGCGGCGTACCGGGTGGGGGGAAGGCCGTTTTTTCAGGCGCGCGTACCCACCTTGTGGCGCGCGTGGCTGCGCGATGCGACAGACGAGCAGTTGGCCCTGCAGGCGCAGAATGACGAGGCGCTGATGAAGCAGATGGACTGCTACGTGGCCGTCCGCGCCTGGGACAATGTGGCGGAGTACGCGGATGTACCGCAACACCGCATGGCGGCGCACGAGAGGATCTACCACAGTCCCGTGCACTCCTTCGCGCGCGTCAAGGGCACTCGGTGGTGCGTGATGCGTTATCCGAACAGCGCGATGGCCCAATTGGCCGGCATGAGCACGCGCGAATTCGAGGACTTCTACTTCCGCGTCTGCACCGTCGACTACGCGTTGATGGGCGACGCCATGGAAGCGCTCAAGGAACTCATGCAGGCGACGGATCGGGTGCACATCAAAGGGCCGGGGACCGACCTCCGGTTTTCGATCAAGGACATTCCTGCGATTCCCTGCGCTGGCCAGAACAACATTCCCGACGGCGAGGTGTTCACGGCGCCCGTCCGTACGTCCGTGAACGGCGTGGTGCAATTCAATACGCCGTCGCCGTACGACGGGTTCATCTACGAGAACGTCAGGCTGCGTTTTGAAGAGGGCCGCATCGTCGAGGTGTCCGCCAATGATCCGGAGCGAGCGCGGCACGTGTTTGACACGGACGAAGGCGCGCGTTACGTCGGGGAATTCAGCATCGGCCTGAATCCGTATATTCGCGAGCCGATGAAGGACATTCTATTTGACGAGAAGATCGACGGCAGTTTCCATTTCACTCCGGGGAATTGCTACGACGAGGCGCCAAACGGCAACGAGTCCGCCATTCACTGGGACCTGGTCTGCATTCAGCGCCCGGAATACGGCGGCGGCGAAATCTGGTTTGACGACCGGCTGATCCGCAAGGACGGCCGCTTCGTCGTGCCGGAACTGCTCCTGCTCAATCCGGAAAAGCTGGTCTGAGTTGTGGACGGACGCCAGTTTGTCCAGGACCTGCTGGCGTGGTACGGCCAGGCGGCGCGCTCCCTGCCGTGGCGCGCGAGTCCGGACCCTTACCGCGTGCTGGTCTCGGAGATCATGTTGCAGCAGACACGCGTCGATACGGTAATTCCCTATTTCCAGCGCTTCATGGAGCGCTTCCCTTCGATCGGCGAGCTTGCCCGCGCGCCCGAGCAGGACGTTCTGAAGCTGTGGGAGGGCCTCGGCTATTATTCCCGGGCGCGGAATCTGCAGGCGGCGGCGCGGGAAGTCGAGGCCGCGTACGGCGGGGTGCTGCCCGACAGCGCCGGGGAGATGAAGAAGCTGCCGGGCATCGGCGAGTACACGGCGGGAGCGGTGGCTTCGATCGCCTACGGACGCGCGGAACCGGCTGTGGACGGCAATGTGCTGCGTGTGTTCGCCCGCCTGTACGCGATTGCGCAAGACATCAAGGCGCCGGCCACGAAGCGCGCCGTCACGCAAATCGCGGCGCAATTGCTGCCGGACGCGAGGGCGGGCGCGTTCAACCAGGCGTTGATGGACCTTGGCGCCCTGGTGTGCACGCCGAAGAGTCCCCGTTGCGGGGAGTGCCCGGTGCAGGCGCACTGCGCGGCGCGCGCCGCGGGCGTTCAGGCGCAGCTGCCGATGCGGTCGGCGAGCCGGACGGCGCGGGAGGAGCACTATGGCGCGCTGCTGCTGCAGTGCGGCGACGCGGTCTGCGTCAGCCAGCGGCCGGGTCGCGGCTTGCTCGCGGGGCTGTGGCAGTTGCCGCAGACCGCGACGGAGGAAGCGACGGCCCGGCAAGCCACGGCGGAGTTGGCCCGTTCGATCACGGGGCGGGATGTCGCAGTATCCGGGCCCCTGGGCCGGTATACACATGCATTCTCCCACCTGCACTGGACAATCGACCTGTTTGCGGCGTACTCTGACAGTGACGTGTGCGCAGACGGCTCGTTTCACTACGCCGACGCGGGCCAGCGCGCTGCGCTGCCCTTCGGGCGGGTGTTCCTGCGGATGCTTGCCGATCATGCGCGGGGGGGACGGGGCGGACATGATTGAAATTACGGATGACGGCGCGCGGCGCCTGCGGGAGATCCGCGACGAGGAGGACGCCGGGGATCTCATCATACGCGTCGTGGCGGCGCCCGGGTGAGGCGGGGTGCGTTTCACGATCGCTCTGGATGAGCGAGACGACCGGGATGAGGTTATTGACGTGAAAGATGTGCGGTTTGCGCTCGACCCGTTTACCAGAACGGTCGTGCGCGGGCGCGTGCAGATTTTCTATAACCCTGCCCGCGATTCCTTTTCCGTTGCGGCCGGCGCCGGGGATTTCGGCGGTTGCTGAGCGCCGGTTGCCGCCGGCGGCTGGCGCCGCCGGGTGTAACCCCTGTCGGGCGCTCGTGACGGTCTGCGAAAAAAGATGTACAATAAACCGTGTATACGCCGGGAGTATACGCAAATCGACAGGCGTCTCGCACGGCGCACTCTGTCGGGAGGAGGCGGCTTGGCATGTACGAACAGGTGAGTGTCCGCTTGATGCGCAACAGGGTCATGTTGGGCCTGGCGGCGTCGTTGGCGTTTGCCGCTCTCGGAGCCTATGTTGGGCAGTACTTGCCTCCTGCATTGTACTTTCCATTGTGGCTTGTCGAGATGGGCATGATGGTCACCGCCATGGTGGTTCGCCGACGCCGCGTCGTCGGCTGGACGTTTCTGTTCGCCTTCACGCTGCTGTCGGGCATGACCGTGACCCCGCTGCTGATTGTCTATTCGCAGATGCTCGGGGTGCAGGTGGTCGAAGAGGCGTTTCTCGTAACCGCGGGCGCCTTTGGGCTTTCGGCGTTTGTCGCGAGCCGGCGCGGCGTGGATTTTCATTGGTTGGGCATGTTGGCGAGCGTAGGCTTGATCACGCTGCTTTTGCTCGCCGTGGTCAGCATATTCTTTCCGCTGGGCGGCGCGCTGCAGCTTATCTACACGTACCTTGGCATCTGCGTGTTTGTCGCGTTCATGCTGTTTGACCTGAACCGCTTGACGCGCTACGGGGTTGCGGCGGAACAGGTCCCGATGATGGTGTTGAACCTGTACCTCGACTTCCTCAACCTGTTTCTCTTTATCCTCCAATTGTTTGGACTGAACGTTCAGTCCCGCAGATAGGATTGACCGCGATGGCCGGCAGAGGCAAGAAGGAGAGCAGGCCGCTGTATCTCGATGTGGCGGATCGTATCGAATCGCTGATCGTGCGCGGCGAGTGGAGGCTTGGGGAGCGATTGCCCCCTTTGGCCACTCTCGCCGCGCACTTTGGCGTGTCGCGGGCGGTGTTGCGGGAATCGTGCAGCATGCTGGTGGGCAAGGGACTGCTTGAATTGCGCCATGGCGACGGAACGTACGTGAAACCGTTTGCCGAAGACGCCTTCCTGCGGCCGGTGCACGCCGCCGTGCTGATGGGTTCTTCGGATGCCCGCGCGTTGCTCGAGGTGGGCATGTGGCTGGAAAAGGGCATCGCCAGCGCCGCGGCGCGACGACGGTCAGACGAGCACTGCCGCGCGCTGTCCGAGGCGCTCTTCACGATGGAGACCGGCGTCGGGGATCTCTCTTTGATTCTAAAGGGCGAAGGAGACTTTCACCTGACTCTGGCCGACGCAGCCGGGAATCCCACGGCGGCCAATATCGTGCGCATCCTGTACCATCCTTTGTCAGGGGTCTTGCGCTGGCTCGGAGCGGAGGAGAAGGTGCAGCGGGAGGTTGTCGCGCTGCACCGGGCGCTGCACGACAGCGTCGTGCAGATGGACGAGGACGCGGCGGAACGGCATTTGGCGATGTACCGCACGCTGTTGCGCGAGCGGATCAGCGAGCGACGGGAGGGACTGTGATGTCAAGAGGTGTAAAGGGAGCATTTTTCGCGTTGGCTGTGGTGACCATGGGACTCCTTGCCCTGGGCGCATACATCATGCCGGCCAATCGCGCGGCGGGACTGCTGCTGTGCGCCGCCGGGCTGGCCCTTGCCGGAGCGGGTTTCGTGGCCAGGAATCGCATCATTCGCGCCAACCGGTTGCCCGGTGCGTGACGGTGGGCGAAGGAGGGGATGGCGTGGAGCGCCGGCGCATGATTTTCGTGGTTGACGACGACGACAGCGTACGGACCGTCGTGGAGCGGTACCTGACGCGCGACGGCTATGACGTCGCGAGTTTTGCCTCCGGCGAGGATGCGCAGACGGCGATGGAAGACAGCCTTCCGGATATGCTGGTCCTCGACATCATGCTGCCCGGGCTCAGCGGCTACGACCTGTGCAAGTGGGTGCGGGCGCGCAGCGAGATTCCGATTATCATGGTGTCGGCGCGGGACGAGGAGGTCGACCGGATCATCGGACTGGAACTCGGTTCGGACGACTATCTGTCAAAGCCTTTTTCGCCGCGCGAACTGGTGGCGCGCGTTCGCACCGTGTTTCGTCGCCTGCGTCCCGCCTCCCCGCTGTCCTCAGGGCCGGGGCAACCCGACGAGGACATGCCGACGTGCGCCGACCTGGTCTTGCGCGACGCGGAGCGGCGCATCACGTCGGCCCAGGCGGACATGACCCTGACCACGAAAGAGTATGAACTGCTGGCGTTTCTCATCCGTCACAAGAACCACGCCTTTACGCGCGAACAGTTGTTGACGCAGGTGTGGGGGTACGAATTCATCGGCGATGAGCGGGCCATCGACGACCTGGTGAAGCGCCTGCGCAAGAAATTGTTGGCGGCGAGTTCTCACGCGGAGATCGTAACGGTCTGGGGCTACGGATACAAAATCGAAGGATAGCCGAGGGCGGGCAGGTCCCGGCGCGCTTTTGGCGAGGTGGGCTCTTGAGAACATCGATTGCCTTCAAGGTGGTTTCAGTGTACCTGGTGATGGTGGCGGCGTCGCTCGTGCTGGCGGGCGCATTGACGAACCGGACCATTCACGGCTACGTGATCGGCACCACCAAGCAGAGTCTTGTCGTGTACGGAAGGCAGATCATCTCAAACTATGAGCTGTTCGGCCGACTGGTGCAGACGCACGCACACGAACCGGCGCACAAGAGCGGTTCCAAGGGGAGTGCGAAGGTCTTCACGGTGTCGGTCGCGGCGCAGAACGTCCCGGCCAAGTACGCGGTCATCGATGCGAAAGGGCGAGTGCTGGGGGGGACGTTTACCCACGAGGAGTCCGGCATCCTGCCGCAGACTGGTCCCCTTATCTCCCGCGCGCTCGACGGCAGAATCAGTTCCGGAGTGTATCCCGCCAACGACCCGCAGTATGAGATCGTCGCGCTGCCGTTTCATTATCTGTCGGGCGTGCCGATGCAGTTGCCGCACATTTCGTTGCCGAGCAACCTGAACCTGCGGGGCAGCCAATACTTTGTGCGGATCAACACCCGTGTGCTCACCCTGTTCACAAACCTGTCGGACCTGCGGCGCATCACTTCGCAGATCTGGTGGTCCGTGACGCAGGGACTGATCATTTCCAGCGTCATCATCGCGCTTGTCGGCATTCTGCTCGCAAGGCGGATGATGCGGCCCATCTGGGTGCTCAAGGACGCCGCCAACCGCGTGCGGCAGCGTGATTTCTCGGTGGTTGCGCCGCTGCACACGGGGGACGAGTGGGAGGAACTGAGCACGGCGTTCGCGGATATGGTGACATCGCTGCGCTCATTCGACGATGCGCAAAAACGCTTCCTGCAAAATGCGTCGCATGAACTGAAGACGCCGCTCATGGCGATCCGCGGGTATGCGGAGGGGTTGCGCGACGGAATGTTCGAATCGTCGGAGTCCTTCCGCATTCTGGATATCGTGGCTCAGGAGAGCGTCCGGCTAAAGCACCTGGTCGACGAGTTGATCTATCTCTCGAAACTCGAAACGCTGGACGAGGTGTATAATTTCGAACAATGCGACGTCACTGCGGTCATATACCAGACCATTGAACGGGTGCGCCCGATGGCGAGAGACAGGGGTGTCCTCGTGGCTCCGGTCACGCCCGCGGAAAGCCTGACATGCCTTGCCGACAAGGACAAACTCGCCCAGGTGCTGCTCAATGTCGCGTCCAACGCGATTCGGCACGCGCGCCAGAGGGTGCGCATCACGGCGGGCAGGACTGCCGCGGGGGGCGTGGAGATCATCGTCGAGGACGACGGCGACGGACTGAATCCGGATGGCTTGACGCGGGTGTTTGAACGGTTTTATCGCGGGCCGCAGGGCGACACCGGCCTTGGCATGTCGATCGCCAAGGCGATCGTGGACAAACACAGGGGAACCATCACGGCAGCAAATGCGGAACGCGGCGGCGCCCGCTTCGTGATCGTTCTGCCCGAGTAGAGGCCGTCTCGCCGGGTGCGGCGACCCTTCAAGAGAGGTGTGGTGCAAGGATGAGAGAGCAACGGCGCGGACCGGACCGGGGAATGCGGACCCTTGACCGCGACATGCGACGCTATCTGCGAAGCGTCATGGAGATAGCCGCCTTGTTGGCTTTTCTGCTGATCGTCACGGAACTGTTCCTCCACCTGTTCGTGTACGTCCTGCCGTTTGTCCTCGGCCTCCTGATCGCCGCAGCCCTCTTTCCCTTCGTTCGCGCGTTGCGGTCGACCGGACTGTCCGAACACGGGGCGGTGATCGTCGCGATGACGACCGCCGTCGCGGGGGCCGTGGCGTTGCTCACCTTCGTGGTCATCCAGGCGGCGCAGGAGGCGGTTGGATTCTCGCAGGCCATTCCCGTCTACTTCGCCTACTGGCGACGCTGGACGGAGAGCGTCCTGCACCAGGGCATGGCGGTGTATGGGCACCTGCCTCCGAAAGTCGTGACGACCTTCCAGTCCACTGCGCTCGGCGCGGTCGAACAGGCGAAACAGTTCGTCGCGACGCTGTTTGCCTCCGTCGTGACGGGGGTGGCGCTGTTGCCTGACACGATTATCATCGGAATCATCGCGGTCGTCGCGGCGTACTTCTTCCTCGCGCAGCGTGTGGAATTGCTGTCCCTGCTCAGGCGGGCGCTGCCGCCGGGGTGGGCTCCGAAGCTTGAGGTTGTGGCGATGGACGTGAGCCGCGCCATCGCGGGGATGCTGCGGACCCAATTGATCCTGATCGGTGTGACGAGCCTGATCTGTATTGTGGGGATGGCCGCCATGCACATCCGCTACGCGTTCATCCTCGGGCTTGCGATCGGCCTGACGGGATGGGTGCCGCTGGTCGGTTCGGGAATCGTGACGTTGCCTTGGGCCGCCGGCGCATTTGTCGGGGGACACGTGATTCTCGCCATCAAGATTCTGCTGCTGCAGGCGGTCGCGTCGCTCGTGCGGCACACCATCGAACCGAAGATCATGGCGACCAGCGTCGGGCTCGGAACGTTTGCGACCATGTTCGGGATGTACGTCGGCCTGAGCAGCATCGGATTTTTCGGCCTTGTGATCGGGCCGATCGTCCTGATAGCCATCCGTTCGCTTATTCGCGCCCGCATTTTTGTCGACCTGTTGCCGAGTGTTCCGCCGCCGGAGGCCCGTCCGCCTGAGCACCCGGAGCCTGAGCCGTGATCGCGCGGGCAGGACGTGGGCCGTGGCGCATCGAGAGCCGCAAATTTGACGGCGACGCGCATCGTTTCTGGACCCGCTGCCATCTGCTGGAACCGCGTCTCTGGTACAAGGGCGGCATGGCTCCGGACATCGTGTTGCACGTGCCTGCGCGGTCACCGGTGCAGGAGGCCGACGGACGCATCTGGTCGAGCGACTACGATGTATTTTCGTGTTTTTTCGCCGCGCGCCACTTCCAGGCGACCGTCTTGTGCAAGCAGGGCGGCGTCGAGTACTACTGCAACGTCTGTACGGTTGCGCGCGTCGACCGGGTCCGCCGCCGCGTCGTCTACGTGGATTTGGAACTTGACGTCAAGGTCGGCGCAAGATCGGTGGAGGTCGTGGATCAGGATGAGTTCGAGCGCAACGCAGCACGTTATGGATACAGCGCGCTGCTGCGCGAAAGGATGTTTGCCGATCTGGACCGCCTGACGCGCGAGGCGAGACTGCGCCGGGGCGTATTCTCGCCTGCATTCGTCCACAGCGTGCGGCGCTTGTCGGGAAAACGCGGGCGGTTCTGTGCTGCACATGACCCGCAGGCGTCCGCAGGCGCCTCCGTGCTATCGCTGCTCCCCTAATGGAACTGTGAAAGAGCGCGCAGCGAAATCCAAAAAGGACATCTATAGCGTTTGAGGCTGTAGTCAAACGCTATAGATGGACAGACCCGCGACGGACTGATCGAACGTCACAGTTCCCCGGTCGGGAAACGGAAGTCTCAGTCCTGGGTGACGCGCTCGACAGCATCGAGCTGGAAACGGGGCTTGAAGGCGTCGCCGCTGTCCGTCTGGATCAGGCGTCGTGCGCGTTCCATGATGGCCAGGAGAGCGCGTGAGTCCTCCGCGATCTGCTCCGGCGTCGCGGCGGCGAGCAGTACGCCGCTGCCCGTTGTGCCCTGGCGCTCGAGTTCCGCGAGGCGGCCTTCAAGATCAACCTTGTCGTTTTGCAGCCGGTCGACCTCGTCGGTCAGTTCGTGGTAGCGGCGCTCAAAGTCGCGCAGACCGCGAATCAACAGGTCAAGCGTGAATTCCTTGTCTCCCCCGATCGTGATCTGCGTGCGATTGGGGCGCCTGTGCCTGCGCTCCTCCAGCGCCTTGCGGCGGACCTGCTTCGCGTCCCGGATGGGGTCTTCGTAGTGCCGCCGCACGACGCCGTTCCAGCGGTAGCCGCAGGCCGCCGCAGTGCGGCCAAGGAGTGAGGCGGCCTCGTCAAAGGCCACCAGTTGTGTGCTGCCCTCGCGAATGTGACGCAACACCAATTCGGCCAGCGTAACATCGTCTTCGGGCGTCCAGGCATCGGAGCGCGATGCCCATCGCTCCATCAATTCCATGTCGAAATCCCTCCAAACATTGATAATATCTTTATGTCCGAAATTTGGAAGAAAGATACGCGCTTCCGGGGCGGAAGATACAATATGGTATGTTTATAGAGCAAATATGTGAAAATGGGCGTAAAAATGCGCCCGCTTGCACGGACGCCCAACGCGCCGGCCGGACGGAAAGCCGTCAGAGCGGCCTGAAATCCAACACGATCAGCGAGTCAGCCGCGTCTTTAAGCTGTCCGGCAACCTGTTGGTGCAAAGGGTGCGAGCCGTAGGCGGCGAGGCTCGCCTCGTCGGCGAACGTCGATGTGATGGCCGCGTGGTATCCTTGGCTGCGCTCGGAAAAGTTCTCTCCCACGCGGTATTCGACAATTCCCGGCAGTTTGTCGCGCAGTGCGGCGAGTTGCTCCAGAATACCGAGACGCCGCGCCTGGGGAGTGGCGTCTTTCCAACGAATGACGACAAGGTGTTCGATCATGTGTGTCCCTCCGCTTCCGTGTCGCCATATTATAGGGCAGTCGGGCGGTCCGCCGCCACCGACGGGCGCGGTCGTGATATAGTTGGGGCAAGAGCCTGCGCCCATGTACCGCCGCCGTCTATTTGACAGCGGAGATGGCAACCATGGAAGTGAATTTGGATGGGGGTGTTCCCGTGGCGGGACATGCAATCCTGGCATTCGTGCCCGATCTGATGTTTTCCGTACACCTGCGCGAAGCCGCGGCAAAGTCGTTGGACACGGTGTCCATTGTCGAGACGCGCGAAGATTTTGAAACTCGTCTTGACGAGGTCCATCCGGCTCTTGTGGTGCTGGACCTGACGGCTGCCGCCTCTGCGACGGCGACTCTGGTCGCCCTGGCGAAACAGCGTGACTGCAAGGTGATCGCTTACGGACCGCACGTGCAAAAGGCGCTGCTGCTCCAGGCCCGCGAGGCCGGATGCGAAGCAGTGTACGCGAAGTCGATGTTCAAAATGGACACGGACAAGATCCTGCGTAAATGGCTGGGTGAATAAGATGACGCCGGAAACGATGGCACGGGAAACAATGGTGCAACAAGCGATCGTGGAGGACCAATTTCCGCAGCTTGACGAGCATGACTTTGACGTCTTTGCCGTTCCCGGGCTTGAAGCGCGAATGGCTGCGCTGCGGACCCGGCTGCGCCCGAAGCTCGAACAGATGGGCGTCTGGCTGACCCCCGTATTGTCCGACGCGCTGGATCGGCCGTTTTTCGCGCACGTGGCGAGGCATGCGCGCCGCAAGGTCAACGCGCCGAATGATTCCTGGGTGGCGTTTAGCGAGAATGCCCGGGGCTACAAACAGTGGCCCATGTTCATGGTCGGCCTTTGGCAAACGCACCTCTTCGTCCAGTTCGGCGTGATCTACGAGTCGCCGCGCAAGGCCGGATTCGCCCGTCACGTGATCGACGAGGCGGGCCGGATCAAGCGAGAGCTGCCGTCGACCTTTGTGGTCCATGCGGACTACACGGCGCCGGAGGGCGTCGCCCTGGGGGACCTGTCGGAAGGCGACCTGCAGGTACTGGCCCACCGGGCTGCCGAGCGCAAGCAGGGCGACCTGCTGTTTGGCCTGCAGATCCCGCGCGAACAGGCTGTCTCCCGAACGCAGACGGCGCAAATGGTGCGGGCGACGTGCCTGACTCTGGCCTCCCTGTATCCGTCCGTCCGATGAAGCAGGGGGGAACCCGTGGAACTGCACATTTTTCATACCAATGACGTTCATAGTGAGCTGGACCGATTCGTCGTCCTGGCGCAGGAACTGAGCGACGCGCGGCAGCGTGTGGCGGCGGCCGGGGGCAGCGCCCTGTGCTTTGACCTCGGCGACCATATCGACTGTTCAGATCCCGTGACCAACGGAACCAGCGGCATGGTCAACGCGGAACTGCTGCGCGAGCTTGGCTACGATGGCTGGGTCCTTGGCAACAACGAGACGCTGACGCTGGACCGCGCGCACTGGAAGGCGGTCGTGGACACCGCGGGGATACCCCTTTACTGCTCCAATCTCCCGGTCCCCGAGACGGCCGCCAGGCAGCGCGCCGAAGGCGACATCCTGGAGCGGGGCGGCGTGCGGCTCGGCGTATTTGGCGTTACCGTGCCGTTTGACAAGCCGTTTCGGGCGCTTGGATTGCCCGTGGTCGATCCGTTTGCGACCGTGCGAGAGACGGTCGGTCTCCTGCGCCGCCGTGGGGCGGACGTGGTGATCCTGCTGTCCCATTTGGGCCTGCAGGCCGACAAGGAGATCGCTGCGGCGGGGATGTCGGTCGACGTTATCATCGGGGCGCACTCCCATCATTTTCTCGAATCAGCCGTGCTCGCCGGAGACACGTGGATCTGCCAGGCGGGGAAGCACGCCCGCGCCTTCGGGAGAACGGTCGTGCGGGTGGAGGGCGGGCGCGTGACAGGCGTCGACTCGACCCTTGTCCACACGCCCGCAGACGGCCGACAGCACGACGGAGCCCGCGCCGTGCTGCTGCGCAACAGCCGGGAGGCCCGGCGCGAACTCGCCACGCCGGTCACGGTGTTGGACAGGCCGCTCCATCACTCGTTGCATGGAGAGTCGGACTTGGCGAATCTCTTGTGCGACGCCGTGCGCGACGAGCTCGACGCGGACATCGCGGTGGTCAATGGCGGCGTGATTCACGCCGCCCTGCGCGAGGGAACGGTTCGGCGCGGCGACCTGCTCGCCGTCTGTGCGACCCCGATGCGGGCCGTCACCCTGCGCATGACGGGGCGAGCGGTGAGGCAGTTGCTCGACGACGGGCTGGACCCGTCGGTGATCGAGTCCGAAGGCTTTGGCTACGGGTTTCGCGCGCACTACATCGGACGTCTGCACGTTTCGGGCGCGTTCATCGAAACCGCGCCGGACGTGGCGGCAGACGGCAGGACGCGCGAAACGGTCCGCGGCATTTACGCCGGCGCAGAACCGCTCGTCGCCGAGCATTCGTACAGCGTCGCCGTATGCGAGTACATCGCCCTGTCGTCCAGGTTTCCGGCCGTTTCCCCCATGGATATTGTCTATCACGCCCCCACACTGCGCGCCATGCTCACGCGGGCGATCGCCGATCCGGACCGTGTGCGCCGGGCTGCACAGGCCCGTTACTCCCGGGCCGCAGACAGCCATCAGGGGACAGGAGAACGGACCGAATCGGGTTGAACAAGGCGAATGGACGGGCGCAAGGTCATTGGAGACACCATTCACGAACGGAGAGTTCATATGCCGCTTCCCCGAGTCAACACCGCGGAGGTCCTGCGCATTCTTGAGGAACTTTATCCGGACGCGGAGTGCGCGCTGGTCCATCAGAACGCGTTTGAGTTGCTGATCGCGACGATTCTGTCGGCGCAGTGCACGGACCGACGGGTGAACATGATCACTCCGGGGCTGTTCGCCGAATTTCCCGACGCCGCGAGTATGGCGTGCGCGGATATCCTGCGCGTTGAACGGCTCATCGCGGAGTGTGGCCTATACAAGATGAAGAGCCGGAATATCGTCGGTGCGAGCCGCATCATCGTGGAACAGTGCGGCGGCTCGGTGCCCGGAACGATGGACGAGTTGCTGGCCCTGCCCGGCGTGGGCCGCAAGACCGCCAATGTCGTACTGTCCAATGCGTTTGGCGTGCCGGCGATCGCCGTCGACACGCACGTGCAGCGGGTCGCGAACCGCATCGGGCTCGCGCAGAGTGAGGATGTAGCCGTGACCGAGCAGCAGTTGATGCGCCGGATACCGCGGGCGAAGTGGTCGAACGCGCATCACTGGTTGATCTACCACGGAAGACAGGTGTGCACCGCCCGAACTCCCAAGTGTGGCGAGTGCGCACTGGCCCCGCTGTGCCGTTACTTCAAAAATGGTGTGGTGGTGAGGCAATGACGGAGCGGCCGGAACAGGATGGGCGCATGGAGGTCAGCGTCTATACGGACGGAGCGTGCAGCGGCAATCCGGGGCCGGGCGGCTGGGCCGCGATTCTCGTGGTCGGAGAGCGGGAACGCGAACTGTCCGGACGCGAGCCGCAGACGACAAACCAACGGATGGAACTGATGGCGGCGGTCGCCGGGCTGCGCGCGCTCAAGCGGGCGTGCCGCGTCACGCTGTACAGCGACTCCGCCTATATGATCAACGGACTGAAGCAGCGTTGGTATGTGACATGGCGAAAAAACGGCTGGCTGAACAGCAACCGTGAGCCCGTGAAGAACCGCGACCTGTGGGAGGACCTCGTGGAATTGATCGAAGACAAGGGGCACGAGGTGACCTTTGGCAAAGTCAAGGGGCACAGTGGGCATGTGTACAACGAGCGCTGCGACGCGCTGGCGCGGGCAGCGATTCGCGCGGATTCGACAGGGTGAGCGCAGATGTCTGACGTCCGCGGTGAAATCAGCGTCGCGACCGTGGTGCAACTGGGCGTCGAACTGGGCTTCTCCGCCGTCGGCGTGACGACCGCGGAACCGTTTGCCGATCTGTTGCAGAAACTGCGCACGTACTACGCGGAGGGCAGGGCGTCCGGCTTCGAGCACCCCGTCCCGGAGGAGCGGATTGATCCGCAGACGGTCCTGCCGGGGGCGCGGAGCCTCATCGCCGTCGCATTGCCGTACGTCGACCGGGCGCTGCTCGGCGAGCGGCGGCCCTCCGGGCGGCGCGGCGTCGTGTCGCTGTACGCGCGCGGCGAGGACTACCACCGGACGCTGCGGCGGATGCTCACGGCGCTTGCGGCGCGCCTCGAGCAGGAGGTGGGACGCGCGGTCCTGTGGCGCGCGGGTGTGGACACCACGCCGCTGGTGGACAGAGCGGTCGCGGAGCGCGCCGGCATCGGCTTTATCGGGAAGAACTGCTGTGTCATCACGCCGGAACACGGGTCGTGGGTGTTTCTCGGGACGCTGCTCACCGATGTGACCGTTGATGGGGCGCTCGACGAAACTGCGCCTGGCGGGACGGCGCTGCGCGAAACGGCGTCGGGCGAACCGGAACAATCGGTCGCGGCGGATGGCTGCGGCGACTGCGACCTGTGCCTGCAGGCGTGCCCGACAGGTGCGCTGCGCGAGCCGTTCGTGCTGGACTCGTCGCTGTGTCTGTCGTTCGTGACGCAGATGAAGGGGCACATTTCGCGGGAATTGCGCGAACCGCTCGGTCGCCGCGTCTGGGGGTGCGACACGTGCCAGCGCGTCTGCCCCAAGAACGCGGTGAGCCTGACCGCCATCGACGATGCGGGGCGCCTGGACCCGGAACTCGGCCAGCCGGAGTTGCGCGCTGTGTTGGAGTTGTCCAATCGCGCGTTCACGCGCGCGTACGGCCACACGGCAGGCGCTTGGCGCGGCGCGCAGGTATGGCGGCGCAACGCGGTGATCGCGCTCGGCAACGCACGGGACCGCGAGGCAGTCCCGCAACTGATCGGACTGTTGGCCGACGCGCGTCCGGAG
Organism: Bacillota bacterium; assembly: GCA_021821055.1. Classification (GTDB taxonomy): domain Bacteria; phylum Bacillota; class Bacilli; order Alicyclobacillales; family SLC66; genus JAKACX01. The sequence goes on from JAKACX010000008.1 coordinate 46,249, forward strand.
ATTCGCGGCAGCGCTGCGTGGGCGCTGGAACGCATCGATCCGGAGCAGGCGTCGGCGGCGGTGCGCGCCGCCTGGGAGCGCGAGACGGACGGGGAGGCCCGGCGCGACATGGCGTGGGCGGCGGGCGGTCAGTAGGACTCCGCGCAGGGCGGTCGCGAAGCGGAGCGGGCCTACGGAAGAGGAGTGTTGCACCGTGCAAGTCACATTTCTTGGCGGCACTGATATTGGCGCCACCTGTCTTTGGTTTCAAACACAGCTGGCGCAGTGGCTGGTTGACGCCGGCGCGCGCATGGACGAACAAGACCCGCTGCCGGACCTGGCCCTGCTGGAACGGGAGCAGGCCCGAATAGAGGCCATCTTTATCACGCACGCCCATCACGACCACATCGGCGCGCTGCCGACGGTTTCGCATCTGTACCCGGACGCTCCCGTGTTCATGACGGCGCCCACGGCGGACATCGCCCGGATCATGCTGCAGGATGCGTTGCGCTTGGGCGAGACTGACGGGAAGAGGGCGCTCTTCACGGAGGTGCAACTGGCCGCATTGTGGGATCGCGTGCGCATCTTGCCGCAGGATCGCCCGATGCAGTGGAACGGCGTCTACGTTGCGACGTACACGGCCGGTCACATTCTCGGCGCGGTGTCCATCGGCTTTGCCACGGACGAAGGCCGCGTCCTCGTGACCGGTGATGTGTCGGTCACGCCGGGCCGATTGATCGGCGGCGCGTACATTGCCAAAGGGGACACCTACGACGTGGTGATCACGGAGTCGACATACGGCGCGCGCCTGCATGATTCGCGGGCGGTGCAGGAACGCACGCTCGTCGAGCAGGTGGCCAAGGTGATCGAAGCCGGTGGATTCGTCTTGATTCCCGCGTTCGCCGTCGGGCGGGCGCAAGAAGTCTTGATGATTCTGCTGGACGCGATGGCGCACAATCGGTCGATTCCGGAATTTCCGATCGTCGTGGATGGCCTGGTGCGCTCGATCTGTCCGGTGTACGAGTCCTATCCGCACCTGCTGCGTGGACCGGCGAAACGCAAATTGCATGAAAAAGGGCGCCTGTTTCCGCCAGACGACGTTCAGTTCATTCGTCGCGGTGAAGAGCGGCAACGGGTGTTGCAGGAGAAACCAGCCTGTATCATCAGTTCGTCCGGCATGTTAAACGGCGGTCCGTCCGTACAATATGCACAAGGGATCATGGGACACGAAGAAAACGCGGTCTTTTTATGCGGCTACCAGGATGAGGAGTCTCCGGGTCGGCAACTGCTGCGACTCACAGAGCAGCCGCCCGAAGAACGGCGCTGGATCCTGCCGGACCGGGTCGTGCCTGTAAAGGCGCGCGTCGAATTGTACGGCTTGTCTGCGCACGCCGACCGCCGCGAGCTTGCGCAACTCGTCTTGCAGGTCCAACCGGAAGAAGTCTGGCTGGTGCACGGCGACGACGAGGCCAAACGCGGCCTCGCGCGGGAACTTGTCTCCCGCACGGTCCAGGTCCCCCGCGTGGGCGACACCCTCCAGGTGGTCCACAAGGACAGGCGAAAGCGGGTTCTCGGCAACGTCCAGCCTGGACTGATCGCGCTGTGTGCAAGCGAGGACGCGTTGCTGCTCGGCGTGGTCCAAACGGTCGCCGGCGGGGCGATCACCCTGTTGCGCGAGGATCATACGGTGGCCCAGACTGTGAGCGACAGCCTCCTTGCGACGCTGGGGCGCGTTCCCGCCGGCGAGTCGCCCGACCGCTACCTGCAGGGCCTGTGGGATGCCGCACAAGCCTGCGTCAGCGAGAGCCGCCTGTACGGGAATCGACCGGCGGAGCGTCTGGCGTACCATCTGGCGCGACACCAGGGGGCAGTCGGAACGCGAAACGCCGCAGAACCCCACGTGATCGCGCAGATGCTCGAACCGTACGAATGCCGTAAGGTGGAGACCGATCAGGCGACAGGGCAGCATCGCGTGTTTGTGGCGTTTCCCTGGGCGGTGCCGCCCGATGTCCGGCAGCGCGTGCATGAACGCGCGTGGAACGGCTGGTCCTATCGCATCGAACCGTTTGTTCATGCTCCGACGCTGCTTCGGCGGGTGCAGGAAGTCTTGCACCGGCAAGGCGTAGCGGCGACGGTGGGCAGTCCGCGCCTGTTCACCGACGAGCAGCGCATTGTCCTGCCGCTGTATGGAGAGATCCCGGACTCGGTCCGCACTTCGGTCGAGCGGGAATTGACCGCGATCGCGGGCGGCCAGGTGACATTACAGATCGGGGCCCCGGCGTCTGTCTCTTCCAAACGGGTCGGCCAGAACGAAGCGCGGGTCGAGCAGAACGAGGCGATGCGCACGGCAAAGTCGCTCTTGCCGGAATCCTTTCACGTATCGAAAGTGGGCCTGGATCCGGTGGCAGGCATTTTGCGGATCACCGTCTTCTTCCCGGACGTGGTGATCGGCACCCCAGAGGCGAAGGCGTGCGAAGACCAGATCGCCCGCGAAACCGGTTGGCGAGTCGAGTGGGCGACGACCACGAATCAAGCGCAGGTCTCCATCGCGGCCCAGGCCTGCGTTGAACAAGCGGGAGGAAGGGTACTGGCCCAGCCGTCCCTGCTCTTGGACCGGAAGGCGGCGGAAGTCAGAACGGACCTTGCAGGCTCGGTCTGGAATGGGGCGGCGGCCGCGTTTCGCGAGGAAACCGGATGGGAACTGCTCCGCCAGGCGACCCTCGAGAGCGGTGGGCGGGCCCGACAGGCGCAGCGTGGCGCGATGACGATGCACGATGCGCTGACGTGGATCGAGCGCGAGGCGCAGCACAAGGGCATCACCCTCTATCGCAAGTCCTGGTACGGTGACCGCGTGGAGTTGGGATTTATCACTCCGGAATTGGGGCGAACCGAAGCGGTGTGGCTGGCGGAATGCACGGAACGGGTCGGCGTGCCGGTGCAGGCGGCGCAAAGCGTGAACCAGCAAGCCCTCATATCGCTCGTCGGCTCCTTGCTGCGCGGGGCGGACATCCCGCTGGTCGGGCAACCCAGTGTGTTTCTGGCCGACAAGACCGTGGCGGTGCGCATCGCCGGAGCAATCCCAGAGACGGTGCAGGGTGCCTTTCGTGCGCAGACTGGCGGATGGACGCTGCGGGTCCGGTAGTTTATGCAGGAGCATCAAGGTAGAGAGGTCGCTGCCGGACCGGATACTGCGGGTCCGGCAGGTTTTGCATCATCAATGTGCAGTGGTCGCTGCCGGACCCTGCCCACGGACTGGACGGTGGAGTATGCCCTTCAAAAAGAGACTGCGAACCTTCGGGATTTTTCTCGTCAATGCCGCGATCGGCATCATGATTGAGCGGGCGCTGAGTTTCAACGTTCTGATGGGCGTATCCCTTGTCGTCGTGTTGTTTGTAGCCTTTCTTGCCTATCTTTTATGGGGTATGCCGCTTCGTCTTCGCAGGGTCGATTGGGCGGAACGACAGCCAAAGCCTACGACCCAGATCGAGATGAGAGCGGACGAGAAATGAGGATTTTTTATCCATGCAGCGATATTTTGGAGAACGCGAGTGAGTTCATTCAATGGTGTACTCAGCAGATCAAGTAAACGACCTCGTCAAAGAATATGTGCGCATCACTGCAGAGACTGTGCCAGGAATGGAAGAAGTCTGGCTATTCGGCTCTTATGCAGAGCAACGGGCAAACGATGAGAGCGATATTGATTTGGCGATTGTCTCGCCGCTGTTTGGGACGGACTACCCTAAGGCTTTGAGCCTCGCGTGTCGAGCGCTGTGGGAATTAGTGGAGGCGCCGAGGATCCATGTTCACGGGTTTACAAGGCAGGACTTTCAGGCGGATATGTTAGCAGGGGAGGTGAGGCGATCAGGCCGCAAAGTGTTTGACGATTACGGGTTTTTGTCACCCGATGCGTCTGTTTTTGAATAGAGGAGGGAGTCTTGTGGATTATGTTCCTCGCGGGCGACCTTTTCAAGTATCTCGCGGTGGATATCTGCGGCGGATTGGACTTTGTGGTGACAACCATCAGCGTGTTTATGCAGAAGATGTGGGGCTCTTCGAGATGTTCCGGACGACAGTCCAGCCGTTGTGGTCCTGGATAGCGGCGTCGCGACAGGCCATCCACTCTTGGCAAAGGCCATTGGGGACGCGCAGAGCTTTCTGGCTGGTGGTCGCGGCGCCGCCGATGAACATGGACATGGCACGATGGTTGCGGGCATCGCGCTATACGGGGACGTGGAGGCGTGTTTGCGGGCATCGCGCTTCATTCCTCAACTGCGACTGTTCAGTGGCAGGATCACCGATGAGAATAGCAAGGGCCAGACGGCGTTTGTAGAAAATGCTGTGGTCGAGGCAGTCTCCTATTTTTCCGGCCACTATGGTTGCAAGATTTTCAATCTTTCATTTGGCGATGAAGCCAAACCGTATCACGGTGGACACGTGAGGGGATTGGCCGCGGTCCTCGACTCGCTGGCGCAGGAGTATGGTGTGCTGTTTATTGTGTCGGCCGGCAATTTTCATGGGACGGACGAGTTTCCGATGCACTGGTTGCATGAGTATCCCGATTACCTTTTTGACGGTGCCTGCCGTATCCTGGACCCTGCCCCGGCCTTGAATGCGTTGACGGTGGGGAGTGTTGCGTGCCATGACGTGTCAAGGCTTGCAGGCCGATTTCCGAACGATGTCGAATATCAGCCGATTGCACGACGCGATCAGCCAGACGCCGCACGCTCACTGTTGCCTTGGCGCATACGCCGATCGTCAGGCGAACCCGCGTTGGGTACAAAGGCAGCGCCATGTCCTTCAAGGTCGTCAGGGAACCGTCCCTGGACCAAGTCGCCAGAGTTTTTACCCATGCGACAAAGGGCGCTGCTGAACCCATGATGAACGAGTACGCTGGATTCTCTCCCGGCGCGGAATTGCGCTCGAAAGGCACCGTACAGGCCGGGACCAAGGTATTCACCCAGGTGGATGCACGGTGGGGGAAGAACAGGTTGTTTGTCGTCGTTACGAGGCATGTCGAGCCGTGGGCGGCAACACTGTTTGCCGATGAGTCCTATTCGCTCGTGGTCGTGCTGCGCAATCAATCCCGGAACGCGGTGCGGTTTTACACCCAGGTTCAGCAGCAACTGCAGGCCCGCACGCGTTTGCGCATGTAGTGTCATGGTCCATCCTCCGTCGGCGGCGCCGACGGACGGCAGGCGCGCCAGCCAGATGGGACGCAGCAACTCGGCACGGCCCAAGAGCTCATCGCCAGGACCTCCCGCGAAGGCGCGCGCCGCCGAAGACTCGCGCCGACGGGCGCGCGCCGCTTCACCCCGTGCGCCGTGTGCGCTGTTCAGGCGTTTCGCGCGCGCCTTAATGCGCAATCCTCCGACCGCGTCACACGTCGTCTCGGGCGCGCCGCGTCACGTATGCCGCGAAGTTGCCGAGAAACGCCGTCCGCGCGGGTTCCTCCCCGAGGGTCCGCTGCAGCAGCGCGAGTTCCTGCTCCGCTGTCCCGGCGCCCGCAGCGTCTGGATGGTAGTGTCCGCGCACCAGCCGCCAGAAGCGGTGCGGGTACGTGAGCAGGGCTTCAAGCAGCAGGTATTCGCCGTGCGACAACGGGCGCACGCGATTGTACGCGAGCAGCGGCGCCAGCGCGAGTTCGTTCTCCCATGTCCCGTGCGCCTGCATGACGCGCCGGATCAGATGGGCCAGGTCAAGGGTGCGCGGCCCGTAGGTCATGAGATCGAAGTCGATCAGTTGGACAAATCCGGTCGGGTGCGTGATGAGATTGCGCCGCGTCACGTCCAGATGGCAAAGACCCGGGCGCAATTCACTCTCCTGCAGGTGGTTGCGCACCTGCGGCTGCTCCATCAGAGCGAGCGCCGTTTCGCCAGCCGCCAGCGCCGCGGGCGCCTGTGCGGCGGTGAGCGCGTCAAATTCGTCGAGTCCCGGGCGCTGCGACAACTGTTCGGCCACCAGAGCCAGTTCACGCTGGCGTTCGGCGAGCAGATGCGCGACGCCAAAGACATCCGGCGGTGCGGACGCCGCGAGGGACGAGAATCCCAGAGACGTGTCGTGGAAGCGCGCGAGCGACCTGGCGATCGCGCCGATTTCGCGCGTCGTGCGAAAACTGGCGCGGCGGCCCGGCATCCACTCGCTGGCGTAGTAGAGGACGCCGTCGATCCGGACGAACGGGTCGCCCGTACGCGTGCGCAGGATGCGTGCGGCGTGCGGAAATCCTCCGCGATGGACGGCGTCGATTGCGTCCGCCATGAAGTGGACGCGGCTTGTGCTGACCCGGGTTGCCTTGACTGCGTAGGCGCGGCCGGCATCTGTGACGATTCGCCATACGCCGTCAACCGCCTGGACACTGTCAATCGCATGCCCGAATTCGCTGCCAAGCCGCTGGGCCGACGGTCTGTCGGCCGCATCGAGCGACAGGCGGCGGCGTGTCGGTCCCGCGTCCTTTTTTCCTGCCTGCGGCGCGCTGGCGCGGGGCCCTCCGCCTGCGGCGCCAGCGCCCGTCCCTGTGGCGCCCGCTGAACCCGCTGAACCCGCTGGACCCGCCGAACCTGCCCATGAGCCCGTTGAGCCCGCGCCACTTGCCGCGCCTGTGTCCACCGCGCCAACCGAACCCGCGGCGCCGACCTTGGCGCCAGCTGAACCGTCCGCGCCACTTGGGCCCGCCTTGGCGCCCGGGTCCGGCGTCGCCCGGCGCCGGCGCGTGCCGCGGGGCTTGCCAGCGGCGCGGCGAGCCCGCGCCTTTTGTCGCCAGACCCGCGGGCGGGGTTTGACCGCGGGGGCGCCGGTCCGGCGCGGCACAAAGTAGCGCTGCGCGGCGCGCGCGGCCTGTTCGGCCGTGCTCCCGGGCAGCTTCGGCCCGTCCGGCTCATCCGTCGGGCTTTCACGGTCAAACAGGTCGCGCACGGACTGGACCATGGGGCCCAAACCGGCGCGCGCGGAGTTGTGCGTCTGGCCGTGCGTGTCCCGATGGTCGCCGCCTGTGTTCAGGCGGTCGCGCTTGTTCAGTATGGCGGGCGTTCTCGTCAGTTCCGTCCAGATGTACTTGAGGATTTCCGGCAGGCGGTCGGCGTTCATGCCCGTCACCTCCTGCGATGGTCTGCGTCCGCCACTCACAGTGTATTCACGGGGGCGAGCGGGTGATGCAGCATCGCCGCCAAACCAATCCTCGCCTTGCTGCCCCGCGTCCCGGCACAGTCCCCGGACCGTTCCGGGTCTCACATCACGCGAGGGCGCGGGAAATGGCATCCGCCGTTTCCCGGCAGGCGGTCGCGAAGCGGGCGATCGCCTGGACGTCGTAGCGGTTGACCGGGCCAGACACCGAGAGTGCCGCGACCGTGTTCCCGAGCCTGTCCCGGACAGGCGCCGACACGGCCGCCGCGCCCACTTCGCGCTCTTCCTTGCTGACGGCGTATCCCCGGTTGCGCACGGAACGCAGCTGCCTGTGCAAATCAGCGAGCGCCACGTCAGGCGGGAACGCGCCAGCCGTTTCCAGCGTCGCGAATTCTCCAGCGGACAGATACGCCAGCAGCACCTTGCCCGAGGCGCCAATGTACAGCGGGAAGCGTTCGCCGACATTGGCCGCGCGGCGCACCGGCTGCGTCCCCTCGATTGCCTGGATGCGAATGCGTTCGGCGTGGGAGCGGACGTAGAGACTGATCGTCTCGCCGAGGTCGTCGCGCAGGCGGGTCATGAAGGGCAGCGCCACTGAAGCCATGTCGTCCGAATGGTGTACGCGACCGGCCAGTTGCAGGATGGTCCAGCCGAGCTGGTAGAGGTCGGAGTCAGGCTCCCGGCGAACGAATCCCTTGGTCTCCAGGGTGGCCAGCAGACGGTGCGCAGTGCTCTTGTGCAGTCCGACGCGGCGGGCGATCTCGGTCAGGCCCAGCCGACTGTCCGCCGCGGCAAAGCACAGCAGGATGTCCAGAGCGCGGCCCGCGGCCCGTACGGTATTTTTCTGCGATTTCGTGTCGTCTGACTTCGTATCGTCGTTCACGTACAAATCCCCACTTCCGGGTCATGACACTGCCAGTGTACCATTCCTGCAAATGAACGGCATAGACTGATCCTGTGGGCGACGTGAACGGGGGCAGAGTGGATGGACGACGTATTGCGGGCGCTTCGGGAGTGGTTCGCTCTGCGCAATGAGGTGTGGCTCACGGGGGACTCCGACGAACTGGAGCGCACGGGGGTCGCGGCCCGCGCCATTGTCGAGGAGATGCGGCGTCGCCAGCGCCTGCAGGAGCGGCGCGGCGCGAAAGAGCAGAAGGTGATCGTCGACGCAGCAGTCCTGTCGGCCGACGGAGCGCGCGACGGGAGCCGCGTGCGCGTGAAGGTGGCGGAACACGTGCGGTTTTTGTACGAATTGGACGGAGAGTTGGAGCACGAACAGCGTGTGTTGCAGCACGAGATCACGTTCGCGCGCTCGCGCGACGATATTGTCATGCGCGCCCACCGCTGCCTGACAGAGGCGGACGTGAGCCAGCACGGGAGCGCCGCGTCCGACGGGCAGGAGGACGGTCCGACCGCGTCAGTCGGCTCGTCTGCAGGGGACCCCGCTGCGGGGGCTGCGGGGTCGTCAGGTCCCGCAGGCCCGCCAGGCAATCCGCCTGGCCGCGCGCACGCGGCGCAAGCCATTGAAGCGCTCGGCGCCATGCGCGACGGCGGATACGACCGGATCCGCGCCTGGCGTTACGCAGAGCGGTGGTGGAACGCGCGCAATCCCGAGTACCAGGATATGGGCGTCGACTGCACGAATTACATATCTCAGACGATGGCAGCCGGCGGCCTGCCGCAGCACGCCACAGGTCGCCGCGACAGCGGCTGGTGGTACCGGGCCGCGGCCCACCCCGCGTGGAGCTACTCCTGGGCTGTCGCCAACGCCTTTGCGCACTACCTCCAACGCCGCGACAACCGCGTGCGCGCCGTCCTCGTGCAGAATCCGCGGGAATTGAAGCTGGGCGACGTGATCTGCTACGACTGGCAGGGAAACGGCGCCTACAACCACTCGACGGTCGTAACCGCGCACGACGCGGCGGGCGACCCGCTTGTCAACGCGCACACGGTAAACAGCCACAAGCGGTATTTTTCCTACGAGGACAGCTACGCCTGGACGGAGCACACGCGCTATCTGTTCGTCCATTTTGCCGACTGAGCCCCCGAGCGAGCGATCGGGCCTAACGCCTCGAGCGGGCGACGATGTGTTCGTCGCGCCCGGCGCTGCTGATCACTTCCACGTCCACCGTCTGCGTCACGAAGGGACGGTAGAATTCCGGTTCGTGCGAGACGAGCAGCAGGGTTCCGGGAAAGTTGTGCAGCGCCGCGCCAAGCGCCCGCTTGGCCGCCTGATCGAGATGGTTTGTCGGTTCGTCAAGCGCCAGTACGTTGTAGCGGCGCAGCGTCAATATGCACAGGCGCACCTTGGCCTGCTCCCCGCCGGACAAGGAGCGCACGGCCTGCATGATGTGCTCCGCCTTGAGACCGGTGCGCGCCAGGGCGCGGCGGACTTCCTGCTGCGTCATGTCGGGAAACGCGCGCCAGACGGTGTCCAGCGCAGATGTGTCGTCGTCGCGGTAGCTCTCTTGGGCGAAGTATCCGACCCGCACGCCATCGCCCAGTTCCACGGAACCGCCCCACGGAGCCAGGTCGCCGATCAGAGTGCGCAGCAGGGTGGACTTGCCGACGCCGTTGCAGCCCGTGAACGCCAGCTTGCTGCCGCGCTCGATCTCCAGGTCCAGCGTGGGCAGGAGCGGATACTCGTAGCCGATCTGGAGTTTCTTCGCGCGCACGATGAACTTCGCCGGCGCAGGGCCCGCCGTAAACTCGATGTGCGGCGGCGCGACGCTGGCAGGAGGCGCGATCCGCTCCAGCTTGTCCAGTTGCTTGCGCCGGCTCTGCGCCCGCTTCGTCGTCGACGCGCGGGCGATGTTCTTCTGGACGAATTCCTCCATCCGCTTGATGTCGTCCTGCTGCCTGGCGTAGGACTGGGCGTGCTGGGCGCCGCGCTGCTCCGCGTACGCGAGAAAGTCGCGATAGCCCCCGCTGTAGCGCAGCAGTTCCCCGTTTTCAATCTGCCAGATGACGTTCGCCACCCGTTCCACGAAGGGGATGTCGTGCGAAATGACGACAAACGACGACGGGTGGTTTTGCAGGTAGCCGCCGAGCCATTCGACGTGCTCTGCGTCAAGGAAGTTCGTGGGCTCGTCCAGCAAGAGGACGTCCGGACTCTGGAGCAGGAGTTGCGCCAGCAGCACCTTCGTGCGCTGGCCGCCGCTCAGTGCGTCGATGGGACGGTCGAGGCCCAGTTCGAGCAGTCCGAGACCCGACGCGACGCTGTCGATGCGCGCGTTGACCTCATAAATACCCTCTTCTTCCAGTTCCTCCTGGAGGCGAGCGTAGCGGGTGAGCAGGCGGTCCAGTTCGTCGCCCTCCACTTCCCCCAGACGCACGGCCGTCCTTTCCAACACTCGCTCTTTCTCGTACAATGCAGAGAATGACGCCTGCAGCGCCTGACGGGGCGTGCTGTATTCCGACAGATCGGCGTGCTGCGTGAGGTAACCGACGCTCACCGTGGGCAACCATGCGATGCGTCCCCGGTCGTGCGGCAGGCGGCCCGCCATGATCTGCAGCAGAGTGGACTTCCCCACCCCATTGCGCCCGATCAGCGCGACGTGCTCGCGCGGCAGCAGGCGGACGTCGAGCCGCTTCCACAGCGTGCGGTCGCCGTATCCGTGGGACAGGTCCGAAATCTCCAGCATGTCAGGCATCCTTTCCATTCTGCAATTTTCCATAACGCCATTCACTATCGCAAGGGAACAGGAGACGAGCGCCGGATGCACGTTGTCCTCTTTGAACCACAGATACCGCCGAACACGGGCAATATCGCCCGGACGTGCGCCGCCGCCGGCCTCGCGCTGCACCTGGTCCGCCCGCTCGGGTTCCGGATTGACGAGGCGGCCGTGCGCCGCGCGGGGCTCGACTACTGGGACCTGGTCGACCTGCGGCTGCATGACAGCCTGGACGAAGTGATCGGGCAGGCTGCGGAGGCCGGAGCGGCCTGCCATTTTTTCACGAAGTTTGCGCACCGGGGCTACGCCGACGTTTCCTACGCTCCGGATGACTATCTCGTCTTTGGCAAGGAGACCACGGGCCTGCCCGCGGCCATTCACGAACAATACCCCGACAGTCTCCTTCGTTTCCCCATGCTTCCATCCGGCGTGCGCTCGCTCAATCTGTCCAACAGCGTGGCGATCGCCGTGTACGAGGCCCTGCGTCAGCAAAGTTTCCCCGGCCTCGTGTGAACCGGGCGGCTGGCGCAGACCTGTTTCCCGGGTAGACACATAATTTGCCGACTCTTTCTGTTTTGGACAGCAACGACCGAAGCGCGTTCGCATAAGGATAATATCACACCATGTAGGGTGAGGATTCATTTGATCGCGTGGCATGAGGCCAGTCCCCGATGATGTGTGTGATCCGGCAAAGGCTCCGCCGCGCAGGCGATCTTTGCATTGGGAGGAGAGAGCGTGGACATCTTGAACCGCCTGGCCGCCTATCGGGCCAAAGAGCAAGAACTGGCGTGGGAGGGGACACTGAAGGAGTATCTGGAAGTGGTCCGGCGCAATCCGCAGGTGGCCCAGACAGCGCACGCCCGGATTTATCACATGGTCGCGTCGGCAGGAATTCAGGAGGACGGAGCGCACAAGAAGTACCTTTTCTTTTCTAATGAACTGTTCGGCATGGAGGCCGCCCTCGAGCGGCTCGTGGAGGAATATTTCCATTCGGCGGCGCGTCGGCTCGACGTGCGCAAGCGCATTTTGCTCCTCATGGGCCCGGTCAGCGGCGGGAAGTCTACCATTGTTACGCTGCTCAAGCGGGGCCTGGAGCAGTACTCGAGGACGGATGCGGGCGCGCTGTACGGCATCAGGGGGTGCCCGATGCACGAGGAGCCCCTGCATCTGATCCCACAGGAACTGCGCGCGGAGGTGGAGCAGGAACTCGGCGTGCGGATTGACGGCAATCTCTGTCCGTCCTGCCGCATGCGCCTTCAGACGGAGTATGGCGGCCGGATCGACGAGGTGATGGTGGAGCGCATCGTCCTGTCTGAGGACGACCGCGTGGGCATCGGAACGTTCAGTCCGTCCGATCCGAAATCCCAGGACATCGCCGATCTGACCGGCAGCATCGATTTTTCGACGATTTCCGAATTCGGATCGGAGAGCGATCCCCGGGCGTACCGGTTTGACGGTGAATTGAACAAGGCGAACCGGGGCCTCATGGAGTTCCAGGAGATGCTCAAGTGCGACGAAAAGTTTCTCTGGAATCTGCTGTCCCTGACGCAGGAGGGCAACTTCAAGGCGGGCCGCTTCGCCCTGATTTCCGCGGATGAGATGATCATCGCACACACAAACGAGTCGGAGTATCGGACGTTTGTCGGCAACAAGCGCAATGAGGCGTTGCAGTCGCGCATGATCGTGATGCCCGTCCCATACAATCTGCGCGCGTCGGAGGAAGTGAAGATCTACCACAAACTGGTCGCCCAGAGCGACCTCAAGGGTGTGCACATCGCGCCGCACGCGATGTGGACGGCTGCGCTCTTTTCCGTGTTGACGCGCCTGAAAGAGTCGAAGCGCCAGGGCATGGATCTGCTGAAAAAACTGTACCTGTACGACGGACGCCAGGTCGAGGGGTTCAAGGAGCAGGACCTGCAGGAGTTGCGCACCGAGGCGCCGGACGAGGGGATGGGCGGCATTGACCCGCGTTACGTGATCAACCGCATCTCCAGCGCGCTGATACGGCACGACACGTCCTGCATCAATGCGCTCGACGTGCTGCGCGCGATCAAGGACGGACTGGACCAGCACGCGT
>JAKACX010000051.1 GCA_021821055.1 Bacillota bacterium
CGCCATAGCAGATGCCGGCAGATCCGTGCTCGCCGTCCGCCGGGACCATGACGATGTTGTGCTCTCCATTTGCCTTCATTTCGTCCAGATACTCGGCTATCTCGGTGGACGGCGTGATCGGGAAGTACCCCATCAGGTGGTAGTCAATCTGCGCCGCCGCCTTGGCGGCCATCTCGTTGCCGGAACGGAAATCGGTCGTCTGTTCCACTTCATGCATCGCCGGACCACGTTGCGCCGTGCTTTGCGCCGGGTAACCCATGACCATCCATCTCCCTTTTCTACTGCCCTAGGCACCAACAGGGTGTTTGACCTGGTGCTGGTCGGCGTATCCGTCAAGTTCGCGGATCGAGCGGAGTGCGTCCGTGGGACACGCGGTCACGCAGCGCATGCAGCCTTTGCAATACTGGTAGTCGATGCCCTCGAGAAACTGAAAGCTGCGTCCGCGCTCATCCTGCCTGTTCGTCCACACAAAACACATGTCTGGGCACGTCTGGTCGCAGGCGGCGCAGTGGATGCAGGAGTCCTGAATGAATTCGGGCAGGAATCCCGACCGGGAGGCGCTAAGGTCGCGCAGGACAGAGTTCCCCGGATTGATGATCGCTCCGCCTGAAGGCTGCGTTTCGTAGCCAAGGGGCGAGCGGGGGTGTTCGAACGGGATGCGGCTCTTCTGCGGATTCGGCGCGTATGTCCGGGCGACGCCCTCCGTCGCGCCGCGGTCGAAGGTGCGCATGTTTGCGGCGACCAGCGCCGGGTATTTCTTTCCGAAGGTATCGGCAATGACCTGCTTTACTGCCTGTTCGTCGAGAAAGTCGACCACATGGCAGATGGCGCCGAGCATCGCCGTGTTCACCCGGGACTTCTCCTCGACGGCGATCCGCAGTGCGTCGACGCAAACGACGACGCCGGATTCCAGCCCCGTGAGGGAACTGATCTCATCCGGCGTCTTGGTCGTATTGACGATAAGCGTTCCGTTCGCCTGCAGGCCTGCAACGCAGTTCTGCGTGCGCAGAAGGGATTCGTGAAACACCGCGACCACATGCGGCTCCTCGATCGGCGATGAGGAACGGATCTCTCGTTGCGCGACGGTGAAGCGGATAAATGTCTTGACTGGCGAGCCCTTTTTCTCGGAGCCGTAGGAAGAGAAATTTGAACCGTTATAGCCTGAATGAAGAACGCCGGCTTCGGCCAGCATTTTGCCCGCGAGATTTGCGCCCAGCCCGCCGATGGATTCCATGCGGATTTCGAAGAAGCCCGCTTCGTTCACGTGCGTACGAATATCGGCCACCTGTATTACCTCCCCGATGCCTCTGTTACTATTTTGACAAAGGCGGGGCAGGTTGGCGCGTTCCTTATGAGTAGTCTTTACTAGTACAAATGAACTAGTTAAAACGTCAGGCTCCATGTGCAGAAAAGCGGCGTCCCGGCTCTTTCGGTGGCGCAGTCCGCCCGGGGGCCATCACTTCGAGCCGCCCGCCGCGGCGTGTTTCTGCGCACGACCGCCGGGGATGAACAGAACGAGTGTAAACAGGATGGCCGCGAAGACGAAACAGGCGATAAATACGTCGTGCAGGGAACCGCCGAACATGTCCGTGAAGGTCCGGCGCAGGGACGGGGCGAGCGCAGCCCTCGCCTTCGGCGTCAGAAGCGATTCAGTCACGCGGTTCAGGTTGGCGGTTGCCGCGAGACCCGCGGCCGCGACGCGCGACGCCATCTGCTGATTCAGGATGGCGCCCATGGCGGCCACGCCGAGCGATCCGCCGATGGTCCGAAAGAACTGATTGGACCCTGTGACGGCGCCGCGCAGGTTCCACTCGACGGCGTTTTGCGCCGCGATGAGCAGTCCGGTGAGCGTGAGACCCATGCCAAGCCCGATCAGGAGCAGCCCCGCGTCGATGTCGGCGCTGTGCGGGACCGCGGTGGCGATCAGGATCCAGGAGCCGACCGCGACGAGCAGCCCTCCCGCAACGCCCACCGTGCGATAGCCCAGACGCATGATGAGCGGACCTCCCGCGAGAGCCGCCAAGGGCCAGCCGACCATCATTGGCGTGATCGCGCGTCCGGCGAGCGTCGGCGACCCTCCCTGGACGCCCTGCACAAAGAGCGGCACGTAGGAGATGAGTCCAAAGACAATCATGCCGCCAAAGAAACTCACGAGGTTGGCCACAAGGATCATGCGGTGTTCGAAGATCGCCAGCGGCAGCACAGGTTCCTTCGCCCGTCGCTCCCAGAATCCGAAGGCCGTCAGAAGGATGGCCGAGACGGCAAACATGGCCAGGGAGGAGGGGGCGGCCAGGTGGTTGCTGTGCTGGATCAGCGTCAGCAGCAGTACGGTCACGCCTGTGGTCAGCAGGAACGTTCCCGTCCAGTCGAGCTTGTGCACCTTGTGCGCAGCGTGTTCCCTGAATGTAAGGCCAAGGACGATCATCACCAGGATGCCGATCGGCACATTGATTTCAAAGACGTAGCGCCAACTGGAGTACTCAACGATAAAGGCGCCCAGAAGCGGTCCAATGACGGCTGAGATTCCCCAGACAGCCGAAAAGAAGCCCTGAATCCGCGCGCGCTGTTCGAGGGTGAACACATCGCCGACGATCGTCAGCGCGATGGGCAGCACGCCAGCCGCTCCGATGCCCTGCAGAGCGCGAAAGGCGATCAGTTCCGGCATATTGTTTGAAATGCCGCACAACAGCGATCCGATGGTGAAGACCGCGGAGTTGATAATAAACAGTTTTTTCCGTCCGTACATGTCCGACAGTTTGGAGAAGATCGGTATCGGCACGGTGGAAGTCAGCAGGTAGGCGGAAAACACCCAGCTATAGATGGAAACTCCGTGCAAGTCGCCGATGATGCTCGGCATCGCCGTGCCGATGATGGTCATATCGAGCGCGGCCAGAAACATGGCGAGCATGACCGCGATGACGACCCAAGTCTTGGACGTCGCGTGTTTCTTGCTGTGGGTCTCACGGTCACGTGCGGGGCAAGATGCGTTGGAACTCATCCGAACCCTCCTCCGGTTGTAGTGGCGGCTGTTGGGCGCAGACAATATATTATATCGCAGTCCGCGCCTGGTCCACAAATGGGGCGGAGGAGGATTTCACGCAGGATTTGCTATTATATTCTGTCAACTTTTCAGATAAGGGCGGAGCTTCAGCGCGACGGCCAATTGCAGGGCTGTGCGCGAATCGTCCAGGGATCGGTCCAGGAGACTCTCGATTTTCTGGATGCGATAGATGATGGTGTTGTAGTGCGCATGCAGGAGCGCGGCTGTACGCTTCGCGTTGTGATTGCTGTCCAGGTACGTCTCGAGGGTGTGGACCAGTTCGCCGCGGGTTTTCGCATCGTAATCCAGCAGGGGATTCAACAACGAGTGGAGGAGCGCCCTGGCTTCTGGTTCTTTCGAGACGGAGAGAAGGAGCAGGTCCAATCCCAGATCGCTGTAGTGGAGCAACTCTGTCTGGGCCGTGCGGCGCGCAATCTGAAGAGCCGTTCGGGCCTCCGCGACAGCCTCTTTTGCTTCTCTCCAGTTCCCGTGCCACCCGCTCAGGACGTAACGGGAAGCGGGATCGGCAGTACCCGGCGGCGGCAGCAGGTTCTCGGGTGCGCCGGAGAACACCGTGAACAGGTCCCCGTCCATCTCCCGGCAGGGCGCGTGGGGGCAGACTGTGCCACGCCACCAAAGGACTTCCGGGTGGCCGGGCGCCAGGTTGCCGCGGCGGATCGCCAGCACCGCGAACGGCTTGGCCGTCGGATAGCCGAATCGTCGCAGTTGCGCGGCGATGTCGGCTTCGGCGAGGGCATCGACGTGCTCGCCGGGACTGTATTCATGACCATCGCGATCATTGGGACGCGGGCGCTCTCGGTCATCGGGGCGTTGTCCGTGCCGTTCTTTCTATTGATGGGGGCATACGCGGTACGGATCGCGCTGACGCACGGTTCATGGCAGCGCGTCGCGGCCTACGCGGGGAATCCACATGCGGCGGCGATCACGGTCGGGGCGGCGATCACGATGGTGATATCGCTCTTTGTGGATTCCGGAACGATGACGCCCGACTTCACGCGTTGGGCGCGATCGCCGCGCGACGCCGTCATGGCCACATTTTCCGCCTTTCCGTTTGCGAACTTCCTGTCCATGCTGTTCGGTGCGCTGGTTGTGGCGGCGGGCGTCTCCCAAAACGGAGACTTTTCAGTCGTGATTGCGCAACAGGGTGGTGTCGCCGTCTTTTTCGCGGCGTCCTTCATGCTGCTCAATTCCGGCTCGGTCTGTTCCCACTGCCTCTACAACGCGGCCGTGGGCTGGTCGCATATTCTCGGGAAGAAGTATCGCTGGATGGCCCTCGGGTTGGGCCTGGTCGGCATTCTCGCCGCGGCGGCGGGAATGTGGAACGTGTTCATCACTTGGCTCTCGTTGCTCGGCGTTGTGGTTCCTGGCATCGGAGGAACGATTATTGCCCATTTTCTGGTCGGGCGGAGGGAAGGGGCGGGGAATCCGCGGATCGCTTTCGTCAGTTGGGGGATTGGGGCGCTGCTGGCCTTTGCCGTCAACCTGCGGTTGCCCGAACTCTCGACGGCCGCGGTCGGGATGGCAGCCTCGCTCGTCTCGTTTGTGCTGCTGGCCAGGTGGTCATCGGCGCGGGTGATGGTGAGGCGCATGGAGGAGGCTGAATAGATGAAGGGGGGTCTGGCCAGATGAAGCCGTCCGTTGCCGCCGAACCGTACGAGTGGCCGTTTGACCGATCGTTGCGGGCGGACAACACCGCCCTGCTCGTTATCGACATGCAGGTTGATTTTTGTGGAAGAGGCGGCTACATCGATCGAATGGGATACGACATCAGCCTGACGGCGCGTGCGATTCCCGCGGTCCGGCGCCTGCTGGACGCGGCGCGGTCCATACCGGGCTTTACGGTGATCCACACACGCGAAGGACACCGACCGGACCTTTCGGACGCGCCGGCGAACAAGCTCTGGCGCAGCCGGAGGATGAACGCGGGGATTGGCGACACGGGGCCTTGCGGGCGCATCCTCGTTCGCGGTGAACCGGGGTGGGATATTGTCCCCGAACTGTATCCGATCGCGGGTGAGCCCATCATCGACAAGCCGGGCAAGGGCAGTTTCTTCGCCACCGATCTCGAACTGATTCTGCGCAACAGGGGCATCTGCAATCTGATCATTACGGGCATCACCACGGACGTGTGCGTGCACACCACCCTGCGGGAGGCGAACGACCGGGGTTTTGAGTGCCTCGTCGTGACGGATTGCACCGGTGCGACAGATGAAGGCAATTACGCTGCCGCGCTCAGGATGATCTCGATGCAGGGAGGGATTTTTGGGGCTGTGAGCGGATCGGAGGATGTGCTCAGCGCGCTTGAGGGCTGAGGGTGGAGTGGGTGATGGAGCCTTGCAGAGCAAGCAGCCGGCGCCGGCTGGTGGCGACTGTCGGCCAGTGTTGCGTTGAAGTCGCGCAGAAAAGGGGTTTTAGGGCATGCAGTCAACTGATATCCTATGGAATAAGAACTTGGATTGGCAATTGATCCCGGATCACGTTAAACTGTATCACAAGACCCTGATTGATCCGCGCTCGGCGGACGCGCTTGGCGTTGCGGTCAGCGCGATCCTGTGGGAGCGCATCGAAGTCGGCGGTGGCGTGCTGCCGCATTACCATGATGTGGCTGAAGTCATCCACTTCGTTCGCGGGCGGGTGAAGGTGCTTTGCAACGGCGAGTGGCTTTCCTGTCGTGCCGGAGACACGCTGCGCGTGCCCTTCGGGGTGGTTCACTCGGTCATGAACGACGACGTGGAAGCCACGGAGCAGATCAGCATTTTTCTCCCCGCGGACGCGGGGCGTTCTCCGAATCAGCCATTTGCAACAGTGTTGGTGGAGACCGTTTCGGGCGCCATGGACGGATTGCCGAGTGGACCGTACTAGAATCAGGGACAGTTTATGGATGGGAGGCAGCCCGGCCATGCAAGCGGAGTACATGCCAGGGGCCCCGGGAAGGTGGAACGCAGATGACTGACGAAGCGGCGCACAGCACACGGGCGCAGATGCGCGGCAACATCGCGATGATGGCCGAGGGTCTCAAGCGTTCGAGCGAAACGATGGACATGACACAATCCCCGATCTACCAGGAGACGCTGCTCCACCTCGGTCCCGGGCGAAGGGTGCTCGACATCGGCGCGGGCGTGGGGCGCTTCACGGGACCGCTGGCGGCGGCGGGCTGTTCGGTGGTGGCGATCGAACCCTCCGCTGAAATGCTGCCGCACCTCACGGAGACATTGGCGCGTTTTGGCGTGTCGAACCAGGTGCAGGTCATGCACAGCGCCTGGCCGATCGACCAGAACGTCCATGCGGATGTCGCCCTAGCCGCCTTTGTCATCCAGTTTTCCGGCGATTTTGCGGCGTTTGCGCGCGCCATGGAGAAGTCTGCCGAGCAGCGGTGTATCCTGGCGGTCCACGTGGATCCGATCATGGCCTTTCTCGAACCGTTCTGGAAACTGTTTCACCCGGATGAACCGGCGCCGCGCATGCCGGATTTTGCCGACATATATCCCGCCTTGCTGGCGGACGGCATCGTGGCCGACGTCCGTATCTTCTCGGAGGCGCACGGTCCAAGGTGGACGGATGCAACCGAAGCGATTCCCATGATTGCCGGACGGTTGGGAATCCTCGAGGATCAGGCGGCCATGGAACGGCTCCGCGAGGTGGTGCTGCAGCGGCGCGAGGACATCGTGCGACCACCGCAGCGCCGCGCGGCCTTGATCTCGTGGGCGCCCTGAGACGGCGGTCGCGGGCAATTGTGCGGTACGGCCCTGATCCGTGGGTGGCTGGTACTATAATTGTGTGGCATTGGTTCGCGGAGTGGATCGAAAGGCACAAAAAGACAGAGGGTGCGGGCAATGAGTGGAATGTTCGAAAAACTCGCGTTTGCGATGCCATTTTTTCAAAGTTTATTTCCCGAGGATGCCCATATACTGCTGTGCGACAGGGACAAGGTGCTGGTCTCTCTGCCGGGGAAGACGCTCCAGATGAACGTGCATGAGGGGATGCCGCTCTCTGAACTTGGTGGAACGTCCGCGGCGCAGGCGATGGCCAAACGGACCAATATCAGGGCGGAGATCGGTCCGGAGAAGTTCGGCATTCCATACATAGGGATTGGAATGCCCCTGTTTGACAATGGCGAGGTTGTGGGCGCGCTTTCGGTGGCGATGTCGAACGCCAGATACGGCCAACTTCGCACAAATGCCCACGGGCTCGCCGAAGCGGTTACCGAATTGACGTCGACGACCCAGGAGATTGCAAGCGCCTCCAGCAGCGTGGCGGAAAAGGCTCAGGAAGCTGCGCGGTCCGCCAATGATGTGGGGGCGTTCCTGCGCGAGGTTGAGGGGATATCCGAATTTGTGAATGAGTTGTCCACGCAGGCGAACCTCTTGGGATTGAACGCGGCGATCGAGGCTGCCAGGGCCGGAGAAAACGGCAGGGGCTTTTCCGTGTTGGCCGAAGAAATGAGGAAACTGGCGGACCGGACGAAGCAGTCGAATGCCCAGATCAACAAGAATCTCGCAAAAATCAGGCAACTCATCGACACGTCGAGCAACGCGATCCATGACATCTCCGCGGATACGGAGGAGCACGCGGCGAGCGTCGAAGAGTTGAAGGCAATCTTTGACCATATTTCGCACATGGCAGACACCATGGTCTCCCTGTCGCGCATCTGAGTCTGACATGTGCGGCGCGTCGACCGGTTCAATCGAAATAGACCGGGTCTTCGACGACGAGCGACTGGACTGGCGGATACCACAGTGTCGTGGGCACCAGAGCGAATGAGACGCCTTCCAGACTGTCCGGCAGGGCCGGCTTCACCAGGAAAGAGGCAGAGAGGCTGGCCCCTCCTCCGTGGCGTCCATTCTCGCCGACGCTATACTGCGCGTCGGAAGACGCCACATCCAGTGTCAGTCCCACTTGCAACTGGCGGTCGGTGGACAGGCTCCTCACGTCGAGGTGGACGATGCTGGCGAGCTGGTGCTGCATGGAGTGGGTCAATGTGAACGTGCAGCCGCTATTCTGCACGGACTTCAGGATCGGGATCACCGCGCGCAGCGTCCCCGTCTCGCGGGAAGGCTCCAAGACCTCGCGCCTCTTCGTGAAGGTCCGGAACATCCAGACGAGGAGTTCCGGATCGATTCCGAATTCAGCCGCCCATTCCAGCACCGCTTCCCTGGGCGGAATCCGCCACGTTCCGCCGGCATCCCGCTCGCGCTGTGCGAGCAGCTCCGCGATGCGCCTGTCCCCGGCAGCGAGTGAGTCGTCATACGGTATCCCAAACATGGGGCCTTGCGACCAGTTTGACATCGCGCGCTCCGTTCCTTCTCCCCAAGGGAGATGTGAAAATCCAAATCAGGGCAGATAGGAATAACCGTGCTTGGTCTTCCACAGGAAGTACTTCTCGAACAGTCGCTTGCCTTCATCGTAGATGGGATTCGGGATGATGGCCGCAAATTCTCGCGGTTTCATGATGTGGTTGGTGACGATGACCACTTCCTTATGCCCGGCGTCCATCACGCACAGTCCCGGAATCTTGGCAAATGGCTTTTCTTTCAAATGGACCTTCTCGTTCAATAGCCGGGCGATGTTCTCGCCGACCGTTTTTCCGGCTTCATCCGCAGGATATCCGGTTTTCGGCACGCCGAGAGCCACCGGGGTGGTGAACGGAACGGGGACGTCGACGGCGATGCCAGCGGCAAAGATGTTCGGGTAATCAACGTGCTGGTATGTCGGTTTGACGGGGACGTAGCCCTTGGCGTTGCCGAGACCGGGGGAGTTGCGGATGACGTCCTGGCCCATGAACGGCGGCATGATCATGGAAAATACGAACGGGAACCGCCTGCCGTCGGCCAGTTCCACTTCATCAGATGCGATGCCTTTTATGGCGGCGTTTGCGACATAGTGGATGTTGAGCGATTTGAAGAAGGTGTTCAGCATGGGCTCTGCTCCGGCGACTCCGCCGATGCCGAAATGGCCGAGAAACGGTTCGGGCGTGATCCAGGTCAAGTCCACGCGGTCGCGCACGCCGCGTTTGCGCAGGTTGTACTCGAGGTTGAACAGGAACTCGTAGGCGGCCCCGACACAACCGGCGCCCGGAGTCGCTCCGACCACAGCCGGTCCGGGGTTGTCTACCAGTGCTTCGAAACGGGACCTCGTCTCAAGCGCGTCGGGCGGAGTGCAGATGCAGGACGCCATGCCGTCCTTCGGGTTGGTTCCCGGTACGGAGTAGTCCAATTTGGGTCCGGTGGCAATCACGAGATAGTCGTACTCAATCGGCCCGGCCGTGGTTTCTATGCTGTGTTCATCAGGCAGGATCTTCGTTGCTGTCGCATGGACGAACTCGACGTTGTGCTCCTCAAGAATCGGCGCCAAGGGGAGTGTGATGTCCTCGATTTCCCGTTCGCCAAACGGCACCCAGATCAGGGACGGGACAAACAGAAAATGCTCCCGGTTCGCCACGACGATCACGCGGTGATCTCCGTGTTTCAATCTTCTTCTGGTTTCAAGTGCGGCCGTGATGCCCGCAAAGTTCCCACCCATGACCACGACAGTCGCCATCGCCAATCCTCCGTTACACAAGTCTTGTCAGCATATTGATCATAAGACACAGTTCTCACAAAGTCCACGTCAACCTTCGGAGTATAGCTTGGCATCGTCTGAACTGCAGTATCCGCGTCGCCGGGCAAAATTAATTGTCTCGCCATATTGCCAATCCGAAACGTTTTGGATAGAATGGTTGCAAGTGTTGTGCAGTGGGCCCTTGAGGTGGGATAGACGGGTGTCGATCACGATCCGGGACGTGGCAAAGGCTGCGGGAGTATCGATCACAACGGTTTCGCGCGCCTTGAACGGCTATTCTGACGTGGGCGAAAAGACCCGTCGGAAGGTCGCGCTTGTGGCGCAGGAGTTGAATTATCGGCCGAACGCGGTGGCGCGCAGCCTGGTCATGAATGAGACTAAGACGATCGGTCTGCTGGTCTCGGAGTTGACGCGGGACCGCGTGGGACATTTCTTCATGTTCCGCGTGATGCATGGCATGCACGACCGGCTGGCCGAACTCGGGTACGACCTGATTCTCTTTAGCACCACGACCGCCCGCCAGCGGCTTGTGTCTTATCTCGATTTTTGCATGCAGCGCCGTCTGGACGGGGTGATCGTCATGGGAATCCGTCTCGATGATCCGTACATTCAGGAGGTGGTCGATTCGCCGCTTTCCAGCGTCGTGATCGACCTGCCGCTGCAGAGCGAGCGCTGCGGTTATGTGATGACCGACAATGTCTACGGCGTCAAGCTGGCCGTTCGCCACTTGTTCGACAGGGGGCACCGCACGATCGGCTTTGTGAACGGCTACAGTCAGGCAGCCGTAAGCCGGGACCGCCTGCGCGGATACGAGGAAGGGCTGGTGCAGATGGGGTTGCCAGTCGACCGGACGCTGATGCATGAGGCCGACTTTTCCCTTCCCGGTGGGGGTGATGGGTTGCAGCAACTGCTGCAGGCCCGCCCCGATCTCACCGCGATCGCGTTTGCGAGCGACCTGATGGCGATCGGTGGTCTGCAGCGCGCCCGTGAACTGGGCATTGCGGTTCCGGAGAGACTGGCGATCGTCGGCTTTGACGACATCGAACTGGCGGAGTTTTCAACGCCGCCCCTGACGACCATCAGGCAAAAGCGGCTGGAGATGGGCATGAGGGCGGCGGAAATGGTCGTGGCGACGATCAAGAACCAAGCGGCCCCGCATGGCATTCTGCTGGCGCCGGAACTGGTTGTCAGGGGAACGACCTGAAGCGGGACGCGTCTGGACGGGTGCGCCGGACTGCCGGCTCCGCGGGCACGCAGGCGCTGTCAGGGAGGGAGGCGCGCTGACGACAAGATCCAAAAGGTTTCGGAAGACGGCTGACGGGTGATTGTCGCCGAGGACAGTCGACTTCTGGAGGAACTGTGATGATGCCAATTTTGGCAGACGCGGACCTGATCACAGTTCCCCCGGGGAGTCATGAGTCTATCCTGAAAATGCGAGCAGATCTGTACCTCGCCATCTGCGCCGCCTGATTCAATCGCATTTTCATGGTTTGCTGGTGTGCGGATGCGCCGCACATGGCGGTCTCTTGAGGGGGTGATGCGGTCGCAGGAGGGCCACGCGGGAACTGGTTCGTATTGGCCTGAATGGCAGCGGTTTCATTGCGGGTTTATCCGTCTGTGATACGTCCGGAAGCGCGATGCAAACACAAAGAGGAGGCTTCTCGATGGGAATCTCAAGAGGGAAGAGAATTCTGATGCAAGGGATGTCGGCGGCCGTGGCGATGGGTGGAGTGGCCTTCTCATGGTCCGCGGCGCCGACGTTTGCGGCGACGCCCGTGACCCTCACGGTCTCGACGTGGGACAGTGGGGCGGGTCTTGCCGCGTACAGGCTTGGAATCCAGGCGTTTGAGCGGATGCACCCGAATGTCAGAGTGCAGATCCAGAGCGTGCCGTCGACCTATTACCTGCCAAAACTGCTGACCGAGATGGCCAACGGGAGCGCGCCGGACCTCATGCTGGTCGGCGACACGAATGTAAACGCGTTCGTGAACAGCGGCCTGCTGGAGAATCTCACGCCGCTCTTCCGGCAGCACAAGTACGGGCTGAACGCTGCGGCGTACTACCCCAATGTGCTCAATATCGGCAAGGTCGGCGGCCAGCAGTACTTCGTTCCGAAGGACTGGGCCGACGAGTCTGTCATCTACAACAAGGCGATGTTCCAGGCCGCGAAGCTGCCCTTGCCGAAGCCGGGCTGGACCATGGCCCAATTCGTGCACGACGCTGTGGCCATGACGAAGTTCAAGAACGGGCGCGTCGTGCAGTGGGGCGTACAATTGCCCGGCACTTGGCTGCGGGCCGGTCTGGAGTACTTCGTGGACGCGTATGGCGGGCACATCATCAGCCCGAACGGCCGGACGGTCAACGGCTACCTGAATTCTCCGGCCACGCTGCGCGCCATCGAGTTTTACGTCGGGCTGTACACGCATCACAACCAGATCAGTCCGACGCCGCAGGCCATGTCGGGCACGTTTGCGAAGGTCGATCTCCTGCTGACGCATCGGGTGGCAATGGAGCCGACGGGTCCATGGAATATTTCTACATACCGTTCCGACCCGCACCTGAATTTCGGCGTCGCCCCCATGCCGGTCGGACCCACGCACAAACCGATGACCACGGCGTTTTGGGCTGGATGGGGCGTCTACAAGAATTCGCCGCATCTGCAGCTCGCCAACGAACTGCTGGCGTTCTTCGCGTCGCAGAAGTGGGCGAGTATTGACAGCGCCTGGGCCATGCCCGCACTGAAGGGGCCGACTGTTGCGCAGATGGAGAAAAAGGACCCGGTCATGAAGACATTCTTCGCCCAGGCGCCGTATGTACAGCCGCTCGACGTGACCCGGACGCGCAACTGGAACAAGGATGTCTCGCCGGTTCTTACGAACCTGATCCAGCAGGCCGTGCTGCAGCCGAAGAGCAACATCCCGGCGCTTGTCCACGCGGCTGTCCAGCAGATCGACGCGAGTCTGGCGCAGAGCTATCAGTAAGACAGTGAAAGGGAGGGCAGGGTTGGCGGCGGACCAGTCTGCCGCCAACCGTCATCATGAGTACAAAAATGCAGGCGGGCGCAGCCGAAGCCACACCTGGCCGGGCCACGCGGTCGCGGTCGCTCCGGGCGCAGCGGGAGACGTTGTTCTACGTCCTTATTTCGCCTTGGATCATCGGATTTCTCGCGTTTGTGTTCGGCCCCATGATGTACTCAGGGTATCTGAGCCTGACGAAGTGGAACCTGCTCGCTCCGCCGCAGTTCATCGGGATGGGGAACTATCAACAGCTGTTGCACGATCCTCTGTTCTGGCAATCTCTCAAGGTAACGACCATCTACGCCGTCGTGAGCGTCCCGCTCGGCCTGGCGTTCGCGCTCTTCCTCGCAGTCCTGCTCAATCAGCGGGTGCGCGGGCTCTCGGTGTTCCGCACCATCCTGTACCTCCCGTCCGTCGTTTCGGGCGTCGCGGTCTCCGTCGTGTTCATGTGGGTGTTCAATCCATCTTTCGGCATCGTCAATTCCATTCTGGGCTACTTTGGCATCAAGGGTCCGGGGTGGATCGAGAGTCCGACCTGGGCGTTGCCCGCAATGATTCTCATGAGCCTGTGGAGCGTCGGGGGGGCCATGATCATCTTCCTGGCGGGGTTGCAGAATGTGCCGCCGGAACTGCATGAGGCGGCGCAGATGGACGGCGCCGGCATGTGGCGGCGGTTTTTCCGCGTCACCATTCCCTTGCTGACGCCGACGATCCTGTTCAATCTGATCCTGTCGATCATCAACCAGTTCCAGATCTTCACGCAGGCCTACGTGATGACGAACGGCGGCCCGCTCAACGCGACGCTGTTCTACGTGTTCTATCTGTGGCAGAATGCCTTCCAGTATTTGAATATGGGCTACGCCGCGGCGATGGCCTGGATCCTGTTTCTCATCGTGCTGGTCGTCACCGTCGCGGTGTTCGCAACATCGCGCAAATGGGTCTTCTACCAAGGAGGAGAGTGAGACTGTGCAGACGCGTGCAGACGTCGCCATGAAGGCTGTCACCTATGTTCTCTTGATCATTTGCAGCGCCGGCATGCTGTTGCCTCTGCTGTGGATGGTCTCCTCCGCGCTGAAGCCGAACTACGAGGTGTTTCAGTTTCCACCGCAATGGATTCCGTCTCCCGTGCAATGGTCGAACTTTCCGCGGGCGCTCAATTTTGTGCCGTTTCTGCAGTTTTTCTGGAACACAATCCTGATCGCGGTCGGTTCCCTGGTGGGGTCCCTGATCTCCAACATCATGGTGGGCTACGCGTTTGCGCGGCTGGAGGCGCGCGGGAAGAACGTCCTGTTTTACGTGATGCTGTCGACGCTGATGCTGCCGTACGCCGTCACGATGATCCCGCAGTACGCGATTTTTTCGCAGTTGCACTGGGTCAACACGTTTTGGCCGCTGATCGTGCCCGCCTACTTCGGCAACCCGTTCTTCATTTTTCTGTTGCGCCAGTTCTTCCTGGGAATACCCCGCGAACTCGAGGACGCCGCAGCCATCGACGGCGCGGGCGTGTTCACGACGATCTGGCGGATTATCCTCCCGCTGTCGTGGCCGGCCATCATCGTGGTTTGCATCTTTCAGATCCAGGCGACGTGGAACGACCTGCTTGGTCCGCTGCTCTATCTGAACAAGGAATCCCTGTTCACCCTGCAGCTCGGCCTGCAGTATTTCGTCGGGCAGTACACCGGCGGCTGGAACCTGCTCATGGCGGCGAGCACGGTCATCCTGATTCCGGTGCTCGTCATGTTCTACTTTGGGCAGAGGCTGTTCATCAAAGGGATCATTGTTGGCGGGGTGAAGGGGTAGGGGCAGTCGCGTCTTCGCCGGCCGCGGTCTGCAACTGGACCAGATCATCCTTCACCGGGAGGAAAAAAGCGAGCCCGCTCGCGACGCAGAGGCTGCCCATGGTCGCAAACAGGGCCTGGAGTGGAATGTACACCATCAGTGCGCCGAAAACGGCGATTCCGGCGGGCGCCGCGGCCATGGAGAGAGCGCCGAGAAGTCCGAATACGCGACCTCTCATGGACTCCGGGATGACCCGGATCGCCATCGCGCCAACGGAGCCGTTCAGGATTCCGACGCTAAACCCGCAAACCGAAAGGACGGCAATGGTCCAATAGGGGTTTGCAATGAGACCGACCGCCCCGATCACCACCCCGGTCGTGATCAGTCCCGCTATCAGCGTCGCGCGCAGGGGGAGTTTTCGCGTGATCGCACCCAAGGAC
>JAKACX010000099.1 GCA_021821055.1 Bacillota bacterium
TAGGTGCGGTATAGTGAAGCTTAGGGCTTTTGGGCGACGATGTTGACAGGAGGTAATTTCCGAATGCGCACGACGTATATGGCGAAGCCGGGCGCTGTGGAGCGTAAATGGTACGTCATCGACGCCGCGGGACAGCGTGTGGGCCGTCTCGCGACCGAGATCGCGACACTGCTGCGCGGCAAGCACAAACCAGAGTACACGCCACACGTGGATGTCGGCGACTTTGTCATCGTGGTAAACGCGGAGAAAGTCGTGTTTACCGGCAAGAAGATGCAAAACAAGCTGTACCGGAGGCACTCCGGCCATCCCGGGGGACTCAAGACGATCACTGCGGCGGACCTGCTGAAGAAGCACCCGATCCGCATCATGGAGCATGCGGTCAAAGGCATGTTGCCGCACAACAGCCTTGGCGCGGATCAGTACCGCAAGCTGAAGGTATACGCGGGGCCGGAGCATCCGCACCAGGCGCAGCAGCCTGTGGCGTGGTCGGCCGCCGAATGGGCGTCAGCCGCCGAGTAGGCGGGGCACACACAGTCGCCGGGCCGCGCGCGGCGCGCAAATCGCGGAGAAATAATGCATCTTGTCATGTATATTGAGACGGAGGGGGTGTCACTTCGTGGCACAAGTACAGTACTGGGGCACGGGCAGGCGCAAGACGGCTGTCGCGCGCGTGCGCCTGGTGCCCGGTTCGGGCAGCGTTGAGGTGAACCAGCGGACAATGGACGACTACTTTGGGCTGGAAACCTTGAAACTGATCGTGAAGCAGCCGCTGCTGCTCACCAACACCATCGGCAGTTACGACGTCATTGCGAAGGTGCACGGCGGCGGCATTTCCGGCCAGGCCGGAGCGATCCGCCACGGCATTGCCAGGGCTTTGCTCAAGGTCGATCCGGATCTGCGCGCGGCGCTCAAGAGCAACGGCTTCCTGACGCGCGACGCACGGATGAAGGAACGGAAGAAGTACGGTCTGAAGGCAGCGCGGCGGGCGCCGCAGTTCTCGAAGCGCTAGTGTTGTCGGAAAGCCGAATGCGTCAGCAGGAAGGGCCGCCGCGCCGCGCACTGAGCGTGGTCGGCGCGGGCACTCGTACAGAGTGCCCTTTCTGCTTTCTTGCGGGAGTTTGGCGGCGCGGTGCGCCGGGCAGAGCCACTTCAAGAGTGATGACGGGGGAGGAATGACTCGTGAGCGCAGCGCCTGTGAGCCGGGAGGCGGTCCTGGAGGCATTGAGGGACGTGCAGGACCCGGAAGTGCAACGCAGCATTGTGGAAATGGAAATGGTGAAACGGATCGACATCGCGGGGTCGAGCGTCGCGGTGGAAGTCACCCTGACGATCAGGGGCTGTCCGCTGCGCGGCGTGATTGAGGCGGACGTGGAGCGGGCGATCCGCACCCTGCCTGGCGTCACGGACGTCTCCGTGACCATTGGAACCATGAGCGACGAGGAACGCCAGCGTTTCGCCGCGAAGCTGCGCGGCAAGCAGGATGCGGAGCAGCAACAGTCGCCGTTGCTCAGTCCGGAAGCGGCGACCGCTTTTGTGGCGGTGGCGAGCGGAAAGGGCGGCGTCGGGAAGTCGACGGTCTCGGCCAACCTTGCCGTGGCGCTGGCGCGACTGGGCTATCGGGTGGGGCTTGTGGACGCGGACATTTATGGGTTCTCGCTGCCCGCGATCCTGGGTGTCGCGGACATGAAACCGGCCGTCGTCGAGAATCTGATCATGCCGGTGCAGACGCACGGCTTGAAGCTGGTGAGCATGCAGTTCTTCGTCCCGGAAGGGCGTCCGGTAATCTGGCGCGGGCCGATGCTCGGCAAGATGCTGCGCAATTTCTTCCAGGAAGTCCACTGGGGCGATCTGGACGTCATGCTGCTCGATCTGCCTCCCGGAACGGGGGACATCGCCCTTGACGTGCACCAGATGTTGCCGAAGAGCCGCGAGTTGATCGTGACGACGCCGCAGGACAATGCGGCGCGGGTGGCGGTCCGCGCGGGGCAGATGGCGGTTCAGACGCAGCACGAGATCCTCGGAGTGGTGGAGAACATGGCGTACTACCAGTGCGGCGGGTGCGGCGCCAAGGAGTACCTGTTCGGCCGCGGCGGCGGCGCGCGAGTGGCGGAGGCCCTGGGGTCGCGGGTTCTGGCTGAGGTGCCCATGGGCGCGGTCGGCGCGCAGGGCGCCGGGGTGTTTGCGGAAGATTCCGCGCAGGGGCGGGTGTTTGCAACGCTCGCGCAACGGCTGGCGCAGGATCTCGCTCTGGAGACGCCTGCTGTGGCGGTGCGGCGCTAGCTGCGGCGACTGCGGTCGGATCGCTCAGGTGGCAGCGGTGGACACAACGTCCTTGCCGCGTTGGAGCGGCAGGAGTGCTCACGACCCCCATCGCGCGTCCGCGCCATGGGGGTCTATTGTGGTGCACTGTGACGTAATGTGCAATATCATATGTGATATTGTCGCGCATGGGGTGCAGGCGTGAATCAGTGGGAGAAACTATTGCAGCAAACTCGCAGTAACCCGAAGTCCGTGCGTTTCGAAGATATTGATAAGGTACTGTGCAACACGGGTTTTGAACGAAAACAGTCCGGCAAGGGTAGCAGCCACTATCGATACGTGCTCGGAACTGATCAGATTGTTATTCCCCGTCATGGGGGCACGTCAAAGAGGTGTATGTGAAACAAGTGATTGAAGTTCTCAGCCAAAAGGCGTGGCTCCGGTGAGGAAGGATTTGGATTACCTGACAGCGCCGTAAAGCCCCTGGATTCATCCATGGGGATATAAGGCGTGCCCTTGATCCCTGTTCCTTTTCGCCGTTCGCACAGTATACAAGATTGTATGGTATACTGTATCCATGAACTAC
>JAKACX010000100.1 GCA_021821055.1 Bacillota bacterium
CTAACCAAGGAACAGAAGACCATCTATAAGGCCTTTGCCGTGGAGAACCCCGTGTAGGTATAATTTGAGCGGGAATTTAGGTTGAAAATGTGGACCTGTCCGTGAAGCCCGGGCGCATCTCGGGGATCGTCGGGAGCAATGGCGCGGGGAAGAGCACGCTCATCGGCGTTCTCACAGGAATCGTGCGGCCGACATCCGGGACAGCCATCGTGTTGGGCGAAGATGTGAGAACATCGAAAGGAGCCTATCGGCAACGCGTGGGCTATGTGACCGACCAGTCCTTTCTGCCGCCAGGACTCACGCCGCGCGAATTGCTCACCTACAGCCGCCTGACGTATTCGCACTGGGATGAGCAGCGCGCCGCGCAATTGATGCAGGCGTTCGAATTGCCCTTCGACAGGGGGGTCCGCAGCCTTTCCAAGGGAATGCGCGTCCAATTGGCATTCGTCCTGGCGCTCTCCATCCGTCCGCGCATTTTGCTGTTGGATGAGCCCACCAGTGGGCTCGATGTGGTCGTCAAGCGCCAGGTCATGCAACTGCTGCTTCAGGAGGCGGCTGACGGCACGGCGGTTGTGCTGGCGACGCACAATCTGGACGACCTAGAGCGTGTCGCCGACGATGTGACAATCATGCACCGCGGCCACGTGGTGCTGCAAGCGGCCACGGAGGATGCCAGACAAATTGTGCGGCGCTTCCAGGCGGTTTTTCCGCAAGGGCTGCCCGCGGAATTGCGTGAACAGTCGGAGATTGTCCGCATTGACGAGCAGGGGCACGTGTACACGTTCATTGTCACGGATCGGTCCGACCGGATACTTACGGTGTTGCGGTCCAATGAGCCCACTTTTTTGGAGGAACTCGATGTCGATTTTGAGGAATTGTTCGTGCAACTCATGGTCAAGGAGGGGTATGCGCGTGAACAGGTTCCATCTTGAAAATGCGAGGTCGTCTTTACCGTCGTATGATCGTCTTCCTGATCAACCCGGATTTTCATGTTCGTCAGGAGATCGGAAGAAGACGATCATGCGGGTCTCCTCGCATAGTGGACTGCTCTACAGAGAGTGGAAAATAAACCGGGCGGCATATGTGGTCATCATCGTGGGGCTGCTGGCGTTCCCCCTGCTCGGGTCGATCGCCAGGGCGGTCAATTCTGCCCAGTTGTCGCAATACTCGCCGGTCGACCGATTGACGGCGACGGTCTGGTACTTTGCGTGGTCGCTGCTTGCCTATCCGGTCCACAGAGCACTCTTCCTGCTCGCTTTCCTTGTCGGTGCGCTGTGCGGCTGGTGGACGGTGCTGACAGAACGCCGGGAATGGACCCTCGAATCGGCTCTCGTCGGTCCCGTCACGGTAAGCGACGTGCTGGTCGCCAAGACGCGCATGGCCATCATCTCCATCACCGTGGCGGCCTTGCTTGGATCGTTGGTGCTCACTGGCGAGTCGCTTGTCTACGCACCGCGCTGGATCGCCGTCGCGGAGGGGTTGCGCTGGCTGGTATTGACTGGCGGAACCGCTTTTGCCGCGTATGCGGCGGCGCTGCTTTTCTCCCTGCTGGCGGGAGAGGCCGCGGTCGCCGCGGCATGGGTCGTCCTGGCGTTTTCTCTGCCCATGGTCCTGTACGAATTCGCCATGGCCCTCATCACGCAGACGGCCGGCTATCCGTCTACAGTCGCCGCGATGGCGGTGGTCAACAGGATCCACATGGCCGCGCAAATCTTCATGCTCTACGACTACGGCAGTGGCATGACGGGTTTTTCCTCCACAGGGCCCAATCTGCTCTATCTCAATGAAGCATCCATCACGTGGATCCTGCTTGGCTGGATCGCTCTCGGCGTTCTGCTGTTCGGACTGGCGTTGCGCTTTGCGCGCGGCATGCCGCTCGAACGCTTCCGCAAGGCGTTTGTGGCGCCCGTCCTCGGCACCGTGACCTTTGCCGGGCTCATCGCAGCGGTCTCCAGCCTGTTCGGACTCTTGGCGGCCCACTTCGATCCGGGAGACCGGGGGTGGTCATTTTTGCTGATATTCGTCGTCGCGACAGCGGCGGCGGCGACCGGTCTGACCGCTCTTCTGAGAAGAGTACGTCGGCGCCGCGACGCGCGCAACGCACAGTAGACCTCCATGGCGCGGGCGCGCCGCCCACGAAGGATGAAAATTCGCTGCGTCACGGCCGTACGCCTAGCCAGCGGTGGGCTGGCGGAAGATGTCCCCGTGGGGCCACTCTGTGAGAAGAGTGTGTCACAGACTGGCCCCGGAACCGGCATGGGAAAGGATGGCGCCCGCCGGGCTCACGACCATGCGCCAGGTATGCTCCACCTTGCCGTTATTCCACGTTTCGCGCAATATGACCGCTCGAGTATAATAGAGTTGAAAATGAGAACGCAGGGAGGGGCTTGTGTGTTCTATAAGATCGACGATTTTGTGGGTGAATGGAAGAGCGAAGCGGCGGGAACGCAAAAAATTTTGGACGCCCTCACGGATGAGTCGCTCGCGCAGGAAGTCGCGCCAGGTTATCGCAGCCTGGGCCGGCTGGCGTGGCATCTCGTAGGAACGTACGGAGAGATGTTACCGCGGACGGGATTGACATTCCACGGACCGACAGACCATGATCCGGTTCCCCAAACGGCCCGTGCGATCGCCGATGCGTACAGACAGGTCGGAGAGGCGATGATCGCGGCGGTGCAGAGCCAGTGGAAAGACGACGCGCTGGCGGAAACCCGGGACATGTACGGCGAGGAGTGGAAAAATGGCGCCACGTTAAGGATGCTCATTCAACACGAGGTGCACCACCGTGGACAGATGACTGTGCTGATGCGGCAAGCGGGAGTACAGGTC
>JAKACX010000052.1 GCA_021821055.1 Bacillota bacterium
GAAAACCAACCTGCGAGTGGAAGGCGAAAGCCAACCTCCTTCGGTGTCTTCAAACATCGGAGTCAGAGCGGGTCGTCCGAACAAGAAAACCTGCCCATGCATGAGGCGTCGGATGCTGTAGCACAGGCGAGAGCCTGAGCGAGAGCCTGAGCGAGAGCCGACGAGAGTGCGGCGGTATAGGCTTTTAGAACCCCTTGGATTTATCCATGGGAGAGGGTTCAGAGATCATCCACATAGCGGATCATTCTGCCGTGGTTTCAATCGCTCGCGGCACTGACGGGGACTCTGTAGTGACGTACAGCTCTCGACTGCAGCCAGAAAAGATCACAATACAACCCGCGTCAAAATGGTTAATACTGCTAAGTCTGGTATGAACCGTTTTTGCTTGTGAGACTCCATTCCTGCAATACGATCCTCACGGCTGTGCTCACGAACTGCTGCTGTGACAGCATCACAGAAGACGCCGACCCATAGCACATTCATGCCCGCAAGGGCAGCTGCCCCGCGATGGCGAGGTTATGCTTGCACCGAGGAGAGTACCACAACCCGAGCATGTCGCGCGGTCCACCCCGGCGACAATAGGCACTGAATTTGGTGTTAGTGTTCCTTTTTATGTCCATTCCGAAGCGCTTAGCACTGCTTTTTGGTGCTGTGTGCGGAACAGAACCAGAAAGCAGCGCTAATTTGGAACTTAATAGGTTGTATAAGCGCAATTTCTATGCCTAAGCTACCTGTACCCGCCGTCCATGCCGCCCGCAGACTGCGTACAAGCGAACCCGGATTTCAGTGCCTCGCGCTCATCGCCCGCCGCTGCCCGCCGCTACCCGCCGCCAGGCTCGCAGCCCCCCGCCACATCCCTGCCGCTTACGCGAGTTCGCCCGCTTCGTGCAGTTGCAGAATCTTGCCGCGCCATGCCTCATTGGCGATCGACCACCCGATGGCGAACGCCACACCGGCCAGCAGGAGCGAAATCACGAGTGCAATCGTCAGCCGCACCGCCGGAGCAACCTGGGCCAGCGAGGCAAGCCAGGCGGATCCGACGCCAAATCCTCCACCCGAAGGAAGCGACGCGTAGGCAAAACAGGCGCCCTGCAGCGCGGCGTACGGGAGCAGGACCGCCATGTGCCACGTTCCCGATCGTTTGACGTACAGCGAGCGCCGTCCAACGCGGCGCTGGCTGTAGTCGGCGTGCAGAATCCCGAACGGAAGCACTGCCATCGTCGCGCCGCCGATGAGCCAGACGCCGCCGATGGCAAACAGCGCCCAAACCGAGAGCGGCAGGTGCAGGACGTAGGCGACGACGGCGCTGAGCAACTGCCACCAGATGAACGTCGGCACAAAGGCGTACAGCCACTTCGCGAACACCACCTGCCGCGGTGTTGCGGGAGACTGGAGCAGGAGCCACAGCTGCTGCCCCTCGCTGCCAAAGGAGGACATCGCCATCTGCCCCATGCCGGCCATCGTCACGAGCAGGATGGCGAACACGCCTCCTGGATTCACGCCGCCGCTGTGGGCCGCTGGCTGGACCAGGAAGGCAAACACGTACACCAGAGAGATGGTGAAGCTGAGCAGTTCGATCGGCGTCCGCTTGAGGCGGCGCAGGTCCTTCTTGACAATGGCGACGACCGGCCCGCCGCGCGCGCTCCGTCGCTTGGCAATGGCCGCATGCGGCTCAGCCCCCGCCACGCCCGCCTCGGCGGCACCCGCAGCACCCGCAGCACCCGCAGCCCCCGCGACGCCCGCAGCACCCGCTCGTCGCCCGGCGAAACGCCAAGACGCGGCCAGGCCCGTCCTCTTGCGCTTGCGCTGCATAGAGTTATTGCCCGAGAGCAGCGCCAGGCGCTCGTGCAGGTGGCGGTCCGCTATCCACAGGGAAAGGGCCGTGCAGGCGACGAACACCAACAGGGGCAACGCCACGTAGAGCAGTCCGGTCGCCGACCCCGCGGCCAAAAACGACAGGGCCCGGCCAAACCAGACGAGCGGAAAGGCGTTCCACGCGGACGACCCCAGAGCGAGCATGAAGGTGTTGGAGACGTTCGTCAGTTGCGAATTGACGAGCAGGCGCGGGCCGACAAAGATCAACACGGCGATCAGCGACGTGATGATGCCGAGCACATCCTTGGACATCCGCTTGCGCGCAGAGAGCATCAACAGCAGCGTCAGCAGGACCGACACCGCCGTCAGCATGGCTGCGGCCGCCAGCACGGCGACGAGGGCCAGCAGGTAATACGCGGGATTCGCGTGCTGGACGACCCCGAACGCCGCAATGAACGCCGCGCCAAGGAGCGGGACCACCCACCAGAAGCGGACGAAACCGTACACCCGCTCAAGCAGGATGACTCGGCCGGTCAGCGGG
Organism: Bacillota bacterium; assembly: GCA_021821055.1. Classification (GTDB taxonomy): domain Bacteria; phylum Bacillota; class Bacilli; order Alicyclobacillales; family SLC66; genus JAKACX01. Next base: position 2,357 of record JAKACX010000052.1, read on the forward strand.
GACGCGAGCAACACGTCCACGTCCGCGAGAATGATGCGGTTGTACAACGAGACGACCTGCAGATAGAGCAAAAAGGCGCTCGCCAGAATCGAGACGAACGCGGCATAGCTGTCGAGGCTCGCCGCCCCCGTCCCGCCCATCGCGAAGACCGGGGCCACGCTCATGCCAACCAGGGCAACAGCCATGAAGAGCAAGGCGACAGCGAATGTCACAATGCGCGCAGGCCCCCACTTGATCGCGCGCCGGGCGGTCAACCGGCTCCAACGGTGCAACTGGCGCGCCTTTTTCAGATCGTCGAGAAGCGTCACGGTGCAGAATCCCCTTTCGCCCCGTCGCTGTCCGTGAGTTGCAGGAACAGGTCCTCCAGACTCGCGTCAGAGTCATAGCGGCTGCGGAGTTCCGCCACCGTCCCGTCCGCGATGATCGTGCCGCGGTCCATGATGCCGACGCGGTCGCACATCAATTCCGCAATCGGCAGAAGGTGCGTCGAAATCAGCACCGCCGCGCCCCCGTCGCACAGTTCGCGCAAGACGTCGCGCAACCGCCTGGCCGCCTTTGGATCCAGTCCGACTGTCGGCTCGTCAAGCAGGAGCACCTGCGGGCTGTGAATCAGTTGGCCAATGAGTGAAATTTTCTGCTTCATGCCGAGCGAGTACGACCCCACGAGTTCATCCTGCGCGTCGGTCAGTTCGAATTGCCGCAGGTAGTTTCCGGCGCGGGACGACGCCTCCTGTTCCGGTACATCGTACAGTTCCGTCATAAACTGAAGGTATTCTCGCCCTGTCAATTTGTCGTATACGAGCGGCCGGTCCGGGACGTAGCCAATCATGCGCTTTGCCGCCTGCGGGTCCTTGTGCAGGTCGACGTCCCCCACGACGACCCGGCCGGCGGTGGGGGTGAGCAGCCCCGTCAGCATCCGGATGGTGGTCGTCTTCCCAGCCCCATTTGGACCGAGGAAGCCAAACAGTTCACCGGAGCCCACCGTGAACGAGACGTCCTTGACCGCGACTTTGTGATCGAACTCCCTGCGCAGTCCTTGCGCCGTGAGCATTACGCCTCAGCCTCCAGACTGCCAGAATCGCGACGGAGACCCCGCCTTCGTCCGCGTGAAAAATAGTACACCAGTCCAATCACAGTGAGACAGGCAAAACTGTACTTGAACCAGATCGGCGCGTTGCTCGGCGTGAGGAAACCTTCGATGGTCCCGGCCACGACGAGCATGACCGCCACTCCCGCCAAGAGTTGGGCGGCCAGGGCGGCCGCCTGCTGCAGACTCCGCCACCGTCCCAAGCGGCCTGGCGCCAGAAAGCGATAGCCGGTCATCAGACCCGCCGCCCCGGCAATATTGATCGCAGTCAGTTCGATGCAGCCGTGCGGCAGGATGAGCGACCAGAACATGAGGGACCGTCCCGCGTGCAGGAAGAGAGCGGCGAGGGCCCCGAGAATGAGGCCGTTCTGATAGAGGGTGTAGAGCGTGAAGACGCCAAGCGTGAATCCTCCCAAAAACGCCGCGATGGCTACCTCGATGTTGTGGGTCATGATCAGGGTCGACATGACCGGCGCCACCACGGCATGCGGTCCCGTCCGCGCCGGATTGAACAACTGCACGAAGGAACTGGGGAATATCCAGTACAGGCTTTCCGGCGTCGTCCACACAACGACAAATCCAAGCCCGGCCGAGAGGAGCGTCACGAGCCAGGCAATCTGGAAAAACGTCCGGGTCTCGCGCAGCACTGAGGGAAACCCACGGTCAAGGAAGGCGCCAACCGCCTGCCAACTCCCCTGTTGCCGTCCGTAGATCAGCAGGTGCGCGCGGCCGACCAGACCGTTCAGATACAGCGTGGTATCGTCCTCGGGAAAATAGGTGCGGGCGGCCGACAGGTGCCCTGCCGTCTCGCGGTAGAGTTGCGCGAAGGCGTGCAGGTCCGCATCCTTCCTGTGTCGACCTTTGCGGCGCACCAACGACAACTGGCGCTCCAGGTCGTTCCACACCGGTTCATAGCGTCGCCGCAGTTCGTGGGCGTTCACATGATCACCTCCCGGGGGTGCCGCCGCTTTAATCAATGGCGGTATAGATGGTGACATCTCCGGCGTGAACGATCGTCAGATTCAACGTGACAGAAAGATCGATGTCACTCGGTCCGCCTTCCTGATCGCTGAGCACCCGCACCAACGGACGCGAAGGGACCGCCTCGCGCAGCCCGACCACCACCGCAACCCGTCCATCGCTGAGAAGAACCTGCGTTCCCACGGGGTACATGGACACTTTGCGGCTGAACAGCGATACAATTTCCAGGTCAAACAGACTCCCCACCGAACTGAACAGGTATTCCATCACGTCCGCAGGCGACACGCCCGGCCTGTACGGCCGGTGCATGACCATTGCATCGTACACGTCGGCCACCGCCAGGATCTTCCCGAACAGGTGGATCTCGTCGCCGCGCAGCCGCCGCGGGTAGCCGCTCCCGTTCATCCGTTCGTGATGCTGGAACGCGCAGTGCGCGATCTGATAAGACAATTCCGGTTGCCGCACAAGCATGTCGTGTCCATACCCCGCGTGTTTCTGCACCTGCTCGTACTCTTCGGCCGTAAGCCTGTCCGGCTTGTTGAGGACATGGCCAGGCACCCACAGTTTTCCAATATCATGCAATAGCGCCCCTACACCGAGATCCAGCAGCATGCTGTCCGGCAGCCCGAGACCGGCGCCTATGGCGAGTGCGTAGATCGCGACATTCACCGAGTGGACGTAGGTCGCGTTGTCGTATCCGGCCAATGCGGACAGGTCTTCCTGTATGCAGGTTGTAAAACGGACCGTCGTCATCAGGTTGCGCATCTGATCGCTCAGCGATCGGGCAAAGTTGCGGCTGAACGCCACCCGCTCGAACGAGGCCGCCTTGGCGACCCGGCCCCATTCGTCTGCAAGCGTCATCTGCAGTTCATGGCGCTGCTCATCCGCGATCACCTGCGGCACCTCAATACCGTCAAATGCGCGATCCTCTATGTATACGGATGAAAAATAGTGCTTCAGTCGAGCAATATACGCTTCTTTAAGTTCCACCCCACGGCGCAGCAATACCCGTCCGCGCTCGTCGTAAATGGATCTGCCCAGCTTCATGCCCGGCCGGAGCAATGCGGTGGCAATCTGTCGTGGCACTCCGGGACCATCTCCTCTCCGGCTGCACAACGCTCAATGATGTCGAAGACCCGTCATGAAACATGGCCCGCCGCGCCCTCCGAAAACGGCGGCCGAGGGATCCCGTCTTCGGTGATCATGGACATCATCACCTCGCGCGGCGCGACGTCGAGCGCCGGATCGAAGACCTTCGCGCCAGAGGCGCGGTTTGCCTGCTCCATCCATTGACGACCTCATCGGCCCGGATTGATTGTTCCCTGCGGCATGAATTCACCATCCAACAGCGAATTTGCCACAGCAACCCAATGATATCATGAAACCCGCCCATCTTGTCTCAAATTCGCGCGTACAACGGCGAAAAACGTCGAATCTTCACAGCAACGCCCCATCTTGGCAGCGCAACCGGGCGCCCGCATCACGCCCGCGTGCCTGCGTATGCCTGCACGTATGCCCGTATGGCCGTCCGTATGACCGTCCGTATGACCGTCCGCCAGACCGCGCACAGTTCATCCGGCCATCCGCCTCACCGACGCCGCCGAACAACCCCGCGTCCGCGCAGCCGGACACCGCGCCCGTTTCGCGCACTTCCCGGAGCATGTCCAGAGGGATGTCCTACGCCCGCAGCAGTTCGCCGTCCGTCACAGCAACTGCCGGATGCGCCGAGCGGCCTCGGCGGCGCCCGGACCGTCACCGTGCAGGCAGACTGTGTCGGGATTCACCGTCAATATTGATCCATCAACCGCCGTCACCTCTCCCGCCTGCCGCATGCGCAGCACCCGCGCGGCCAACTCCCCGGGATCGGCTATGACGGCCCCTGGTTCGCCCCGCGCCAGCAGACGGCCATCTGGCAAGTACGCCCGGTCGGCAAACACCTCACGCCACACCGTCAGTCCCGCCGCGGCCGCTTCTTGCGCCAGCAAGCTCGCGTGCGGCGCGTACAACACCAAGTCCGGATCGTACCGCAGGAGCGCTTCGGTCACGGCTTCCGCGGTCTCACGCCGCCACGCGGCGGCATGGTACAAGGCGCCGTGCAGCTTCACGTGGTGCAGTCGGCCAGCGCCTGCCGCGCGCGCTATGGCCGCCAACGCGCCGACCTGGTACACCACCGCATGCCCAATTTCATCAGGCGAGACTCGCATCTCCCTGCGTCCGAAGCCCTGCAGGTCGGGATACCCGGGATGCGCCCCGATTCTTGCGCCAGAGAGCAGGGCGAGTCGCACCGTGCGCGCCATCACGACGGGGTCTCCGGCGTGAAACCCGCAGGCAACATTCACCGATGTCACATGAGGAATGAGCTCCTCATCCGAGCCCAAGCGGTAGCGCCCGAACGACTCCCCCGCATCCGCGTTCAGATCCAGCGTCCTCATGTTCTCACCCCCCCTGCTGTGCCGCAGCTGCGTCCGGGGCCCCAGTCACACACCGCCTCCGGAACCTCCAGTCGAGCGCGCCTCCGGGTCCGAGGCTTCAGTCGGACGCCCGCGTCCCCGACGACATTTGGCGTATAACTTTTTCTCTACAGAGCCTCTATCGGCTTGTGATTGCCAAAAATCGGTTCAGGGCCATCCGCCGGACGCGCCCAGCGCACAGCATTCTGAATCACGCGCTGCACGCGCGCGTCATGATACGTCGGGTGCGTCTCATGGCCGGGACGGAAGTAGAAAATCTTTCCGCGGCCCCGATGGAAGGTGCAACCGCTGCGAAACACCTCGCCACCCTGAAACCAACTCATGAACACGATTTCGTCGGGCGCCGGAATGTCGAAGAATTCCCCATACATCTCCTCGTGCGGCAGTTCAATGTACTGGTCGATCCCTTGCGCGATCGGGTGCGACGGACTCACAACCCACAACCGCTCGCGCTCCTGCGCCTCACGCCACTTCAGGTCGCACGACGTCCCCATCAGGCGCTTGAAGACCTTGGAGAAATGCGCCGAGTGCAGCACAACCAGACCCATGCCGCGCCAGACCCGCTGCACGACGTCTTCCACCACCTCATCCGACACGTCGCCGTGCGCCATGTGACCCCACCACACCAGGACATCCGTGGCGTCCAGCACCTCCGCCGTCAAGCCGTGCCGCTCCTCGTCGAGTGTCGCCGTCTGCACCGCGTTTCCCGCAGCCTCAAGGACCGCTTTCAACACCCTGTGTATACCATCCGGGTAGTGTTCCTTGACCGTCTCATGAACCTTCTCGTGACGATATTCATTCCATACAGTTACCCTCACCGGTTGATCCGCCATCGCCGCCACCCCTAAGGAACTCAAAATCAAATCAGTCGGGTCATCCGGCATTTCAGCCTGTCCATCTGTACCCGCCCCTCCTACGGTACAGAAACGCGATAGCGTTTGCAAGCCAAACAAAGAAGCGGAACGGCCGTGCCTCCCGCTACGCGGCAAAGGTCCGGCCGACCGCTTCAAAACCCGCCCTCGCACTCAGTTCGCCAACATCTTCTTCACAATCGGGATCTGCCCGCGATGGTGCGCCGTATGTCCCGACACGTAGACGAGCAACTGGCGTTTGTCCAGCTCACCGATCCCGAGTTTCAACGCCGGCGCGTCCATGTCGGCCGGAGTCAGCCGCGACACGGACGACTCCGCCAGACTCAGCGATTCGGCCCACTGCCGACGAATGGAGGCAACGTCCCACGTGTCCGCCTTGAATGTCGCCTGGCTGTCGATCGTTTGCGGATCATCCGCAAGGACCGAGAGAAACCGCCGTTCCACGAGGACGATGTGCTCCATGATGGACGCAACATTGTTCATGTTCGGGGCGGGTTTGCGCAGCCACTCATCGTCCGTCATCTCACCCACCATGGCGTCGATCGAGCGATGGAGGCCATGCAGTACGCCCAACAAATCTTCCACTTCTTTCAGCACCCTCTGACCACCTCCGCAAAGACTAGCCTGCAGCACCTATCCTATCACAGGCGGTGCGCCGGCGCAGACACGTCGCCATCGGCGGAGGAGTCGTATGAACATCCAAATGAGAGCGGGCGCACAGGGTACGTCACGTGGCCGGCGCCAGGACAAGGCGTTCGTCATGTACATCGGGAGAGGCGAGCGACCGCTCGACGAACCGTTCCAGCTGCGCGGCAATCGGCCCCAAGACGCCCAAGGTCTCCCGCGACCCGATCACCCCACGTTCGACAGCGACCTGGACAGAGTGCTGCGCGACCGCCGACAGATACATGTGCACCGCCGAGCGCTCCTCGACGCGCAGGTACGCGCAGACCCAACCGTGAACCACTGCCGGATGCCCTTTGCACTCATCGCGCATCACCCAGTCTTCATACGCTTCGAGACCCGCCAACGGGTAACGCTTCAGGGCGATCCGCAGGTAACGGCGGCCCGCCGTCAGGCGCGCCTCCCGACCGTGGGCGCTGCGCTCCGCGTCAAACAATCTCTTGTCCAGCGCTTTCAGGCGCACGACAACGTCTTCCGCCGTGTCCTTCGACAACCTCCCGGCAGACCGCCAGACGCGCACGAGACTCTGGGCGGCCACGACGCTCCTGGCCTCGACTGGCGCCAACCAGTCGGCCAGGTAGTCCGCAAACCACTCGACCAGTTGCGACGCATTCGCAACGGTTCCATCGTCCAATGCCGTGCGGACATCCAGCGCATCCGCGAACGTTCGTGCCGGCAAGGTCGCACCTGTAACCTGGCACAGCGGAAGAAGAAACGCCACGGAACACCCCTCCTGGCGCGACGGCCTGCATCACCAGCCACGCATTTTGATGGCTAAAGCATACCTCCCAAAACTCGATGTGTCAATAAATATGACGTATATTTTCCCCAAAGTGCCGTCCCTGCCGCCAGACACGCGATTTTTGCCACTAATATGGATTGTAGCAGCTAAATGCGTGGCATTTTGCCTCAACATCGAGGACATTCGCCGACATTGCGGCATATATACGTTATGTAACATGACGTCCAAATCTCTGTGTCCCCAGAACCATCACGTGCGCGTCTTTGGATGAATGTTGGAAAACGGGTCTGTGCCAGCCGCCCGTATCCCTTTGCTCCTGCTCACACGGCGCGGCTGCGCCGCGAGACTCGCGACGAGCAAAGACACACGGGCGACCCAGCGAGACTTCGTCCTGCATACGCAATGACGCCACAAAAGGCGTATAGGGGACATGAGATAAACCACATTTCGGCAGGAGAAGGACGTAGATATCGCGTTTGACTGAAGCCTCAAACGCGATATCTGGAATCAGATCGCCTGCGCAGAGGACTTTATCACATGTCCCCTAGGTACAGCGTTGTCGGCAAAACGCCCGCCCGATCCATGCGAGGTCGAGTGGCCGAACCTCCATGGTGTTGATCACACCGTTGAGACGTTGTTATGCCCTGCGCTCGTTTGATTGTATCTCCAATTCGGAACTTTTTACTGGCAGCGGCACGAGCTCGCAACGCGAAATGGACTCACCCAATTGGACTTGTCAGCACTTTGGGGGCACGTCGAATGATGACGCCAATATTGGATACGAGGCCTTGAGCCAAATCGGACCTATGTGTAGACATGATGATGTTGTAACAAAATGCCAGCCACGTGTCTATTTCATTCAGATTTTTTGCCGACAATTGACGAGGGTTGGGGGGAATCATGTTCGACGCATCAGTGAACAAGAACGCCAAATAGGATATATCTGTATTTCCATATTTCATGTACAGGTAGGGGTAGAGACCGCTTAAGGTGCCAGCCGCTTCAGCGAGCGTGGACTTGATATAAGTCGAGTCCATCATTGTGGCCTTCCCGTTCGCATATCCATATCGTTTCATGGCCACCTCTGACCAATGCAAATTCGACAAAAAGCCTGTCATGGCACCCTGAATATTCATTCTGTCAACAGAGGATTCACCAAACATTATAAATAAGAAAATACTTTGGACAACAAGAACCAGCACCACAACGGCTAAGATGGGCATACACAGTCTCCTCTTGGCCCAGTTGAGCATGTTATCCCTCCTCATAAATGCCCAGAAAGGCCATAGCTGACGAACGAGGACCCTCAGTCCAAAGCGCGCGACACTTCAATCGCCGTTGGTGCTTTTATGCGAGTACTCCCCGGGGAGTCCGTTCGCCGGCAGGAAATTGAAAAGGGGCTGATTCAGCCCCTAATCCGACCTTTTGTCGCGCATGAACCGTAAAATGGACGCCAACCAGAGCGGCGCCTCCGCGCCATGCGGGCTACTCCTCGTCATCCAGGTCCGTCTCCATTTCGCTGCGATGGCGGTGCGCCAGCCGGCTCGCGGCCGCCGCCGCCACCGCACCCACGAGATCGTCCAGAAAACAGTGGACACGCCCCGTGGATTTGTCGTTGAGCCCTGCAAGACACCCGTATTTGAGCTTGTCAATGTAGCCGTAATTGGTGTACCCGATGCTGCCATAGATGTTCAGGATGGACAGCGCGAGTACCTCATCCACGCCGTAAAGGCTCTCGTCCGACCGGAGCATGGACTGCAGCGGCTCACTGAGTCGCCCGCTCTCCGCAAGCACATCCAGTTCGATTCCTGTCAGGATCGCATTTTGCACCTCGCGCTTCGCCAGCACGTGCTCCACATTTTGCAGGCAAAGCTCGCGAGTCAGTCCGCCGACGTAGTCCTTTTGCAAGAAGTACGTCAGTTCCGCAATTTCCACGAGGCTGACGCCCCGCCGCTCAAGCGCCCGCAAGGTGGCGTTGCGCAGCGATGCGCTGCGCACGAACAGTTCTGTCAACCAATTACCCCCTCGCCTTGGCCGCATCTCTATTATACAGAATTGGCCGGGCCGTGTTGCACCGGACGCGGGTCAGATCGTCCCGGGGGCCCGGGAACGTCCGCGACGGCACAGGCCGAAAATCGTCAAAGATCCGCGGGCAGCCCGAGAACGACCTCGCGCTGCGTTTGCGCTGACCGAAAGACCCCGTCCAGAATCGCCTGATTGTAGAGAATCTGCTCCGCCGGAATCGGCGCCGGGAGTTGATCGCGAACCGCGACGACAAAATCGCGGACCTTTTCGTAGAAAATATCTACATTGTGGCTGATCAGGGGGATCGGGCTGTCCGTGTTGCGCTTTGCGATGTCGTGACACAGCGTCATGGAGCCGACGCCGCCGTCCCAGGCGCCGCCCCACGGCCCCGTGCCGCCAGGCGTCACGCGCAGTCCAGCCTCCGTTCCGAGGAAGAGACTCGGACCGAGCGAGTCCATGTGCATCGCCCACGATATCTGGAAGTTGAGTACAACGTCACCTTCCAGCCGAATGAAGGCGGCGCCGAAGTCTTCCACCTCGAACCTGTCCGCCTCCGGGTGATGCAGTGGGTTGGTGCCGAAATACGCGCTGGTACAGGCGGACACTGTCAGTGGTTTGGGATAGCCGATCGCAAGCAGCGCCATGTCGAGGGAATAACAGCCGATGTCAGCCATCGCGCCGACCCCAGCCAGATCCTTGCGAATAAACGTTCCGCCCGGCATGCCGCGACGCCGTCCGCCGCCCGTCAGGACGTAGTAGACCTTGCCGAGCATTCCCGACTGAACAATCTCGCGCATCAGCTTCATGTTCGGATCGTAGCGCGGCTGAAAGCCAATGGAGAGAATCCGCTCCGCACGCTTCGCGGCGCGCGTCATTTCGATTCCTTCCTCGAGCGTGACGGACATCGGCTTCTCGAGCAAGACGTGCTTGCCTGCCGCCAGCGCGTCCATCGTCGTCCGGTGATGGGCGACATTCGGGACGCAAATGCTGACCGCGTCGAGGTCCATCTGGAGCAATTCACGATAGTCCACCAGCGCGCTCGCCGGCGCCAGGTCGAATCTGGCGACAAATTCCGCCGCCTTGCCCGGCACAACGTCGGCCACCGCCACCATCTGCACGTCGTCCATCTTGCTGTACGCCCGCGCATGCGCCCCGGCGATGCCTCCCCCACCGATGATCCCGATCCGTAACTTCTCCGCCATGTTCAACCCTCCCGATCGGTCACAGCCCATTTTCCCATACGAACCGGCTCCCGACCCTATCCGCCGGACCTGGTCCGGCGGATAGGGTCGGGCGTAGGCTCCGGCTCATGCCCTATGCGCTCTGGGCGCAATCGCCGCGCCCGTAGAGGAGACTCTATTGCATGTCCCCTTCGTCAGTCAGTCCGTGACCGCGCCGAGCGCCGCCGACTTGACCTGCCGCGCATACTTCGCGAGCACGCCGCGCTGATACTTGGGAGCAGGCGCCTGCCACAGCGCGCGCCTGCGCGCCAGTTGCTCGTCACTCAGGTCTACCGTCAACACCTGCGCGTCACCGTCAATCGTTACAGTATCGCCGTTTTGCACCAGCGCGATGGGACCGCCGTCCTGCGCCTCCGGACACACGTGGCCCACCACCATTCCATGGCTGCCGCCGGAAAACCGGCCGTCGGTAATCAGCCCGACCGATTCGCCCAAGCCCTTGCCTACAATAATCGCCGTCACCGACAGCATCTCGGGCATGCCGGGACCGCCCTTTGGCCCTTCGTAGCGGATGATCACGACGTCCCCAGCCTTGACGTCATCGTTCAGGATAGCCTCAGTCGCGGCCTGTTCCCCGTCGTACACCTTCGCAGGGCCGGTGATCTTCGTCCGCTTCAGGCCCGACATTTTCGCGACCGCGCCTTCCGGAGCGAGATTGCCGCGCAACAAAACAAGGGGGCCCGTCGCACGCAGGGGACTGGACAGCGGATGGACCACCTTCTGGCCCGGCTTGAGCGGCGCGCACTCCGCGAGGTTCTCGGCCACGGTCTTGCCCGTCACCGTCAGGCAGTCCCCATGCAGCAGGCCCGCTCCGAGCAGAACCTTCATCACGGCCGACACACCGCCCGCATTGTGCAGGTCCTGCATCACGTAACGGCCGCTTGGTTTGAGGTCGCCGATGTGCGGAACGCGGCGCCTGATGCGTTCAAAATCGTCCAGTTGCAGGTCGACGTCCACGGCGTGCGCCATGGCGACCAGATGGAGAAATGCGTTGGTCGAACCGCCGAGCGCCATCACGACCGTGATCGCATTTTCAAACGCCTCTTTGGTCATGATCGCGCGCGGTCGAATGTTGCGCCGCAAAAGTTCGACGACCGCGCGACCCGCCGCGTGGCAGTCGTCCCCCTTGAGGTTGGACACCGCAGGGTTGGAAGAACTGCCCGGCAGGCTCATTCCCATCGCCTCGATCGCGGACGCCATCGTATTTGCCGTGTACATGCCGCCGCAGGAGCCCGGACCCGGACACGCGTGGCACTCCACCCGCCACAGTTCTTCCGCGTCGATCTGGCCCGCGTTGTATTGGCCGACCGCCTCGAACGCGGATACGATGTCGATATCCTCCCCATGCAGCCGCCCCGGCGCAATGGTTCCCCCATAAACAAACACCGCCGGCAGATTCAGACGGCCGATGGCAATCATGCAGCCCGGCATGTTCTTGTCGCAACCGCCGATGGTCACAAGCGCATCCATGTTCTCCGCGCCGACCACCGTCTCGATCGAGTCCGCGATCACTTCGCGACTGGGCAACGAATAGCGCATGCCCTCCGTTCCCATGGCGATGCCGTCCGATACGGTTATCGTGTTGAAGATTATCGGTGCGCCGCCAGCTTCGCGGGCACCGCTCTTTGAGCGCAGCGCCAGTTGGTCAATATGTACATTGCACGGCGTCACCTCGCTCCATGTGCTCGCAATGCCGACCATCGGCTTCTTGAAATCGGCGTCGCCAAATCC
>JAKACX010000053.1 GCA_021821055.1 Bacillota bacterium
ATAGCGCGGCGATTCAGACATCCTGCGCCGCAGGATGAAGCCGAGCGCGGCTGGGACCGCGCCGAGGGCCAGGAGGATCCTCCACGCCGTGGGGAGCGCGACGCCGGCGTCAAGGACGGTCATCGCAATCAGCGGACCTGCGATCAGTCCGATGCCCTGCATGGAGAAGACCGCCGTAACGAGGCGACCGCGGTCCGGACGATTGGCAAATTCACTGACGATCACCGCGCTGGCCGGGTAATCTCCGCCGACGCCAAAGCCGAGAATGAGACGGGAGACGAACAGCCAGGCGTAGTTCGGCGCGACGGCTGAAAGGATCGCGCCGACGGCGAGAATCAGCGTCTCGTAGCCGTACATGGTGCGCCGTCCGACCCGGTCGAGCAGATACCCGAACACGAGTGCGCCGCATGCGGCGGCGATGAGTGCGGCGCTGTTGAGCAACGCGGTCTGGTAGTTCGACAGATGCCAGAGTGGCTGCAGGATTGCCGTCACGGTCGAAATAATGAAGAGATCATAGGCGTCTGTGAAAAATCCCAGACCGGTCACGCCGACGATCTTCCAGTGGTGAGCGGTGAGGGGAGCCTCATCTAATATATGGAGCAGCCGCGATCCTTCCCGGACAGAACTCATAAGGTCATCCTCCACTCGCTCCGGTTTTTGCCTGGCGATCCTTTCTCTCATTCCGGCAGTATGTAGGGCATCGGCCGTCCGAGGTGGTACCCCTGTGCGAGCGGAACCCCCAGATCGCGCAGCAGGGACAGCTCGCGGACGGACTCCACGCCTTCCGCAATCGTTCGGATGCCCAGTTTTGCGCACAGGGTGAGGAGACCTTCCATCACTGTCGCGCTGGCCGCGTGTTCACACGCCCGCTGCACAAGCAGCCGTTCAATTTTCACGTATTCCGGCTGCAGTTCGGCCACCAGGTAGAGCGACGCGTAGCCGGCCCCGACGTCGTCGAGCGCAAACTGGAAACCGTGCTGGCGATAGACCGTCAGGGCGGTGACCAGACGGTTTGTGTCCTGGATGCTCTCCCGTTCCGTGATCTCCAGGACGATGTTCGCCATAGGGACGGCGTGGCGCCGCATCCAGCTGAGTACGCCTTTGACATCCAGGAGCGTGGAGGCGTTGATGTTGAGGAACAGTTTCTGCTCTGCGGGGATGGGCAGGCCTCCAGCCAGCGCCGCCGCCATGCAGGCAAAATCCAGTTCCGTGGCGCGGTCGACCATGCGCGCAAAGTGGAAGATCTGTTCCGGAGTCTGTGTCGAAATGCTCGGCAGGGGGCGCATCAGCGCCTCGAAGCCGGCCGGTCTGCCCGACGGCATATGGCGAATGGGCTGATAATGGGAATGTATATGTCCCGGCACCAGTAGATTTGCGAGTTGGTCGTCCAGTTCTTCAAGTGCGTGCAACCGTACCCCGCGGTCGAACGGCGGACGGCGCAGCGTTATTGAACCGGGCTCGTCCTGAGTTGTATGCAAGATGGGTCCCCCCGCTGTCGATATCGAGCCTCAGCTATTACTCTATTACGATATTGAAAGCAATCTGTTGAATTCAGGTAAAGTATTTGTGTAGGAGAAACTGTGCGACAAATGGACGCGGCCGCGGGACGACGCCTGTGAAGGGATTGAGGGATGCAACTTTTTGTCCGGCGCACCGTATAACAGGTAACGCGCGTTTCGCGACAACATCCCGTTTGGAGGCCCATTCATGCTGATTGTGACGACGTCCGATGTTGCAGGGTACGAGATCGAGGAAACGATCGGCCAGGTGTTTGGGGTGACCGTGCGCAGCCGGGGGATGTTTGGAACACTGGCGGCGGGCCTCAAGTCGATTCTGGGTGGGGAAATCACACAGTTCACGACCATGCTGGAGGACGCCCGCAAACACGCGATTGACCGCATGGTGCAAAACGCGCAGCAGATGGGAGCGGATGCCATCGTCATGATGCGCTTTGATTCCGGAGAGGTGGGCGACACGATGCAGGAGGTTGTCGCCTACGGAACTGCGGTCCGCCTGAAGCGCCGGGCGTGAAGCGCAGGGACCGAGCATGGAACTGCGATGGCTGGAAGTGGGTGTGCGGAGGTGCGGCGTGGCTGCGGACGGCGGTCAGCCGTCCGCGAGCTCGGTGGAGAGAAAGGCGTGGACATCGACGATTTCGGCGATCTGCTTTGCGGTCGGTTTGCCGGCGCCGTGGCCCGCGTTCGTTTCCACGCGCAGGAGGACCGTCTGGCTGCTGTGCGCGGCGTATTGCAGAGTCGCCGTGAATTTGTAGGAGTGCGCGGGGACGACGCGGTCGTCCGTGTCCCCCGTCGTGATCAGGATGGGGGGATACACCGCGCCAACCCGGACATTGTGTAGCGGTGAATACGCGTACAGTGTGCGAAAGTCCGCGGCGTCGGCCTCGGCGTTGCCGTACTCCGACGTCCAGAAACGGCCGGCTGTGAAACGGTGGAAGCGCAGCATGTCCGTTACAGGAACCTGTGAAACGACTGCGCCGAACAGGTCCGGCCGTTGCAGCATACAGGCCGCCACGAGCAGCCCTCCATTGCTGCCGCCATTGACCGCGAGCCGCCGGCTCGTGGTGTATCCGGCAGCCACAAGCCACTGTGCGGCGGCGATGAAGTCGTCGAACACAGTCTGTTTATTGTGCATCATGCCTGCTTTGTGCCACGCCTCACCGTATTCATTGCCGCCGCGCAGATTGGCCACGGCGTAGATGCCCCCCCGTTCGAGCCAGAGCAGCCGACTGAGGGAGAATGAGGGCGTCAGGCTGATGTTGAACCCGCCATATCCATAGAGCATAGCCCGGTGTGTGCCGTCTGCCGAGATCCCCTTCCTGTGCGTCAGGAACATCGGAATCAGCGTTCCGTCCGCGGATGGATAGAAGACCTGCGTCGTCTCGTAGCGCGAGACGTCAAACGGTGTCGCGGCTGCCTGGAACGCGGTAAGTTCACCGGTCGGCACATGGTAGCGCAGGGGTTGCAGAGGATGGAAAAAGGACGTGAAGCCAAGGAACAGGTCGGTCCCGTCGGGTTCTCCGGAAGCGGCGACAATCGACCCGATCGCCGGCAGCGGCACGTCTCCCGCGGGCTGTCCGTCCTTGTGAAACAGGCGCAGCAGGTGGTGCGCATCGTGCATGTACACGACGACCAGGCGATCCGCGACAATGAGCGCCGATTCGAGCACATCGGACTGCTCGCCAATCACCTCGCGCCAGTGTTCGGGCCCGGGCTGGCGGATATCGATCGCCACGAGCCGGCCCCGCGGAGCGCCGTGATCCGTGTGGACGTAGAAGATGGGACCATCGTTGCCGATCGGTATGTACATCGCGTCGTACCCATCCAGCGTCCGCGCGAAGGGCCCGTCTTCAGCGAGCGCCCGGATGTGAACCCGCGTGCGCGGATCCGTCCCGTCCGTGACGATCAGGTACAGGTACTCCCCGTCGGACGTGACATGAGGGGAGAATGTCAGGTCGGGCGCATCCGGGCGCTCGTGGATGAGCCGATCCTGCTCCTGCGCCTGTCCGAGGGTGTGGAAATACACGAGGTGATGGCGGTTCAGTTCCGCGTACTGATCCTGTTCTTCCACCGCAGGGAACCGCGCGTAGTAAAACCCGGATGCGTCCGGGTGCCAGGCTGGCCGTGTGAATTTGCACCAGTTCAATACGTCCGGCAACGAACGGCGTTCATCGACATCGTAGACGTGGACGGTCTGCCAATCGCTCCCGCTCTCCGACAGGCAGTACGCGACGTAGCGTCCGTCGCGGCTGCTCGTCACGCAGGTGAGGGCGGCCGCGCCGTCGGCGCGCAGGATATTCGGATCGACAAGCTCTTCGGGAGATCCGTCGAGGCCTTCTTGCATGCAGAGAACGGGCTGATTCTGCAACCCGCTCTGGCGCGTGAAGAAGTAGCGCCCGCCGAATTCCTCCGGGACTCCGTATTTATCGTAGTTCCACATGTCGGACAGGCGCGCCCTCAGTTCCTCGCGCAGCGGCGTGTCCAGGCGGGCCTCTGTAGCGGCTGTCTGCCCGGCGACCCACTGTCTCGTGTCCTCCGACTGCGTGTCTTCCAGCCAACGGAACGGATCGGCCACTCGCCACCCGTGGTATTCGTCCATCGTGCCATCCCTGCGAATCTTCACGTTCACCTCTCCTGTCTGAGGCCGCCATCAGCGAAACATTCAATCGCGATTCTCATGGGATCTTTCAACCTGGCGTTCCCTTCGCAATGCCCCGAAGTGCGTTCGCGTTCTTGATTTCGACCGTCTTTCTTCAAGAAAATATAAATTTTCTTTCTTCCGACAACAGCAACTGGAATTCAATTGCATACGTGTCCCGATCGTGCCGCGTCACTTGAAGGTGCGCGGCGAACACTGAAACGGCAAGTTCCGCAGGGTCGACGCGCCGATCTTCGCGGCAGCGTTCGCGACGCAAAGCCAGTCTACCACGTTTCTCGTGGGCTTTGCATCTGCTGTCGGGGCCGCGATTAGTATGGCTTTTTCCGAGGGGCTGTCCGACGACGGCACGTTGACAGGACGAGGCCGCCCGATCTTTCGCGGCAAGATCGCAGGGCTCATGAGCCGCACTTCCGCACCGCGGTATGGATATCCGTTGTCCAGGTCGTCTTGGGTGGAATGTTTGTCTTCGCAGCCGGTGTCCTCATCGGAAGCAGTTGACGGCCTGCAAATTACGCGGCAGGAAGAAGAGTCCCAAAAGAAAGCCGCTGTGTGTACCTCGTCACAGTTTGATGGGTCTGACAGGGTATGCTGACCATGAGGGTTTGGTGTTTCACCGACGTCACTCAGATCTCAATCGCTCTGAAGGGGGATCCGCACCATGAAAAATTGGCGCAATGTAGGATCAATGGATCAAGCAATCAGAATCATCGCGGGCCTGGCGCTCGTGGCGGCAGGATTATTCCTGGTGCACGGACGCGTCCTGCCGATCGTGCTGGATGTGGTCGGCGCGATCGTGTTTCTCACTGGCGTCGCGGGATTTTGTGTATTCTACAAGCTGTTCGGCATACGCATGTGTCCGCGCTGCTGATCCGATGGCCGCCGGACGTGATCATGAGGGCTATTCCCAGTTGGTCAGTTGGTTGACGAGGGAATCGGCGCGCAGCAGGGGCCTTCTCAGAAACTCGCTTGGTGCACGGTCGTTGTAGCGGCGCACCAAGTCATTCAAGGACGCCACACGTCGCTCGACCTCGCTGCCGCTGAGGATGGATTCAAGCTCGACAAGGCGTCGCAGTCCATCGCGCACCTCATGCTGAATCTCCAGCCACTCGGGCAGCGTGTTGGCATTTTTCAGGATTCCGTAGACCATCCCGTCTCCATTGAACGCGGAGTCATTCAGTTTCAGCGGTTTCCCCTTTCCTTCAAGCTCAAGGAAGCCACCATCGCGTTGATGCTGCTCGATCACATCGTCCAGCCACGTCTGGAATCTCATCTCTCCCTCGATCTGCGTCGCACTGTACTGCGGCATTTTGCGCGGGACGCTTTCAATCAGGATGTCTGGATGCAGCGTCGCGCCGGGCGCGGTCGGTTCTTCGGCAGTCGATTCGCTTATCCGGTTGGATGTGCGACGTTTCCAAAAGAGCCATTGCGCAGGGTTTCGCACCATGCACCTCCGGGTACTGGATGTCGTGGAACCACAGGGGAGCGAGCCGGGGTCCAGCTTGAAAATGCCAGATCGCCCACGCCGTCGCATGATCGTCTTCCTGATCGCTTCCGCTTGTCGCGCGCATGGGATGACGGGAGGAAGACTTCCTTGTGGGCTCTATTGTATCATCCTTCGTCACCCCTTGGCAATATCTGAGACCGCGCACGACTGGAAGATTTGTGACACATTTGACGCGGCAGCACCGGCGATTCACTCGGACGCAACACCATTCGCGGGTCCCGCGCCTCCGGGTGCAGTGTGTTTGTCTGCGGGGGGAGCGTCCGTCGCAAAGAAGGGCCAGAAGTGCCCGGCGCCGACCACGGCTGACGCCGCCGGGATGAACAGCGCAAGGATGACGGTTGTGTACAGCAGCAGCCCAATCACGACCGCAACGCCGATCTCCACCAGCGACGTCACGCCCGTGACGGTCAAGGACCCGAACGTTCCGGCCATGATGACCGCTGCGGACAGGATGACATTGCCCATCAGGCCCATGGCCCGGCGCATGGCTTGCGCGGGACTCTGGTGATTGCCGTCCCGCAGTTCCTCCTCAAAGCGCGACAGCAGGAAGATGCTGTAGTCGACGCCAAGCGCGACGAGCAGGAGGAAGGTGAAAAACGGCACGGTCCAACTCAGCCCGGTCTTGTGCATGACGTCCTGCGCGATCCGTTGCAGGATGCCCATCGTGACGAAGTACGTACCGACCAGTGAGGCGAGAATGTACAACGGCGTGATCAGCGAACGCAGCATGACCGCGAGCAGCAAAAAGATGGTCAGCGTGATGAGCAGGACGGCGTGCGTGAAGTCCTGGCTGGAGATTGTGTTTAGCGCCGCCTGCGTTGGCGTGGTGCCCGCAGCCAGGATGCTGCCCGCAGGCGACGGACCGTTGTGCAGGGCAAGGCGGGCGGCCTGCATGATGCCTGGCAGGCTGTTGATCGCCTTCATGGAAAAAGCGTTGTCGTTCAGGAGAACCGTGAATTTTGCAGTGTGCCCATCCGCGGAGACATAGTTGGTGAGCGCCTTTTTCAAGGAGGCGTTGTGCCGGATGACGTCCGCAGGCACGTAGAAGCCTGGATTGCCCTGCGATGCGGCAGACGCGCTGCCGCTGAGGAAACCGTGGACCTTTTGCGTGCCGGACAGCAGCGAATGGGCGCCTTGGCCCGCTTTCGCCAAGCCGCTCGCGAGTGGTCCGTACTGTGCGGTCAGCGCGGACACGCCGCGCGCCACCTGGTCGCCGCCCGCAGACAGGCGGTCACTGGCGCGCGACAGCGCGGCGGAACCGGAAGCCAGTCTGCCGGCGCCTGACGCGAGTGCGCCCGCCCCCGACGCCAGACTGCTCGCGCCCGCCTGCGCCTGCTGTGTCCCTGAAGCGAGTTTCTGCATACCGCCTGCCAACCGGGTTGCCCCTGCGTCAAGACCCGCTGCGCCAACTGACAATGTCCGCGCGCCTGTGGCGAGGCTGGCGCCGGCAGCGGACAGTTTTGCGCTGCCGGCGCTCTCCGCCCGGGCCATGCCGACGATTTGCCGCCACTGTGGGTTGGCCGCGTCCGCCGGATGAGCCTTCGTCCAAGCGGCAAGAGCGTTGGCCAGCGTCCGCGCGAGTTTGCCCAGCTGTTGTTGCGACTGTTGCAGCCGCCCGGCGCCCTTGGCAAGGCTGGCCGCGCCCGCCGCGGTGCGGCCAGCGCCTGTCGCAAGCTTCACGCTGCCCTGTGAGGCTTGCCCGGCGCCCAGGTGAAGTCGGGTGACGGCGCCCGCCAAGGCGGCGCTCCCATGGCTGACTTGCTGTGCGGCCTGTGTGAGACGGCCGCCGTTTTGTTCCAAGGACGCACTTCCCGCCGACAGCCTGTGCAGGCCTCCGGAGAGTCGCTGCGCGCCGTGGTCGAGCGCCTGCACCTGCGCCGCCCCGGACGCCAGGGAAGCGCCGGATCTGGAGAGTCCGTCTGCCAGTCTGCCGAGGCCCCCGCCAACCTTTGCGAGTCCCGCCGCCGCCTGCCGGTTCTGTGCGGCGAGCGTCAGGCCCGCAATCGGTTTGCCTGCCGGCGCGGCGGCGCTCATCACCTCCGCGACGGCGGGCAGGCTGGCGACGGCGGACGAAATCCGGGCGACGGTCGCCAGCCCCCGCGGCGTGCGCAGATTGCCCGGCGTGCGCAACACGAGCTGCATCGGCAGTACATGGCCTGCGCCAAAGGCGTTTGCCACAATATTGAACCCGACGGCGGAAGACGCGTCTGGAATGTCGGAGAGTGGGTCAAACGTGCGGCGGTCGGTGAACTGCAGCGCGAGTGGGGCGAGCACGACGGCCAGGGCGAGCAACATGAGCCATGGCCTGCGCACTGCGAGTCCGCCCGTGAAGCTCCACAGACGGGACGGATTGTGCGCCGCGCCCGCGACAGGGCGCCGCGGCCAGTAGAGACTGCGGCCGAAGATGGCCATCAGCGACGGCACGAGACTGAGACAGGCGAGCAGCGTGACGCCCACGCCGACAGAGACGCCGACGGCGCTGCGGTACAGCCCGAAGCGCGCGAAGTACAACACCGCGAACGAGAGCAGGACGGTCGAGGCGCTGAACACCATCGTCTTTGCGACGGCTCCCAGAGACTGGCTGAGCGCGTCCGTGATGTCGTGCGTCCTGGTCAGTTCTTCGCGGAAGCGGTTGAGCATGATGATCGAGTAGTCCGTTCCCGCCCCGAACAGCACCGCGATGAGGAATGTCTGCGTGAAGGTCGACGACGGCAGCCCGTGTTGCGCCAGCCAGGCCACGATTCCCGATGAGATCGTGAACGACAGCCCAATGGCGATGAGGGTCATGAGCGGCGCGAGCAGGGACCGAAAGACGAGCAGCAGGATGATGAGCACGAGTGCGACGGTGACGGCCGCTGTCTTCTTGACGCCGGCTTGGGAAATCTGCAATTCTTGCTGCTGGATGGGCGCATCGCCCGTCAGGTAGACGCGCAGGCCTGAAGGTACTGTTTTGAACTCGGCCTGCAGTCGCGTGATGGCGGTCCGGGTGGACTTGGCCATGTCCGACCGCGGCAGCCCGACGAGCGCCACCTCCGTCGTTCCGTCCGTGCTGCGAAAGGATGTGGCAAGCGCCGCCGGGGTGTTGAAAGGGTCCTGCAGACTGCGGATGCCGTAGAGCGACTTGTGCGCGTCTATGTATGCGAGCCGTGCGCGAAAGAAGTCCCGCTGCGCGGCGGTGAGACGGTGAGGGCTGTGGATCGCGATGACGGCGGAACTTGCCGACGCCTGACCGGGATCGATGCGGTTGAGCCACTGCTGGGCGGTGTTGACGCTGGCATTCGCCGGGAGGAATGTGCTGCTGTGCTGCGCGACGACGCTCGCGAGACTGGGCAACCAGATGGTCGAAGCCACGACTGCGGCCAGCCAGACGGCGACGACGAGCCAGCGGAACCGGTGGATCAGCCGTGCGTACGCGTGCGGCATCGTCAGCAAGCCTCCTTGTGCCGAAATCGCCGCCCGTGAGGACACGGCGAGTCCGGGATGACGCCAGCTCGCCGAGGCGGACAGCGTGGGCGACGCCGGCTGGTTATAGAATGACTTAAATGTTACAATCCGATATGTGAGTAATTGCTCATACGTCACGAGGCCATTATGTGAGTTTCTGCTCATGTCTGTCAAGAGGGGGTATCTGAGATATGGGCGAAGACTCGGTCCGGCGGTTGCCCCAGGGAGAACGGGGCCGCCGCCGTGTAGCGCTGATCCTCGAAGCCGCCGAACAGGAACTGGCAGAGTCCGGATATGAACAATTCACCACGAACGCCGTCGCCGCCCGCGCCGGGATCTCGATCGGTTCGATCTATCAATTTTTCCCGAACAAGGAGGCGCTGGTACAGGCGCTGGCCGCCCGCTACCACGAGACGATCCGCAAACTGTACGACGACCTGTTTTCCGGTCTGCCAAAGGGACAGCCGCTCGCCCGGACGGTGGACTACCTGATCGACCCGCTGGTCGGGTACAACGCGCGCAACAGGGCGTTTCAGGCGCTGTTCTGCCCGATTCTGGTGCCCCTGCGCATGAGCGGCGCGGTCGCGCAAGTGCGTTCGGAAGTCATCTCGCGCGTGCACGGGATCTTTGCCGATCGCCGGCCCGACCTCCCGCCCGAAAGCCGGAGCATATGCGTGCTGATCAGCGTGCATGCCGTGGAGGCGCTGCTGCCTCTTGCCACGGACGGGGAGGGCGAGGTGAAACAGGACGTGGTGCGGGAAATCAAGCGGTTGCTGCTTGCCTACCTGGAGCCGATCCTCGGGAATGCGTGAGCGGCCGCGCGGGGGTTGCCAGCGTGTGCCGCCCGGCTTGAAACCTTGCACGGGGATCAAGTAGACTGTGGACACGCGGCGTCCCCGCGTTATCAGCATCCATATAAAGGTGGTCCTATAAATGTCCAACGGGTTGCGGCGTGACGCCGTGGCGTCGCAAGGCGCGGCGGAGTCGCAGATGCGGCTCATGGAACACGGCGCCAGTCGCATGGCAGAGGTGAACAGGCGTTTGCGAGCATCGAGTTGACCGCGCAGCACCTCGAATCGGCGGGAAGTCAGGTCAGCGAGTCGGCCACGGTCCTGACGGAGGGTGTGGGGACGCTGGGGCGGGTGATTGAACAATGAGAGGTGGGCGGTCTCATGCGGGTTTTGCACACGGCCGACTGGCATTTTGGCAAAACCCTGGACGGACGCGACAGGTTGCCGGAGCAACGGGCCTTCGTGGACGAATTGTGCCGGATTTGCGCTGATGAACGAGTGGAACTCGTGTTGATGGCCGGGGATGCGTTCCAGAGTTCCAATCCATCGGCGCAGGCCGAGGAACTGTTCTATGAGGCGTTGCACCGCCTCTCGGCGGACGGTGCGCGGGCGGTCGTGGTGATAGCGGGAAACCACGACAGCCCCGAGCGGCTGCCGGCTTCCGCGCCGCTCGCGGAACGGTACGGGATCACACTGATCGGACTGCCAAAAGATGAGATCCGGCCGACGGGATCCGCGGGCGGGGCGCGCGTGCAGCGCGTGGCGGCGGGGCCGTCCTGGCTCGAGCTCACGGTGCCCGGGTGCGGGCACGGAGCGATTGTCGCCGCGCTGCCGTACCCGTCGGAACAGCGGTTGAACGAACTGCTCTCGACGTCGCACGACGAGGGGCAACTGCAAGCGTCGTACGAGGCGCGCGTGCGGGCGCTGCTGGAGGAGTTGGCGGGCCATTTCCGCGCCGACGCGGTCAATCTCGTCATGACGCACGTGTACGTGCGCGGAGCCGTGGAGTCGGAGTCCGAGGTGCAGATTCAACTGGGCGGGGCGTACGCGGTCGGTCCGGATGTGTTTCCCTCTGGCGCGCAGTACGTCGCCTTGGGCCATCTGCACAGGCCGCAGGCCGTGGCCGGGTCGCCAGTCCCCGCGCGCTATGCGGGATCGCCGATTGCGTACAGCTTTTCCGAGGCGGACGGGCAGAAATCGGTCGTGCTCGTGGAGGTTGAACCGGGATCTCCCGCGGTTGTGCGGGAGATCCCCTTGACGTGCGGTCTCCCGCTGGTCCGCTGGCGTGCGACGGAGGGGCTGGACCAGGTCAGGCAGTGGGTGGCGCAAGAGCGGGACGTCAGGGCGTGGATTGATCTGGAGGTCCACACGGAGCACGAACTGTCGCCGGCAGAGCTGCAGGAGTTGCGGCGGCTGCGCGACTTTGTGCAGATTCGCCCCGTGGTGCAAGGCGGGTCCGGGGCGCAGGAGACGGACTTTTCGCTCGTGGGGCTGTCGCCTGAGGAGTTGTTCATCCGCTTCTACTGGCGGCAAAAGGGATCCGCCCCGAAGGAGCAGCTCGTCACGATGTTCGCGCAGTTCGCGCTGGACAGCGCGTTTGCCGGCGACGCGGCGGACACCGGTGACGATGGTGGCGCTGGTCAGGACGGGGAGGCGGGGACTTGAAGCCGATTCGGCTGGACATCGAGGGGCTGCACAGTTTCCGTGAGCCGCAGACGATTGACTTTGCGGCCTTGGCCGAATCCGGGCTGTTTGGCATTTTCGGGCCGACCGGCAGCGGGAAGTCGACGATTCTTGACGCGATGACCATCGCGCTGTATGGGAAAGTCGAGCGCAATGGGCGCCTGGGCCATACGGTGAACCAGGCGGTGGGCTTCGCCGCTGTCGCGTTCACGTTCTCGGTGACCGGTGCGGCGGGCGTCGAGGTTTACCGCGTGGAGAGGAACTACAGGCGCACTCCTGACGGAGGACTGCAGCGGCACAATGCGCGTTTGCTGCGCTTTGCGCAGGGCGGGCGAACAGAGGTTGTGGCGGACCGGGTCGACACGGTCCATGAGTCGGTAGCGACGCTGCTTGGCCTGGCGTTTGAGGACTTCACGCGCGCGGTCGTCCTGCCGCAGGGCAAGTTCGCGGAATTCCTCGGCCTGGCCGGCGCGGAGCGGCGTCAGATGCTGGAACGGCTGTTTTCGCTCGAGCGGTTCGGCAGGGGATTTACCGATCGATTGCAGTCAAGGCAGCGCGAGGCGGACAGTCTGCTTCAGGCGGTGACGGCGGAGCTTTCGGCGCTGTCCGGGTCGTCGGACGACGCTCTTGTCGCCCTGCGGGCGGAGTGTGAGGCGGCGGAGCAGGCGGTGACCGCTGCCGAGATGGCGCTCGGCGTCGCCGCACGGCAGCGGCAGGCGGCGTTCGAGGTACGTGAACTGCAGGCGGCGAAAGGCGCCGCCGAGGGCAGCCTGGCGGCGCTCGAGGCGCGGGACGGCGCGCGGGTGGAGGCTCTGCGCGCGGCCGTGTCGCGGGCGGAACGGTCGGCGCGCGTCCAGCCGCTATTGATCCGGTTCCGGCACGCACAGGAAGGGCTGGCGGCCACGAGGCAGGCCGAACGTGAAAGACTCGACCTTGCGACTGGCGCGCGTGCGCTGGCCGATGAGGGTGCGCGCGCAGAAACGAGTGCACGCGCCGAGCAGGACGCCGCGGTTCCGGGTCTGCTTCTGCAAAGGGCGGCGCTCGTGCGGGGTCGGGAACTGGAAGCGGCGGTCGCCGCTCTGCTGGCGGACGAGGACAGGCTTGGGCGCGAGCGGGACCGTCTCTTGCGGGAACAGGCGGAGTTGCGGGAGCGTGCGGAGGCGTCGGTGCGGCGGCGCGACGAGTTGGAGCGACAGAAGGCGGCGCAGCGCGCGCTCATGGCGCAGGCCATCGTCACTCCGGAGCAACGCGCGGTGCAAGCAGAGGTGAGGGGTGTCTTGCAGCCCTTGTCGTACGCGCAGGAAGCGCGGCGCAGGGCGCAGGTGGAGTGGGGGCAGAGGGAGAAGATTCACCGCGCGGCCGGGGTGGAGCGGGATGCGGCCATGCGCGCGGCGGAGGCCGCGCAGGGGGAACTGACGGCCTTGGAACGGGCGCTCGCCGCGTCCGCCGAGACGCCCGTGGACGAGCGCAAACTGCAGGACGACAGACTGGCGGCGGCGGGCCTTGCGGATGCCGCGGAGCGCCTGAGGGCATTGGAGGGTGTGTTAAAGGCTGGGAGACTGGACATGGAGCAAGTCGAACGCCAGGTTCGCGACGCGCACGGCCGTCAGCTTCGGCTGACACAGCGGCGTGAGGCGGCGTTCGGTGCGCTGGCGCAGGCGCGGGAACGTTGGATGGCGCGGCTGCTCGAGGACCGCCGCGCGGCGGCGCAGCGGCTGGCGCAGGACCTCGTCGCGGGCGAGCCGTGTCCCGTCTGCGGCTCGACGGAGCATCCAGGCCGGGCGTGGACAGCCGTTGGCGCCGGACAGGCGGAGACGCAATGGGGACACGGGTCCGACGGTGGAGACGGGGCGGAGAGCGCACCGCTGTCGACGGGCGCCCCGTCGTCGGATGAGATCGACTTGGCGCACGCGGAAGAGGCGATGCGCACGCGCGAAGCAGAACTGGCCGCGCAGGACGCCGCGTTGCGCGAGGCGGAACGGGAGTGGGCGGACGCCCGGGCGCGGCAGACATCGCTCGAGGAGCGGATCGCGGCGCAGGAGAGGGATCGGGCGCAGGAATTCTCCGCGATCGAGCGGCGCACGGGCGCGACGTTCGTCACGGTGCAGGAGGTCGCCGCGAGGCTTGGCGAACTGCAGGCGGCGATTGACGCGGGTCTGGCGCAGCTTGTCGCGTGGCGGGAAGAGCGCGGGCGTCTGGCCGAATCGCTGCGGGAATCCGGCAGCGAGGTGCAGGAGCGGCGGTCGCTGCTGGCGCGCGCGGACGTGCAGTTGGA
>JAKACX010000054.1 GCA_021821055.1 Bacillota bacterium
AATGTCCAAGTCTTTGCGACATCACACAGTTGGGATTGCATTGAGGCTTTTCAGAGTGTAGCTGCAGAGCATGCCGGTGATGGAAAACTCATAAGGCTTGAGAATCGTGCGGGAAATGTCGCGGCAACCCTCTTCGACGAGTCTGAACTGCATATCGTTTCCAGAGATCGGATTGAGGTGAGATGATGCCCGCTCTACGACTTCTGGTCGAACGCAGGGATGGCGAAATCATTTTTAAGAAAGCTTGTCGATCATCACTTTTCCCCAAGGAATTTCCCAACAAATAGGCATTAGGAACCTCGGCGGGATTGATCAGCTATTGTCGCGCATACCTGTCCAAGTGATCGCAAGTGACATCAAGAATCAAGACCCAGGGCATCGTGGTAGACGGGGATACCAGCCTGGAGTCCCGGTGG
Source organism: Bacillota bacterium (assembly GCA_021821055.1). Lineage (GTDB taxonomy): Bacteria > Bacillota > Bacilli > Alicyclobacillales > SLC66 > JAKACX01. The sequence goes on from JAKACX010000054.1 coordinate 417, forward strand.
CAATCGATCACCGGCTGGCTATCGAAGGCGAGATACGGTGGGCTTCCGACTGCACCTCAGCCATCGGGAACACTTGTCCATGGGGAAGGGTTGCCGACCGTTGGCATCTGGATTATGCCGAATAATCGCGCCTCCGGAATGTTGGAGGATTTCATCGCTCTGTTGGTGCCTCCGGACGATGCTCTCTGGGAACATGCGAAAGGGTGCTTGGCGAAAATCTCAGTGAGAATTCCGTCAAAGTCATTGATTCGCACGTGGCTGGCTTGGCAAGATGAGCCTGGAAAACCGCTTTGGCAAGCGATCACCAAGCGATACCTCGACCCAGAGGCTGGACACAGCGCAAGTCTCGTGTCGTGGTTAACGTCCCTGCTGCGGACTGCCGGAGTACTTCCAGTGTCATAATCGCAAGCATGCGTGTGTCCGTACGCGATAGCGATCATCTATACCCATACTGCAACCGTGAGGAACAGGTAACGCCAGCACGCGCCACCTCTTGGACGGAACCACATCATCTTCTCGGGTGGATCATATACAGAATTCACGCTCCAACAGGACAGCGTCACGCGAATCAAGTCGAGCTCCGCTTGCAGAACTTCCCAGTTGCTGACACCGTTCACGGAGCCGTCGGCAGGATGGCAAAGACGCGATCCCCGTTGGGGAACTGGTGAATCAGTTTCGTCCACCCGACACGCCCCGACCACAGCGCGGGATAGACGGCGTTGATCGTGTCGTTCTGCTTACTGAATGAGTTGTCCGGCACGGTAAGAATGGCGTTCGCCCGACCGCGCGGGTTCAACAGAACTGAGCGAAAGTCCATCTGGTTCGAGAAGATCACTTGTTTTGGATCGTGGATGTAGGCCATCATGGGCCAACTTTGGAAGGTGCTGACCAAAACGCGTAAGCCAGGATGGGCGTTCACGTAGGCCCCCTCCACCTGGCCGCTATAAATGGAACTGTAGTCGTTCACCGTGTGGAACGTCTTCACACGGTGCGTCCCGAGCACAAGGGCCGTCGGCGTTGTGTCCCCATTGCCCCAGACCCGACTCCTCATGGCCTGCAGCGTCACGTAGTCCGCAAAGAGAAACAGGACGCATGCGCCTGCAAGAGCGGCGAACCGCCACGGGCGCCGGACGCGCCATAGAAGGTACCCGCACAGCATGACGCCAAACGGCACATAATAGATAAAGAAACGCTGCCAGTCAGCTGATCGATGAGTGTACAACAGGGCGACCTGGAGCAGTGGAGCGCCGAGCGACCCGAGGATCAGAGGAAGCCCGATGGGATCCGGACGCCGCCGCAACTGCATGACTGCGACCGCGATCAGCGCGGGAAAATACGGAATGAAGTTCACCGAGAAGAACACTACCTGATATAGGGTGATCCCGATGTTGTGCCTGGCTGCCATTACTTGGGGAAAATTGTATGTCCCAGAAGCAATCTGAGCCCCATTGGAATAGCGCGAGTTCAGGAAGTACAGCGGATCGTGCATAATCATCCAGCCCAATAAGATCCATATGATCCCCGCCGCAAACACCGGCAGCAAGAAGGCGATGGCAACCGCATTTGCCTTTTGCCAGTTCCGCTCATAACGCCAGACCGCAAGAGTAAGCCCCATGCCCATGCCCGCACCGATCGGCACCGACTCGTACCGCACCATGAACGCGGCGGCGAGCCACGACCCAGCCTTCGTAATGTCGGTCAGGCGTCCCGTCTGCAGGTACGCTACCATATTTTCTGCCGATGCGATGACCAGCGCGCATTCCATCTGGTCAGACATGCCATTTCCACTGTAGAGGAGTATGAGCGGATTAAATGCGTAGAGCAGCGTAAGGGCGACCCGAGCCCACGCAGGCAATCCGAAACGCCAGAAGAGGCGATTGATGTGGTACGCCCCCACCGCTGCGAAGCTGGCGGACAGAATATTCGCCGTGAACCCGTACGTCATGAGCGGCGGCCAAACATGGCGCACGAGAGCAAATGGGATAGACAATAGACTGATCAAGGGACTCCAGTAGAAGCTCATGGCTGCGAGATGGAACTGTCCGCCCCACGTGATGTACAGCCCGGTGAGCACGCGCGACATGGCGTCCCCGTACACCTGGTGCAAGCGAAATACGAGATCATAGCCGACCAACAGCGATACGGCCATGACAGCGATCGCAAGACCCACGCCTTCGCTCCTCAGGTATACAGTCGCCGCCTCATGCGCCGGGACTTCCTGCTCCATCACCGCGGCCGCCCGGGCCCCGTTTCTCAACGCAGTTGACACGCTTCCCGCCGCCTCTCAAGTCAATCTCTGCTATCGTAATGCCTCAGCTCGTAGACCCGGTCCATCGCCGTTCCTTTAAGCCCCCACATTCGCCTCAGCCACAGCGCCGCCCGCCCCGACCGACCGCGCCAACCCGTGGTGCGTCTTCTCCCAGTAGGACGGCCTGAAGATCAACTGGTTCAACGCCTTGTACGCGGCGATGGACATGAACACCCAGTAGATCGGCGACAGCAGGACCCACTTCGCCAACCCCGGGCGTCCCGCCTTGATCACGCCGACAACGTTGGCATAGAGAAACGAAATATTCCCGAGAAACAGGCACAGGTTCCCCACGTAGTAGACCCAGCCGCCGAATATGTCCTGCAGGTACTGCGGGCCAAACACGTACCACACCACAGTCAGAGCCCACAGGATCGGGTTGATAAGAAACTGCAGCGGCGTGCCGCCCACCGTCATCTGGAAGCCGACGAACCCGGTGAAGCCCAGTTCCCGGTACAGCTTGAACGGATGGCGCATGTGCACCAGCCACGTCTGCAGATATCCCTTCACCCAGCGCGACCGCTGCCGCACCCAGTTTACGAAGTCGGAGTTCGCCTCCTCCATCGTCGTCGAGTTCATCACGGCCGTGCGGTATCCCGCCTTGTGCAGCCGGACGCCAAGGTCCGCGTCTTCCGCGACGTTGAACGGATCCCATGCGCCCAGGTCGCGCAGGGTGTCGGTGCGCAGGTGGTTTGACGTTCCTCCGAGCGGGATCGGCATCTTCAGTGCGAACAGCGACGGCAGGAGCAGTTCGAACCAGTTTGCGTACTCCGCGGTGAACCAGCGCGTCAGGATATTCTGGTTCTCATTGTAATAGGAGAGTTTCGCCTGAACGCACGCAAGGGTGTCGTCACTCTGGCGAAACACGGTGATCGCCTTTAGCAACTGATCCGGTTCCGGTATGTCCTCCGCATCGTAGATGACCAGGTACTCGCCCCTTGCCTTCGTGAGCCCGTAGTTGCACGCCTTCGGCTTCGTGCGGGGTTCCGACGGCGGCACGATCAGAAGTTCGATGTACGGCGGAAGATTGGCCGCACGCGCGGCGGCGATCGTCTCCAGATCGTCCTCTTCCAGCAGAAACTTGACGTCCAGCCGGTCCTTCGGATACTGGAGATCCTGGATAGCCCGGGCAAGTGTGGGCAGGACGGCGGTCTCCTTGTACAGTGGGACGAGGATCGTGTACTCAGGCAGCGACGTCGGCGGTACGCGGGCCATGTCCGCCTTCGTGACAATAATCTCCGAGTCGTCCCCCGCCGCCCGCGCCATGGCCCAGAGGCGAAACACGCTGACCGACGCGTACAGCAACTCGATGAACCCCGCGACGATCGTGCCCGTCAGGACTGTCTTCCATATGAACCCAAGCGCCAGTGCGAGGGCGATGGCAGCCAGCGTCACCGCCTGCATGCGATTCAGTTGGCGAAACGCGCTGTCTTCCGGACGCCTCTGCAGCAGATCGAGCCGGCTCGCTTCCTCATGTGCCAATCGGAACCGCTGGTTCAATACGGACATCACGTCGCGGTGGCCCGTCACAAACACGCGCAGGCGCCGCCCCGACGCCGTCGCGAGAACGTCCAGCGCCTCTTCATCCTGCGGGTCGACCATCGCGATGGTCAGCGTCGCGTGGTCCACCGCAAGCGGCACAACCAGGTGGCGAAACCAGAACCGCTCGTCGGTCCACGTCCAAACGGGCTTCAGGCGCTCATCGTACAGAAAGGCCGTGGCCGCGTCGCCGTGCAGCAGGTCGATCACGGGCAGGCCCTGCTGCCGTGCGCAAGCCTCCGCCACGTCCCAGTGATTCACAACCCCACGCTGCATGAGGATGGCGCCGATCTTCACTCCCGCCGCCTCACCGCGCTGCTGCTCAAGCGCCGCGGACAGTTCCTCCGCCGTGACCCGCCCGCTGGCGACCAGCCAGGCGCCCATCCGCTGCTCCCGGACGCCGGCCAGCAACCCGTAGACGCGGTCCTGCGCGAGCATGATGTCCTCCGCCTCCGCGCGGCACAGGACGATCTTCCCGTCGAGAAATTCCGTCAGCACAAGCGACGACGACGATTCCGGGTCGACGACGGCGACAAACAGGTAGTCCCCCACGCGCTGGAACGGCAGGAAGCGCCCCAGACGCGCATCTTCGTCAGACACCGTGTGCGCCGCGCCCGCGTCGACCGGATCCCTCCACTTCCCGTGCGGCGACGTGCGAAACGGCCGCAGGGAGACGAACAATTTTTTGTCCAATTGGCCCAGTTTGGCGTCGCCCAGGGCGGTAATCATACGGACACTCCCCTCGGCACCACGTGGAGCGTCTCCTCGTCCATGGCAACATCGTGAACGGAACTCTGGCCACGCAGCCACTCGGCCAGCTTCGCCCGGTCGTGCGCCCGGCCGTCGACGCGGTAGAAACCGTCGCGAAACACGCGGAACTGCGGAGTGAAGTACGTCGATCCCTCAAGCGCGTCAATCAAGCCCGCGATCACGCCAAGCGAGTCAGTCGGCCCCACGAGGACCGTTACCGGCGTCGTGGCTTCGTTGCCCATCAATGCCTGGATCTGCTGGCGCCGCATGGCTGCCACTGTCGCATTCAACGCCTCGTTGTTCGCGTTCGCCTGTGCGAGTTGCGCCTGGAGTCGCTCGATCTCCCGCGTCGCTTCGTTCAGGTCCTTCTCCATGTCGCCGACGCGCTGACTCACCGAAACCTTGTCGTAGCCCAACAACGCCGTTCCAAAACCCTTAGCCCTCATAACACAGCCGTCCTCCTGTCGGTTGGCGGCGCCACAGAACCCGCCAAACTTCCGCGCCTTGTACGCGCAGTATAATCTGTCGTGACACTACCTGACAATGGATGGATAATGCCGGTTTCCGAGACACCCGCGCCCTTTTTAAACACCCTGCTTTAACCCGTTTCCCGCGTCGACTCTGGCCGCAGAGAGTACACGCACGTCCGGCGCGCGCCGAGAATGCGCTTTCTTCCGCGTTATCCTTAAGAAATCTTTATCTCCTCCCGGCGCACGGCGAAAATTCAGGGCTGGCCCCGTTTTCCGGCAGATAGCCGGCTTGATGGGCATTGCATTTCGTTTCTCGTCGACAGTAGACTGTTGGCATTTACCATTGATATCACCATGGGGGGATTTGGTTTGAAAAAGAAACTGTTCAGCATTGGCCGTGCCTTGATGTGCACGCTGACGTGCAGCGCCATCGTGACTTCCGCGCCCGCCTTCGCCGCGACCGAAGGCGCCAAGGAAGCCGCAGAGCCGCTGACCGCCCAGGCCGTGTACGCGACGCAGCCGGGGCAATCAACGATTATTGACATCGCGAACAAGGACGGCTTGAGGCGGCTGTACACCCTGGTCACGCCCGCGGTGGGGAACACAGCGCCGCATGTGGTGTACAAAGGCGCGTATCAGTACGCGGTCGACGTACCGGCGGGCGCGCGGCAGGGCGACTACCAGATCCTGTTTTATTTGCACCCGGTCAAATCCCTCAAGACCGCGAACATGCGGCCCGTCGGCCAGGTCAGGTTGCAGGTCTCCCGGCCCGGCTCTCTGCTCCCGTATTTCAACAATGTCGGGATCGGCCTGGACAACGCTCCGCTCGGCGCGAACTTTGACGGGAGCGGCAACAGCTACTCGACGCAACAGTTGGCCGCGGCGGGACTCACACCAGGCAAACCCGTGAACTTCCATGGCTTTCATTTCACCTGGCCGAACGATTTCCCCGCCCGCCCGGACAATATCATCGCGAAGGGCCAGACGATTCCCCTCTCCGGAAGAGGCAGGTCCATCGGCTTTCTCGGCGCCGCAACGAATGGCAATTCGCACGGCGTCGCCGTGGTCCACTACACGAACGGAACCTGGAGCACCGTGCTGCTCGGTTTCACAGACTGGACCATGAACGGCGGGCTGTCAGTCCATCCCTCCTTCAGCAACTGGGCGGCCGCCACCACGCACTACCGCGACTCAGACGGGGGCCGGACCAACAACCACGTCTTCACCTACGTGTTCTTCACCCAGGTACCCGTCAAACCCGGGCTCACAGTTTCGAGCGTCACACTTCCGAAAACGGTTTATGGCGGCAATCTTCACGTCTTCTCCATGGCTGTGGGTAATTGACAGATCCGGCCTCCCTCTCCGCGGGGCGGATCACTCCGACCAGTCCCGCGGCGGGGGCTGGCCGGAGTGCCGTCCTCTTGCCCGCCTTCTTGTCCTCTTGCCCGCCGTCGCCCCCGACCGGACGGCCGCTGGGCCGATCGGGCGCCGCTTAAAGAAAGTTTTATCATTGTGCAGGCGTTCAACCTGCGACCGCCGTTCGTCCGCCGTATAAAAATCGCCCTCCACCCCGTCATTGCGCGGCTGTGAGGGCCATCGTCCGTTCCGAGGCGCCAATGTGTTTTCACGCATCGCGGCGACACCCCCGCCAATACTTTAAAGAAGCCCATATTCCACAAGCAATTTTTAACAATAATTGATGCTGCCGCACTCTACTTTTTCTCTCGACGCCGATATAATTCAAGGCGACAGGTGATCGCGCGGATCCGGACGAACGCTTCCCAGAGAGGCGCCATCGCCGCCGTCCGCTGGATCGCTCCACGCCGCCAACAGAGGAAGAATCGGTCATGACACTCGATTGGAAATCAGGATGGGTCGGCATCGCCCTGCTCGCCGGGAGTCTCGTCACGGCGACTCCCGCGACTCCGGCGCTTGCAGCCGCTTCGGCCCCGGCGGCCACGTCGGCAGCATCTCCCGCCGCACCTCCGGTCTTCCCGCTCGACCTGCCGACGGCCGGCGCGGCGTCCATGCCGCCTCGCGCCGCCACGATCGCAGTGGCCATCACAAACCTTGATCCGGCACGCACCCAGCCGGCGACACTCACGTTCTACTTCGTTATCCCGCGCGACTCGCGGCCGGGCAGCGTCGTGCCCGAGACGGGAACACGCTCGTCCCGCGACATCTACGACGTTCCAGTCCCGAACTACGGTCACGCGCAGACGGTGTACGTCGAAAGCTCCTATCGCGGTGCGGGCGGCGACCTCGGCGTCACCATTGACGGACCGCTCTTCGACGCGTCCGGCGCATGGCTCGCGACCGTACCGTTGCCCACCATGCATTCAGGGAGGTTCCACCCCATTGGACTACACGGCCGATTCAGCCAATAACCGCATCAAGACCCGCCGCGGCCAGGGCGGAAGCGGACGCGGTGCGACCCGTACGCAAAAGGGCAACCAGTCGCTCCTCTGGATCGGCGCCTGGATCGTTTGCAGTACGGTGCCTGTCCTGCCGTTCGCCCAGCCGCTCTGGGCAAACGCCCTTGCCGATACACCCTACGCCTATCTCATGTGGATTCCCGTGTTTGCGTTCTTCTGGGCCGCCTGGTCCCTGACGCGGATGCAGGCCCGCGACGACGATTCCGAGCTTGGCGTCGTCATGGGCCTGCCGCTCATGCTGTTTGCCGGCGTGCTCTTCCTGGGCGGAATGACCGTCTGGTCCGCGGCCTTCATCGGCAACTCCGCGGGTCTGCTCGTGTGGCCGGTCTGGGCGCTCGCGGTCGCCTGGGTCCTGTTCGGCGTGCGCGTGACCGGGCGCCTGCTGCGTCCATTGCTGTATCTCCTGCTGGGCTGGCCGCCCATCTATTCCGATATTGTCAATGTGACAAACCCGCTGCTCGAAGACATCGCGGTGCGCATGTCCAATACATTTGCCCACGCGGTATCGTGGATCCAGGTCGCGCCGGGATACGGCGTTTACCTGATCTTCCACGGCGGCAGCTGGAATCCCGTCGTCATCTCCTCGGTCTGCAGCGGATCGGACAGCTTCCTGGCCATGTTGATCCTGCTGCCGATCATCCTCGTGCTGTTCGATGGCAGCCTGCCGCGCAAGTGGATCCTCATCGGCGCGGCCGCGGTTCTCGCCGTCGTCATGAACCTCCTGCGCCTGCTGATCCTGATGGTGTCGGATCACTATATTGGCAGCAATTTCACCTTCGGCGTCCTGCATCCGGTGCTCGGCATGATCCTGTTCATCGTCATCCTCGGCCTGCTCGCCATCGTCGGGCGCTCCATCGGCCTCCAGGGCAAGACAGTCGGTGAACTGCGCATCAACCTGCGTCCGGGGGTCGTGCGGAGCGCCATCGCCGGCGCGGGCGCGGTCGCGTTGACTGTCCTGCTGTGGCCCATCTACCAGTGGGGCGCAGGCTCATTTGGCGCGCCGGTGCCGGTTACGACAAACAACCTGTCCGCGCTCATGCCCCGCATGCCCGGCTATTCCCGCGCATCGCTCGGCCTGTTCAATGACAGCAGCATCCTCGGTCCGCATTCCTATTGTCAGGCGTTCGCCTACACCAATACAAACGGTCGCTACATCATGGCGGAGGAGTGGTGGACACCCAACCTCCGCGCGCTCCAGACCTACGGCGTGAACAATTGCCTACTGTTTCACGGCTTCAAGGTGCTCGGCACACAGAGCTTCAATATCCGTCCGGGCGTCTCCGCGCAGGCATTCGCTGTGCTCCTGCCGCCGGCCCGACTGCACGGCCCGCGCGACGCCTACTACGACGTGAGCTACCTGTACAGCGCTCTGTACCACGGCAAGCACGTCTACCTGCGCGCGGAATTCATGACCCCCATCCAATACGGGGCCAAGCCAAACAGCCCGCTCACGGCCGCCATGCCGACCGCCCTCACGAACCTGTTTCACAGCGCACACGTGACTCCGGGACAGCGCCAGGCACTCGCGAATATGACCGCGCTCAGCCCGCTCCAGCAGAACACCATGCTCGGCTTCCAGTCATTCGTGCATAAGTTCTCCGCCGCCACGATGGGCAGCCGCGCGTAGTCTCAACGCACAGCCACGGCGGGCGACCGGGGAATGTCGGCGCCCGCCGTGGCTGCGGCGAACCTATGCCAGCGGCGACCCGGCCTCCGGCGCGACCCGGCCTGCGTGGCGATCCGGCCTGCGTCGCGAACAAGGCGCCTCACTGCAGCGCCGCGGGCGCCGTTGATTCGCGTTCGACAAACTCCGTATCCACCGACAACACCGGCGGCCTCAACGAGTCGTTTTCAATCATCTGGATCAGTGCCTCTCCCGCCTGCTCGCCGATGCGGTGCATGTCCTGCCGCACAGTGGTGAGACGCGGACGAAGGCGCGACGCGATATTGATGTCATCGAACCCCACGACGGAAAGGTCGCCCGGCACGCTCAATCCCGCCTCAAGCGCCGCGTCCATCACCCCGAAGGCCATCAGGTCGCTCAGCGCGAACACCGCCGTCGGCCACTTGTCGCGCGGCACGTCCGTCAAGAGAGAAGCCATCGCCCCACTCCCGCTCTCCTGGGAGAAGTCTCCGAAGCGGACATACTCGTCAGGCAACTCCAGCCCAACCTCCGCCAGGGCCTCACGCCCACCAGCCAAACGATCCTCTCCCGGCTTCGATCCATACCTGTCCCCAATAACCGCGATGCGGCGATGGCCCAGGTCCAACAAGTGCTGGATCGCGCGCTTTGCGCCCTCGTGATTGTTCGATTGTACGAAGCCAGCCCGCGGTCCTGTCATGTCAATATCCACAAACATGCAGGGCAAATCCGCCTCTGCGAGCCGACGCAATTCCTTGTCCTGCCGATGCGCCCCCATGAGCAGCACACCGTCCACCTGACGCTGCCGGGCGCGCGGCAGATAATCGTTCTTCGCGTCGCCCGGCGCAAACACCAGGTTGCTGAAGAAAAGGAGATCATACCCATGCCGTCCCACGGCATTCTTGCAGCCGTTCAGAACAGCTTCAAAAAAGGGGTGTTCGAGGCCAGAATTGACCGCATCCTGAAAAAACACGCCGATCAGCCATGAGCGATTCATGGCAAGCCCCCGCGCCATCGCGGAAGGCTGATAGCCCACCTCTTGCGTGATGCGCAGGATATTCGCGCGCGTCTTGGCGCCCACGTCGGGATAGCCATTCAACACCTTCGACACGGTGGTGATAGACACCCCGGCAAGACGCGCCACATCATGAATGGTAGGCACCCAATTACCTCCGTGCTCTGTCAGTGATTTGGTCACAGCATAACACACGTCATCGCTTGCTACCTACATCCAATCAGAATGCGCTCAAGTAGGCCTGCCTGCCTGCCTGCCTGCGGCTCGGCAACGGTCCAAACCGGGTTTCCCCGGGGCCTGCTCCCGTTCGGCGGGCTCTCCCCGACCTCCCGGCCAATCCCCAACAGACACAAGCGCTGGAAAGGCACTCGTCAACCCATATGTCAACATATTAACCTGAATCGCCATGACCTTCACCAACTCCTTGCGCATAGCCAGACCAAGCCGTGCGCATAGCCACAGCTTTTGTGCTATCCCACTGATAGCCCCACTTTCAGTGCTTAACTCCCCTCGCATCGGAAATTTATACCTCCAATAAGACCAATTCCATGGCTTATGGCCAATCTCATACCCCAGCCGCCACCCGCCCTGCCTCCTGCCTCCTGCCTCCAGTCCGCTTGACATCGCGGCCCCCGTGGCATATTCTATACCATAATTCAATTGATCAATAGAATGGTGGATACCCAGATGTCAACCCCCGATCGCGAGTTCAAGGACGCCATCTACGAGCAACTCGCTCGCATCGGACGGGCCGTCGACCATCCGCGGAGACTGGAACTCCTGGACCTCCTGTGCCAGGGGCCCATGACGGTCGAACAATTGGCCGCGAAGAGTTCCATGCCGCTTGCCAGCGCGTCGCAACACCTGCAGCAGCTTCGGGAAGCCCGCATGGTGCAGGCGCAACGCCACGGGTCCCACGTCGTATACCGACTCGCGGATGAGCACGTCTGTGACTTCTTCGTCGCCCTGCGCGACCTTGCGCAGCGCCGCTACTCCGAAATCAAAGCCGTGTCGGAGGAATTCCTCGCGGACCTTCAGGCGCTTGAGGCGGTGGACGGTACCCGTCTCCAGAATAGGGTCAATTCCGGTGAAGTCGTCCTGCTCGACGTCCGCCCGCCGGAGGAATACGCGACGGGCCATTGGCCTGGGGCGTGGTCCGTGCCCTTGGACACGCTGGCGAGCCGTCTGCGGGACCTGCCGCGGGACAGGACGATTGTCGCGTATTGCCGGGGACCGTATTGCGTGCTCGCCCCCCATGCGGTCAAACGCTTGCGCGAAGCGGGTTTCCAGGCCATTCGCCTCGCCGAGGGACCGGGCGACTGGCGCACGAAGGGCTTGGCCCTCGCCGTCGGCGACCGCCCGTCGGACGACCCGCGGCCGCCGCTGCTGCCGTCGGACGGGGAGTAAGCACGGCCGCACTCCGGTAGCCCCGCACGACAGCCGCCCACCAACCGCAGCAACCACCCAGCACATAAGAGGAGCATGATCGCGATGAACATACTGTTTGTGGTAAACGATCCGCCATACGGGACAGAGCGGGCCTACAACGCCATGCGCCACGCGACGACCGTTGGCAAGCGACCGGACGTCTCCATCCGCCTGTTCTTCATGGCCGACGCCGTCCAGTGCGCGCGACAGGGCCAGAAGACGCCAAATGGATATTACAACCTGGAGCGCATGATCACCGTCGCACAACGCCAGGGAACACTCATGGGCGCCTGCGGGACCTGCATGGACGCGCGGGCCGTGCTGGAGGATTCTCTTATTGAGGGTGTGCACCGCAGCACAATGGAGGAATTGACAGACTGGACGCTCTGGGCGGACAAGGTCATCGTGTACTGATCACACCAGGCTTTGGTCGCCAAACACTCAGCAAAGGACGTGGAAGAGTGAGCGATATCCTCATTTGCGGCGGAGGCGTCGGCGGCTTGGTCACGGCGCATCGCCTGCGCAAGAGCCTGCCGACCGCAGACCGCGTCATCGTATTCGACCAGGCGCCGACACACACGTTTTCTCCGTCGCTGCCCTGGGTGATGACCGGAACGCGCCGCGCGCAGCAGGTCACCCGTCCGCTGGAAGCCCTGCGCGAACAGGGAATCACCATTGTCCCATCAATAATCGACGCTATCGACCCCCGCGAACGCACGGTGCGGGCGGCAGGTGAGACGTGGCGCGGCGACGCGCTGGTCATCGCGCTCGGGGCCGCACTCTCAGCCCGGGACGTGCCGGGGCTGGAAGAGGGAGGCGACAATATCTACACATTGGACGGCGCCACCTCCGCCTTCTCCCACCTGCAGTCACTGCAGCACGGCAGAGTCGTCGTACTGATCAGTCGCGCCCCCTTCAAGTGTCCGGCGGCGCCCTACGAAGCCGCCCTGCTGGTCGACGGCTACCTGCGCAAGACGAGACGGCGCGAGGCAATCCAAGTCGAAATGTGGGCCGCCGAGAGCGCGCCAATGGGCGTGGCCGGACCGGATGTCAGCGGCTCTGTGGTCGACTCTCTGACGGAGCGCGACATCGCCTATCACCCAGACGAATCCGTCACGCGCGTCGACGCCGCCGCCCGCGTGCTCCACTTCTCGTCCGGGCGCACGGCCGCGTACGATCTCCTGCTCTACGTCCCGCCGCACCGTGCGCCGCAAGTGGTGGCGGACGCCGGGCTGGCGCCGCGCGACGGCTGGGTGGCGGTCAACCGCCAGACGCTTGAAACCGCCCACCCCAACGTGTTTGCCATCGGCGACGTCACATCCATCCCGCTCGTCCTCGGCAAACCATTGCCCAAGGCCGGTGTCTTCGCGCACGCGCAGGGGGATGTTGTCGCGGAGATTATTGCCAATCGCTTGCAAGGAAAGCCCGAGACCGCAACATTCGACGGCCACGGGGAATGCTTCATTGAAATGGGCGCAGGCCGCGCAGGCTTCGCCCGGGGCAATTTCTACGCAGAGCCCCGCCCCACCGTCCGCGTCTTCCGCCCCGGCCGCCACTGGCACGCCGCCAAAGTCGCTTTCGAACGCCACTGGCTGTCGCAGTGGCGCTAGCCCCCCGCCCCGCCCGCCAGGCGACGGTGCGGCTGGCCGGGCGGCAGGCGCGGAGTGACCGTGGCGGGGCGAGCTGGCCTGGCCGGGCGACCG
>JAKACX010000009.1 GCA_021821055.1 Bacillota bacterium
ATACACTCCCTTGACTTCAAACATCTCAGGCTGGTCTCCCTCGCAAAGTCAGGAATGAAACATCCAAGTGATTCGCTTTCATGCATTCTCTCACAGTCTCTTCTCTTATATCATGAAACTACCCAGAAAACAGCTCTGTGCCGCCCTAGTTCTGGAAAACCACTTCGTGACAGGAGAAGTGAGCGATGAAAATCCTCTATATCGATGTGGACTCTCTGCGGCCCGACCATCTCGGATGCTACGGCTACGCGCGCGACACCTCGCCCAATATCGACCGTCTGGCGGCGCGCGGCGTGCGTTTCACGAATCACTACGCCTCCGATGTCCCGTGTCTGCCGTCCCGGACGGCGCTGTTCTCCGCCCGTTACGGGTTTCACACGGGCGTGGTGAACCACGGGGGACTGCAGGCCGACATGCGGCCCGTCGGTGAGCAGCGGCCGTTCAACTACCACCACACTGACCATCAATTCTGGGTGGACGCACTCCGGTTTCAAGGGCTGCACACCGCAATGATCAGCCCGTTCCCCGGGCGGCATGCAGCGTGGCATGTGCAGCAGGGATTCCTCGAGACGCATGACACGGGCAAACACGCCGGAGAGACGGCGGGCGACGTCAGCGCCGAGGCTCTGCGTTGGATCAAAGAGCGCGGAATGGAAAAGGACAACTGGTTTTTGTACGTGAATTTCTGGGATCCGCACACGCCTTACCGGACGCCGGTCGAGTTTGGAAATCCGTTTGCCGATGATCCGGCGCCTGAGTGGCTGACGGAGGACATCATTTTGCGCCAGCGGGAAAGCTACGGCCCGATGAGCGCCCGCGACCTGCCAAAAGGGAGCAAGTGGCCGGGGTTGCCCAAGGAGATCGCTTCTCGCGAGGACTTCAGGCACTGGCTGGACGGTTATGACACGGCGATCCGGCATGTGGACGAGCACGTGGGGAAGATCCTTCAGGCGCTCGAAGAGGCGGGGATACTTGACGACACTGTCGTGGTGCTGTCGGCGGACCACGGCGAGAATCAGGGAGAACTCAACGTCTACGGAGATCACCAGACGGCGGATCACATCACCTGCCGCATTCCGCTGATCATCGCGGGCGGCGGTGTGGCGTGCGGCGCCGTGGACGACGACTTCCACTACCAGTTGGATGTCGGTCCCACGCTCGCGGAACTGGCAGGAGGCTCCAGGCGCGGCAAATGGGACGGCGTGAGTTTCCTTCCGGCATTGACGAGCGGCCAGTCCGTCGGCCGGCCTTATCTTGTGGTCAACCAGGCGGCGTGGAGTTGCCAGCGGGCGGTGCGGTTCGACAACTGGATGCTGATTCGCACCTATCACGACGGACTCAAGGAATTTCCGGAACTGATGCTGTTTGACGTGGAACGCGACCCGCACGAGACGTCGAACCTGGCGGAGCAGCGCCCGGACATCGTGGGCGCAGGGCTGCGGCTGATGGACTCCTGGGTGGCCGAGCAGATGGCGACATCGTCCGCGCCCGTCGATCCGATGTGGCAGGTCATTCATGAGGGCGGGCCGTTCCATACCAGAGGGATGTTCGGGGGCCGTCTTGAAAATGCGAGATCGCCCGCACCGTCGCATGATCATATTCCTTATTAACCCAGATTTTCATGTTCGTCGCGTGATCGGAAGAAGACGATCATGCGGAGGCCGTCTTGGCGCTGCCCGGCGACTGGAAACGCGGCGACAGTCGAAGGGACCGCAGGACGAAAGTTTCTGAATATCCGGCGGGGCTTGACAGGGTTTGCTCATGTAGAGCCCCGCAAAAATCGATAGTTGAAACGTTTCACATCGCTTGCTATAATGCATTCTAGGTGGATTCTAAGAGATTTCAGTCTTATGGCGCATACCACCCCCATCGTGTTCTCTCCGGGGCAGCGGTCGATCCTGGAGTGAAAGCGGATACGCCCAGGCGTGGTGGCGGGCCGGAAGCAGAGGCGCGGTGCAGTCTCCGGCTGGAGGCAGCGTCCTCATTTTCAAGATAGACGGGGCGTGGGCGGCGTTTTGCGCGCAATCGGGTGGGGGGTGATGGACGGCAATCATCATTGTGGGTCTGATTGGAAAGCGGATTCATGAGAGACAAATTGGGAGGTCGATGTGGAATGATCAGAAAGAGACTCACTTATGCAGGTACGGTTGTGGCGACCAGCGCGTTGCTGGTCGCGGGAGTGGCGTCGCCGGTGGCTTTCGCGGCGGCAAAGCGCGCGCCGGCGCCGGTTGTCATCACATACGCGGCGTGGGGCGCTCCGGATGTCATCAACGCGCAGATCAAGCAATTCGAGGCGACGCATCCCGGAATCATCGTCAAGTGGGATCAACAGGTCACGTGGCCTTGGGACGCTCACCTGGCCGCCGCTGCAGCCGCCGGCAAGATGCCCGACGTCTTCTGGGTCTTCGACGGCCCGGACGATGTGGCCAATGGTTGGATGGCCAATCTGAATCCTTACCTGAAAGCGGACAAAACGTGGAATCCCAACAACATCTTCGGAAACCTGGCGGCGACCGGGAACTACTTTGGCAATCAGTTCATGCTGCCGATGCACCTGTACGCAGAGGGAATTGAAATCAATGAAAACCTTTTCAAGCAGGACAACGTGCCGCTTCCCAAAGCGAACTGGACGCTGAAGCAGTTTGAGCAGGACGCCATCAAGCTGACCAAGCCGAGCATCCATCAGTTCGGACTGTCCGGGATCCGCAACTTCCGTGAGAAGATGCCGGTCATGTACGCACCGAAGCAGATCAATGGCTTCCTGACGTGGACGGGTCACGGCTATGATTTTACAAACCCGGCCTGGAGCAAGTCGGTCGATCTGGTGAACAAATTGATATTTCAGTTGAAAGTTGATCTTGGCCTCTACAACTCGGCATTCCAGACCAAGTGGTACGGCAAGAACGCCAATGCCTTCATGATCGGGAAAGTCGCCATGAACTACGGATTCTCATGGGATTTCCCCGGATACACAAAACTGCCGTTCAAGTACAACTTCCTGCCGCTCCCGCGTGTTGTGGGCCAGCGCATCCCGCTCGTAACCGACTACATGGCGATGTCGAGGACGACCAAGCATCCGAAGGCGGCGTTTGAATTCCTGCGCTGGATGACCTACTCCAAGTCGGGATGGACGTGGAGAGTGACGCACGAGGCTGCCCCGAGCATGCCGCTGATCAAGGATCCGACGGTGTGGCAAGACTACCTGAAACTCAAATTCGTGCCGTCCGGCATGAAACAACTCCTGCCCATGATCCCGAACGGGTTCTTGGACGGATACAAGTGGCTGCCTGGGTATCCGACGGTGCTCAACACGATCGTCGGCCCGAATTATCCCAAGTTTGAGAGCGGGACAGAAAAACCGCAGGATCTGGCGCAAAACTTCCAACAGCGCGCCACTCAGGCGTACGTGCAAGCGGAAGCGTCGATCAAGGCCGCCATCAAGCGTTTCTATTGATCACAACGTTTCAACCGTGATCAAAACGTTTCAACAGATGGTCTTGCGTGTGGCGCCATGCCTGCTGTGTGCCATGGCGCCACACGGAGTTTCTCGCTGGTCCGGATCTTCGATGTGACGGGATAAGGGAGTCGGATGATGAAACGAACGTTGCGGTCTTTGGCAACTCTCATATTGGTCGCAGGCTGTGTGGTTCAGATAAGTCCAAATGATACAGTGGCGCATGCGGCAGGCGGCGGCGGTGCGCCGTCCGGACATCGCGCCAGCGCCAGTAAAGGCAACTCTAGTCTGTTGAGCGGGATCCTCGGCGGGAACAGCAACCTCGCCGGCGGTTCGACGCCGTCGGGTGGAGGCGCGACCACCGCAAAGCCGCCTGCCGCAACGCATGCGAAGCCGCACCATCCTGCCAAGAAGGGCGGGGGAGGCGTACTTGGAAAGCTGCTCGGAGGGAACACGAATTTTCTCGGCTCCAGTCCGTCCGGCTCGGGATCCGGCGGCAAGACCGGTTCCAAGGGCGTCAAGCCAGGTTCGGGCAAGAGTGGCGCCAAGACAGGGCACAAGGCGCGCCCCGGGGCCTTCTCGGTCGCCGACGGAGAGGCGTCCGCCGGGTATTCGGCGGTCCTGGGCGATTGGCTGCATGCGGGAGTGACGGTTGTGGGCCAGACGTCCGCGACGGTCGCCCCGACGGCCTTTCGCACCGCGTCCGGCCCCGTTTCGCTGCTGCCGCTTTCACAGTGTCATGGTTACGGTCAGAGGGCTTTCGCATGGACGAGCCGGAATCCATTCGTCCAGTTCGGGGTGACCGTCCCGCGAGCGGGCCTGTACGCAGTGCAAATCCAGTACTATACGCGGGCCAACAGCCTTATTCCGATAGATCGCGGCGTTCTCATCAACGGACATTATCAGTATTTCGAGTCGCAAAATGTGGAGTTGCACAAGGTGTGGGCAGACGCCTCACGCAGCTTTCCCATGGACAGCTTCGGCAACGAGATGCCGCAAGGGCAGGTCGGGGTCGGGACGTGGCAGAGCGCGTATGTCATGGATCACACCTATCTGCATGACCGACCGCTGCTCTTTTACTTCCACGCAGGGCAAAACACTGTCCGTCTGACCAACATCAGCGGGTCTTCGGTGCTGCTCGGCCAGATCCGCGTACTGGCGCCGCCGGCCGTGCCCTCTTATCAGCAATACCTGGCGGCCTTCCCACCCGCCGCTGCGCCGGCGAGCACCCTGTTGACCTATCAGGCGGAAGCGCCCTACGTCAAGTCGAATTCCTCCATCCAGGCGCAGGCAAGCGCGAATCCCGCCAGTGTTCCATTTCGGGCGGGGCTGATCACGATGAATACCCTTGGCGGCGCCTCGTGGCAAACCGGCGGCCAGAGTGTGACGTGGAAGGTCCGCGTCAAACAGTCTGGCGTGTACCACCTGGCGTTCAAGTATGAGCAAAATGTCCAGCTCGGCCTGCCCGTGTTCCGCCAGTTGCAGATCGACGGCCGCACGCCGTTTGCGCAGGCTCTGCGAGTCGCGTTTCCGTATGCGCAGACTTGGTCGAACAAGGTGATCGCAAGCCCGACCGGACAGCCGTACGGCTTTTATCTGACAAAGGGACAGCACTATATCACGCTCATTGTGAATCCGGCGCCGTACCGTCCTGTCATTCGCGCCGTGGAGCAGGTCATGAGCGGGATTGACCAACTGTCGCTGCAGATCAGAATGGTCACGGGCAACACCCTCGACCAGAACCGCACCTGGGACATCGTATCCATCATTCCCAACCTGGCGCAGCGGCTGAATGGCTATGCGGCACAACTGCAAAGCGCGTATCACGAGCTCACGGTGATGAGCGACGGACCGCCTGCTCAGGCGCAGAATCTCGCCATTGCGGTGAACGAACTCCGCAGTCTGGCGAAAAAGCCGGAACAGGTTCCGTACCGGTTCAATGAACTCGCGCAGAGTCCCACATCCGTCAATGAAATGCTGGGCCAGTTGCTGACGGTCCTTCCGCAGCAGCCGCTCCTGCTCGACCAGTTTTACGTCTATCACAACGCCGTGCCGCCAAAGCCCACCGTCGGGCTGTGGCCGACGCTCATGGCGGATGTGACGGCATTCGTGCACTCGTTCACCACGAACTACTCGCTCGTGGGAAAATCGTCGCCGAACTCATTGGTCGTATGGGTAAATCGCCCGCGCCAATACGTCTCGCTCATGCAGGAACTCGCCAACAGTTCCTTCACAAAGGACACAGGCATCAAGGTCACGATGATGCTGATGCCAAACGAGCAGAAGCTCATTCTGGCGAACGCATCCGGACAGACGCCCGACGTCGCGCTTGGGGTCGTGCCGACGACCGCTTTCAATATGGGAGTCCGCGGAGCGCTCCTGAACCTTCGGACGATGCCGCAGGTCAACCAGGTGCTGAGCCGGTTTTCGCCGGGAGCCCTGTTGCCGCTGGAGTTCAACAAGCAGTTGTACGCGATTCCGGAGACCCAGGACTTCTGGGTGCTGTTCTACAGGAAGGACATCCTGTCCGCGCTGCACCTCCCCGTGCCGCAGACGTGGAACCAGGTCATTCAAATGCTGCCCGTCCTGCAGCGGTACGGGATGAACTTCTACGATCCGATCGCCGGTGCGGGGGGCTACAAGCCGTACGCCACGACGGTGCCGTTCATCTATCAGGCAGGCGGAAAGCTGTTTCACAAGAATGGGTTGACCACGGCGATCGACTCGAACAGCGCGATCAACGGGTTTCGCCTGATGACCAACCTGTTTTCGGTCTACGGGATTCCGCAACAGATTCCGAACTTCTACACGCACTTCGTGCAGGGCGACCTGCCCGTCGGCGTGGCGGACTTTGGCACCTATGTCCAGTTGGTCGCAGCCGCTCCGCAGATCAACGGACTGTGGGGCATCGCCCCGATGCCGGGGATTCGCCAGAATGGGCGGATCGTGCGGTACGCGCCGGGTACGGGCGAGGTGGACTTCATCTTCAAGAATTCCCACAGGCAGCAGGCGGCGTGGAAGTTCCTGCAGTGGTGGACGTCCACCCACACCCAGGTGACGTTTGCCAACGACCTGCAGACGACCTATGGCCCGGCGTTCGTGTGGAACAGTTCCAATCTGCGCGCATTCCGGCAACTGCCGTGGCCGCAGTCGGATATCAACACGGTTTTGCAGCAGTGGAAGTGGCTCAAGGACGTCCCGCACGTGCCGGGCGACTACATGCTTGAGCGGGAACTCTCGAATGCATGGAACAGTGTGGTGTTCAGCGGCGTGAACGCCAGGCAGGCCATCCAGGATGCGGCGATCACGGCTGACCGCGAGATTCGCGTTCAGCTTGAAGAGTTGGGGTATCTCAGTTCCACGGGTCGCGTGCTCAAGCCTATTGTAATGCCGGATTCCGGGAATTGAAGGAGGACAGCCCCATGCTGACACTGAGAAAATCACGAACGCAAGGCGGAGAGGCTGTGCCGGGGCGGCGGTCATGGCTCAGCCCGCGCGCGGCGAAGACCTGGCGGCGCGAGCTGGAGGCCTACCTGTTTGTGGGCCCGTTC
Organism: Bacillota bacterium; assembly: GCA_021821055.1. GTDB lineage: Bacteria > Bacillota > Bacilli > Alicyclobacillales > SLC66 > JAKACX01. Next base: position 7,006 of record JAKACX010000009.1, read on the forward strand.
CTGGTCCTGTTCCTGTTGTTCATCGTCGTTCCGGTGGTCGTGGCCATCTACCTGTCCTTCACCTACTTCAACACCATTCAGCCGCCGAAGTTCATCGGCCTGCAGAACTACGTCAATCTGATCACCCAAGACAGCGAATTTCTCATGTACGTGTTGCCCAACACGCTGGAGTTTTCGGTGCTGGTGGGCCCGGGCGGTTACATCCTGTCTTTCTGGCTGGCCTGGCTCTTGGCGCAGATCCCCCGGAAATCACGGACATTCCTGACGCTCGCGATCTATTCGCCGGCGCTGACCGCCTCCGTGGCGATGTCCGTCGTGTGGCTCGTGGTGTTCAGCGGGGACGCCACAGGTTATCTCAACAGCTTCCTTATGCGGCTGGGGATTATCCACCAACCGGTCCAATGGGTCCAATCCCCGCACTGGCTGATGCCGATCATGATCGTGGTGTCGCTGTGGAACAGCATGGGGGTCGGGTTCCTGGCGATGCTCGCGGGCATTCTCAATGTGAACCAGGAGCTGTACGACGCGGGCTACATGGACGGCGTGAAGAATCGCCTGCAGGAAGTGTGGTACATCACGATTCCCTCCATGAAGCCGCAGATGCTGTTCGGCGCGGTCATGGCCATTGTCGGCACGTTCAACGCCGGCATGATCGGCGTCCAGTTGTCCGGCGCGAACCCGACGCCGCAGGACGCCGGCCAGACGATCATTGCCCACATTTACGACTACGGATTCATTCGTTACGAGATGGGGTACGCGTCAGCCATTTCCGTGGTGCTGCTGCTCATCGTCTACGGCCTCTCGCGTTTTGCGTGGCGCCTGTTCGGCGAGCGGGAGTAAGGCAGCGGCGGAAACGTCCGGGATGCCGGCGCAGTCACTCAGAAGGAGGGGGTCCGATGAGCAGGTACTTTGGCAATCGCGTGAACCCGGATCGGTTCGCGCCAAGCCAGTTGAAGTTTTACGCCGTTCTCATCGTCCTGGCGGTGTTTCTCGTCTTGCCGATCGTGTTCATTTTTTCCCAGGCGCTCAAGCCGATCAACGAACTCTTCCTGTTCCCGCCGGAGTTTCTCGTGCAGCATCCGACGATGGAGAACTTCGTGAATCTGTTCAAGCAGACCAGCGTCACCGCGATTCCGATGTCGCGGTACCTCTTCAACAGCATTATCGTGACGGGCCTGGTCGTCGTCCTGACCTCACTGCTCAGTTCCATGGCCGGCTATGCGCTGTCGAAGATGGAATTCAAGCTCAAGCGGCTGATTTTCGAGGCGAACATCATCGCCCTGATGTTTGTTCCCGCGGCCGTCGGCATTCCCATGTATTTCATCATGGTGAAACTCGGCCTTACGAACAACATCCTGGGCAATGTCATTCCCTTGCTGGCGGTTCCGGTGAACGTCTTTCTGGTCAAGCAGTTTGTCGACCAGGTTCCCGACGCGCTGGTGGAGGCGGCGTTCATTGACGGAGCGAGCCACTTCCAGGTGTTCCAGAAAATTATCCTGCCCATGATCAGGCCGGCCATGGCGACCGTCGCCATTCTGGCGTTTCAGTCGGCCTGGAATAACACGGACACATCGACGCTGTACATCAATAATGAGAGCCTGAAGACATTCGCCTACTATATGGGCACGCTGGCGTCGAATGTCGGCAACCAGGTTGCCGGGCAAGGCATAGCGGCGGCAGCCGCGCTCATCATGTTCCTGCCGAATTTGCTCATCTTCATTTTCATGCAGCGACGGGTAATTGACACGATGGCGCATTCAGGCCTGAAATGAGCGGGAGCTGGTGCATGTGAGGCATGTGAGAAGTTTGAAACACCGGGGGCAACGCGGACTGCTGCTGACGGTCGTCATGTTGCTCGTATGGGGGCTGTGGATGCCTGTCCAGGCGTTTGCCAATGTGCCTTATCCGACCTATACGCTGGACGGGACGGGGCATCTCGTCTTCACGCAGACAAGCTACACGCCGATGGATGTCATCGCGGGCAATCAGATCCCAGGTACGCCAGGGTTCTCCTCACCCGATGACATTTTCATCCACGGGAACAAGCTGTACGTCGCGGACACGTACAATTCGCGGGTCGTCGTCTTCAATCTCCAGGGCGCGTACCTGCAGACGATCGGGGCGAACATTCTCTCGCAGCCCAAGGGGATCTTCGTCGATCCTGCCGGCAACGTCTATGTGGCTGACAGCGGCAACCAGTATGTCTACAAATTCAGTCCGGCGGGGCGCCTCCTGCAGAAGTTTGGCCGTCCGGCTTCGCCTCTGTTTGGCGCGCAGACGCCCTACGTTCCGGAGCGGCTCGTCGTGGACAGCCAGGGGAACCTGTTCATCGTGAGTCAGGGGAGCGTCCAGGGATTGATCGAACTCAGTCCCCAGGGAGCGTTCGAAGGCTTTTTCGGGGGCAACAGCGCGGGCTTTGACCCTGTTCGCTTCATTGAGCGCCTGTTCTACACGCGCACTCAATTGAACCAGTTGCAGGCTGTACTGCCGCCTTCACCGACAAACGTGGCGCTCGGTCCAAACGGGCTGGTCTACACCGTGACTCAAGGGTTGCAAAGCCAGATCATCAAACGCCTCAACTTTCTTGGCACCAACCTGCTGCCGTCCTCGATGCTCGTCTCGCCCAATATCGGCGGCATCACCGTGGACCAGCACGGCGACATCTTTGCGGTGGATTCGCTCACAGGGGAGATCTACGAGTACGACCGCGACGGCAACCTGCTCAGCGCATTCGGCGGTTCGGACGTGGGGAACCAGCGGCTCGGGCTGCTCAAGACGCCATCCGCAGTGGCGGTCAGTTCGACCGGGCAGCTCTTTGTGCTCGACAAGGCCCTGAATGACATCCAGGTTTACAATCCGACGGCGTTCACGCGCCTCGTTCACCAGGCGCTGTCGCTGTATCTGGACGGCCACTACCTGTCCAGCATCCGCCCGTGGACACAGGTCCTGCGGCTGAACAGCATGTTCGACCTGGCGCATGTCGGCATCGGCATGGCGTATTTCAAACAGGGCAACTACGCCAAGGCACTGCACCAGTTCGAACTCGCACACTACAAGAACGGGTACTCAAACGCCTACTGGGAGCTGCGCCGCCGCTGGCTCATGGCGCACGCCGCCGGTGTCCTGATCACGATCGTCCTGCTGTCCGTGCTCTGGAGCATCACCAAGCGCCTGCACCGCCGATTCGGTTTCGGCCACCGCGTGGTGAACGCGTGGCGCCGCGTGAAGACGCGCAAGTTGATGGCGGAGTCGCTGCACCTGCTGCGCGTCATGCGCCATCCCGTGGACGGTTTCGCCGAAATCCGCTTCGACCGGAAGACATCTCTGTGGTCGGCGCACCTGATGTTCCTGGCGGTCATCGTCGTCCATGTCGTTTCCGTCTACCGGACGAACTTCCTGTTCAACTCGGCGTACGGCCAAGTGCTGAACCTGTCCGTGGTGATCCTGCAGGTGGTCATACCGCTTCTGGCATGGGTCGTCGTCAATTACCTGGTGAGCGCCATCAATGACGGCGAAGGCAGGTTGCGCGAGGTCTACACGGGGACGCTCTACGCGCTCGGCCCGTACATCGTGTACGGGATACCCATCACGATAATGTCTCTTGGCCTGACATTCAATGAAGCGGTGCTCTACAGTTTCTCCCAGGACGGCGTGTTTCTCTGGTGCGGCTGGCTGATGTTCATGATGGTGATGCAGATTCACGGCTACGAGATCGGCGAATCGTTCAAGAACATTTTCAGTACGCTCATCGGAATGCTGATTCTGGCCGTGCTTCTGTTCATCCTGTTCGGCCTCTCGATGCAGGTCGTCGATTTTGTCCACTCGATTGGTGAAGAGGTGATTCTGCGTGTTCAAGGGCAATAGACCGTATCGATGGGCAATCTGTGCGCTGGCGATTGCGGCGCCCGCTCTTCTGACCAGCGCGCCCGCAGTCGCGCAGGCGGGCGACGCGAGCTATCTGTACGGCTCGAACTACTACACGCAGCCCGACGGCGGGAACTGGACGCCGCGCCAGCGGACCATTCCCGCAGCCTACGAGAAAGTGGCGCAGACAGCCAGCCTTGCGCTGTACGTCGATCCGCATTCGCTCGCCATCGCCGTTCGCAACCTGGCGACGGGATATCTGTGGACCTCGATTCCGTCGCGGCGTGAACTCAGGCAGGAGCAACTCAACTCGGTGTGGAACGGCGCCGTGCAGTCGCCGCTGATGGTCAACTACTTCGACGCGTACGCAAACTCGAACATGGGGAGTTTTTCTTCGCTCGGCGGCCAGGTTTCCGCCTTTGCGCGCATTCCCGGCGGCTTCACGAGCACTCTGTACATGCCTGGCGTCGGGTTGAGGCTGCAAATGAGAGTCACCGTCAGCGGCGACTCCCTCAAAGTCGGAATTCCCGGGAGCAGCATCAGCGAGTATGGCGCGAACAAGGTCGGTTCGCTCCTGATGTACCCCTTCCTCGGCGCGGTCCACAAAGCGGACATTCCCGGGTACATGTTCATTCCCGACGGCTCGGGCGCCCTGATCCGCTACTCAAATCTGCCAAACCAGTTTTCTGAACCCTATCAGGCGCAGATTTACGGCCACGATGTGGCTGTCACCGGCTATACGCCGTCCAACATCAACCAGCAACACATCGCGGCGCCGGTGTTCGGCGTCGTGCACGGCGTCAACCAGAACGGCTTTCTTGCCATCGTGCAAAACGGGCAGTACAACGCCGACATCGTGGCCAATCCAAGCGGCGTAACGACCAACCTGAACTGGGTGTCTGCCCAGTTCACCATGCGGTATCCATACTTTCAACCGACCAGCCTCAACATGGGCGGCTACAACACCTTCCAGCAGCACCGCATCAACGGCAGCATGCAGGTGCAGTACGTGTTCCTGTCCGGCCAGAATGCCAATTACGTGGGAATGGCGGGCGCGTACCGGTCGTACCTGGCGGCACAGGGCGTCCTGCACAGGCTAGCGCACGCGCAAGCCCACGTCCCGCTGGAGATCGACATGCTCGGCGCCGAGATGACGCCCGGACTCCTGTGGAACAACGTGATTGACATGACCACCTTCAGCCAGGCCGGCGCGATAGTCAACAGTCTGGAGAAACAGGGCATTCACGGGATTGAAGTCTTCTTCCGCGGCTGGAGCCAGGGAGGCCTCACCGCGCGCAACCCCGTGATCTTTCCTGTCTCCGGATCGCTCGGTGGAGCGCAGGGACTCGCCCAATTGCAAAAGGTACTGGCGCAAAAGCACGTCCCGCTGTACCTGTACGCGAACTTCACCGACGCCTACGGCAATGGAAATGGATTTCAGAAGATCTCGAACGCTGCGCGCGACGTCACGAACCAGATCATCCAGCGTCAGGCCGTGCCGCAGGTAGGGGTGGGCCAAGGCGGGCCGTTCGGCCAGCAAAACGGCCTGTTCAGCAACCTGTTCTCGTACTACATCAATCCCTCGACGGCGTTGTCCATCGCGCACAGCGACATCGCCGGATGGCGTCAGGCGGGCGTGACAGGCGTGGCGGTCGACCGCACGGGCTACAAGCTGTTCGCCAATTTCAACCCGGCGTCCAAGCTCACGCGGGAGCAGGCGGCGGCGGCGTACCAGACGATGGCCGGACAGCTTGCGCGGAGCGTTCCGCGGCTCGACTGGTATTCTCCGAACGCGTACCTGTGGAAATACTCGAGGCAAATCCTGCAGATCCCGATGTCGTCTTCACAGTACATGTACGAGTCCGACACGGTTCCGTTTCTGCAGGCGGTCCTGCACGGCTACGTCCAGTACTTTGCTCCGTTTTCCAATTTTAACGCAGATCCGCGCACCAGCCTGCTGCGCATGATCGATTTTGGCGCCTATCCGTCATTTTATCTGACGTACGAGCCGGCGTGGAAACTGAAGAATACGCCGTCGCGCGATATCTACACGTCGCGTTACTCGGACTGGAAGGCAGAGATCCAGGCTGAGTACCAAGCGGTCGACCGTGCGCTAAAAGGCGTCCAGAACACCACGCTGCAGTCGCGGACCGTCCTGACCTGGGGCCTTGTCGAAGACGCCTACGCGAACGGCGTCCGTATTGTCGTCAATTACCGCTCGACTCCCATGAGGGTGGGCAAGACGGTGGTCGGGGCCCGCAATTTTGCCGTTCTGGGAGGAAAGAGCTGATGAAGGCGCGCATGTTCATGCAAAGACACCGAAAGGCAATCGCCGGGTACATGTTCATTCTCCCGTGGCTGCTCGGCTTTATGGCCTTCACCGCCTATCCGATGCTGTATTCGCTGTACATGAGCTTTTGCAAAGTGTACGTCACCACCACCGGCATCGTCACGCAGTGGATCGGGTGGAGCAATTACGGTTACGCATTTTTCACGGACCCGCAGTTCTTGCAGACGGTCGCGGGTTTTCTCGAGTCGTCGATCCTCGAGATTCCCGTGATCATCGTCTTCTCCCTGTTTGTGGCTCTGCTGATCAATCAGCCGATCCGGCTCAAGGGCTTCTTTCGCGCCGTCTTTTTCCTGCCGGTCGTCATCAGCAGCGGCGAAGTCATCAACCAACTGTTCTCGCAGGGCGCCGGGACCATTCCGCTCGTGCAGCAGTACGGCATCGTGAGTTTTGTCCAGGCCAATCTCAACCCCGCGCTCAGCACGCCGATCGTCGCGGTCATCCAGCAACTCGTGCTGGTCCTGTGGTACTCCGGGGTGCAGATTCTCATCTTCCTGGCTGGTTTGCAGAAGGTGAATTCGCAGACGTACGAGGCCGCGTCCATCGACGGCGCGTCTCCCTGGCAGAGTTTCTGGAAGATTACACTGCCCGAGGTCAAGCCGTTCATTCTCGTGAACCTGATCTACACCATTGTCAATCTGTTCACCAATTCACTCAACACGGTGGTCATCCTCATCAAGCAGGACATGTTTGACGTGACGACAGGCTACGGTTATGCAAGCGCCCTGTCGTGGCTCTACTTTGTCGTGATCTTCGTCATCCTCATGTTGATGGTCCTGTTGTTTGGCAGAAATGAAGAGTATGGCATGAGAAGAGCCCGCTGAAAGGGGAGAATCCCGTGAGACAAACCGCGACCGACATGTTGTGGAAAGTGGGGGCAAAGGGCCGCCGGGTGCTGCTCGGACGGCAGGGCAACGATGGACTGCTGTTTCGCGCGGTCGTCTACGCCCTGTTGATCAGCATCGGATTCGTGTACCTTTACCCGATGCTGTACATGCTTTCGCAGAGCATGAAGAGCCTGTCGGACCTGCTGAACCCAGGCGTCATCTGGATTCCGACCAGTATTGACCTGAAGAATTTCATCATGTCCTGGCAGGTGCTGCACTACCCGACCGCGCTGCTCGAGTCGTTGTACGTGTCGCTGCCGCCCGCGATCGCCCAGGCGATCTCGACGGCCCTGGTCGGCTACGGGTTCGCCCGGTTCGAGTTTCCCGGCAAACGCGCGCTGTTTATCCTGATGCTGTTCACCTTCATCATCCCGGTGCAGGTCGTATTCATCCCGCTGTTCGTCATGTTCAACAACTACTCGCTGCTCGGCACGCCCCTGCCCTTTCTGCTGCCGTCGCTGTTCGCGTCCGGGCTGAAGAGTTCGCTGTTCATCCTGATCTACGCGCAGTTTTTCCGGTCAATTCCGGATTCGCTCGAGGAGGCGGCGCAGATTGACGGGGCCGGATACCTGAAGACGTTCGTGCGGATCGTCTTTCCCATTTCGGTGCCGGCGATCGTGGTCGTGCTGCTGTTCTCCTTTGTCTGGCAGTGGAACGAGACGTACATGTCGTCGCTGTACTTCGGCAATACGCTCACGACGTTGCCCCTGCAGTTGCAGGCGTTCGCCAATTCGTTTGCGCTGCTGTACCCGGCGACGCAGAGTGTGAGCGGCGCCAACAATCTGAATGAAGCCATCCAGATGGCTGGCACGCTCCTGACGATTCTGCCGCTCCTGATCCTGTACTTTGTGGCGCAGCGCTGGTTCGTGGAGGTGGTGGATCGCGCGGGGATCACAGGCGAGTGATCCCCGCCTGCGTCGTGGAGTGTATCACTGCTCTCCTGGCTCAGGAGTGGAGGAACATGTTCTCGCGAGACAGCAGGGACTGTGGTTTGCGGCCGACCGGATTGGCGTTGAAGTAGTGCTGGATGCTGTCGTGGTTCAGGTAATTGTCCAGGGCCGCGAGCGACATACCCTCGTCAAGCGCAAGGTACGCGTGGGCGACGGCGCCGGAGTGCACATTGACAGAATCATAGTAGCCCAAGGGTCCGACAAGGTGGTACAGCGACTGCAGCCGGGCGAGATTCGCCACAGAAGCGCGCGGGCGGAAATTCAGGGCGAGGAAGGTGGCGTACGGCGTGACGGTGCCGTTTTCCGCGTACTTGCTGGCGCCAAGGCCAGGTACGCCGTACACGCCGTACCCGTTGTTCGGGAGTGCGCAGGGGGAAATTCCCCAGACCGGGTAGTGGCGCGACGCGGCGTAGCGCATCTGCAGGTCGACCATCTGCCGGTCGTTCATGCCAAGCCCGTTTGGCGCCAGCGTCTGTTCCTCGAGCACGATCGTCGGCATGAGCGTCTCGAACATGCTGCCGCCCCAACTCGGCACGTACTTCATGCCGAACATGGAATAGTGGCCTTCGAAAACGGGGACGCCGTCGTGCGTGACGGTCTGGCCCACGGGTTTTTGCAACTGCCACGTCCAACTGGCCGGCAGCGTGCGGTAGACGCTCCACCACAGTGTGGCGGGAACCTTCCCCGAGCCGATGGCGATGTAGTCGGCGACGCGCGATTCCGTGTTGAGGTTGCCGTAGTGCCAGGTGGTAAGCGTCTTGTTGACCGTGTCGTAGCCGCCGTACAGTTGGCCGGCGGACGGATCGTACAGCCGTGCGAAATCCATGGCGTTCACCAGCCGCGTCAGGGGGGCCGCGAATTGCGGGAACGCCTGGCGTGCGACAATGAGGCCGGCGGCGTACCAGCCGTCGTCGACAGTCGAGATGAAGTGGCCTGATGTGGTGTTCTGAGGCGATCCGGTCGACGTGTTATACCAATTATAGGGGAACCCGTGCCAGTTCGGGAGTTTTACGAGCGTGGCCGTGATAGCCTTCATCCGCTGATTGGCCGCCTTAGGACTCACAAGGCCAAGGTCGCGCGCCGCCGTGAGGCTCATGAGGTACATGGCGATATCCGTGGGCGATGTGGTGGCGCTGATCGATTTGCCCGCGCTCGTCCCCATGTCGATGCGATCCGCCGGCAGCGATGTTGCGTTGGCGGTGGCGTCGACAAAGTACCTCCACGTCAGGGCCGCATCACGGCGCAATTGCGGATTCCCCTGTGCGACGGCAGGCGCCGACGTGCGACGCGGTGCGTGCCATGCCAGATAGGGCGACGGCGCGAGGTCGAGGAAGGCGAGACTGGCGGTTAACAAGAGACCGGTGCTGCCGATGATGCGTATTGCGGACATCTGAATGCCTCCCATTCAATGTATGGAAAGTGGTATGATGGGCCGTGAAGCAAGCCCGGCAGCCGATGAAAGTTCACGTCTGCTGAAACGATTCAACTTTCTTCAATAAGAAAGCGGTAACAACCAGATGCATTGTACGCACAAGAATTCTGAGATGTCAATGATATCTGTACGCTGCGCAATTTAGCTTGATTGAGCCACAGCGCATGCCATGATGGAGGGGTTATGGTGGCAACACTCAAGGACGTCGCCCGACTTGCCGGGGTCTCGATCGCAACCGCTTCAGGTGCGCTCAACCGCCAGCCGAGAGTGAAAGAGACGACGCGCAGCAAGGTTTTGGACGCGGCCGCGCTGCTCAAGTACAGGCCGAACGGGATTGCCCGGGACCTCAAGACACAAAGGACAGACACGATCGCCGTTTTTCTCCACGACCTCGGGGGTCCTTTCTACTCGGAGCTGATGCGCGGCATACAGGACATGGCCGAAAAGTACGGCTATGCGGCCATTGCGGGACGCGGCACCGGAGACAACAACAGGACGTGGACGCGCCTCTTGCTTGAGGGCCGCGTGGACGGCGCGATTGTCATGGACCCCGAGATGCCCGACCAGATCATCCGCGGCAGCGCGGGCGACAGCCTGCCGATCGTCGTTCTTGATCGCCAATTGACCACTCCGCATTCTTTCATTGTCGGCACGGACAATGTGGGGGGCGCCTGCCAGGCGACCAATCACCTGCTCGACGCGGGCGCCAGTACGGTGGCGTTCGTGTCCGGCCCTGCCCAGACGTACGACAGCATCATGCGCTATCGCGGCTACGAGAAAGCGCTTCTGGACCGGGGCGTCCCGCTGGATCGCCGGTTCATCTTTCAGGGCAATTTCACGGAGCAAAGCGGCGTTCTGGCTGCACAGGCCATGGTGTTGCAGGGCGGGTTGCCTGACGCCGTATTTGCCGCAAATGATGAAATGGCGATCGGGATCCTGAGCGGATTCCGGGCGCACGGGGTGGAGGTACCCCGCGACTGTCTCTTGGTCGGCTTCGACGACATTCGGCTGGCCCAGTATGTGACGCCTTCGCTGACGACCGTGCGGCAACCGATGTATGAACTCGGCACCGTGGCGACTGAAGTGCTCTTCAAGTCACTGCAGGGCGAGCGCAGTGGGGAGCCGATCATCCTGAAAACGGAACTTGTTGTCCGCGACTCCTCGCGACGGGTGCGGTGAAGCGGGCGCTGCTCCGCGACTCGCGCGGGGAGACGACCGGACGTGCAGGGTTGCCTGACGCGCATGAAGATACGGACAGGGAGTGAATGGATTGATAACGTTCGAAAGCGGCGCCACTGTTATAAATGGCAAACGCAGATTCCTTTATGGGGCGGAGCTTCACTATTTTCGGGTCGAGCCGGAAGAGTGGAAGAATCGCCTCGAATTGATCCGGCAGGCTGGCTTCAATCTGGTCAGCACCTACGTGCCCTGGCTGTGGCATGAGCCTGTGGAAGGGCAGTGGGACTTTTCCGGCGATTCACACCCAAGGCGAAACCTGGTTGAATTTCTCGCGCTCTGCCGGGACATGGGATTTTACTGCATCGTGCGTCCTGGCCCGTACGTGATGTCGGAGTTGAAGAATGAGGGGATTCCGCAATGGCTGCTTGACCGCTATCCCGAGACGATTGCGCTTGCGCAGGACGGAAGTCTTCACCCCACGCGGGTGGTATCCTACAGGCATCCTGTGTTCCTCGCGCTTGTCCACAAGTGGTACGAACGCGTGATCAAGAGCATTCTCCCCTTTCTCGTCACGCGCGGCGGGCCTGTGATCATGTTCCAACTGGACAATGAAGTCGGGATGCTGCACTGGGTGACGAACACATCGGACCACAGTCCTGAGACGTTGAAGCACTTTGCCAGGTATGCGGAGTCGCGTTATGGAGAAATTGGAACGATCAACTCGGACTACGGATCAGACGCGCGCGATTTTGCCGAGTGGAGCGAAGATCTGAATGCCCGGAGAGAGAGAGAGCCGCTCAAGTTCCACTGGTTGTGGGCCGATTTCTGGCGCGACGAGTTTGCCAAGTACATTGCGGATCTGCGGGAGTTTGCCAGCGCACTGGGCGTCGACGTCCCCTATATCGTGAATGTCCACGGATTCAAGGACTTTTCCATATACAGCCGCGGGGTGGACTATCCGATCGGACTTTCGCAACTGCGCAAGACGGTGTCCGTGCCCGGGGTCATATTGGCCGGCGACTTCTACCCGGGCCGGATCGGGTATGACAATGCGCACGACATCGTGCTCAGCACGGTCCTGACCGAGGCCCTGGGCGCTCCGCAACAGCCGGTCTTCTCCGCCGAATTTCAATCGGGACGGCTGTCGGACCGGCCGCGGGTATCGGAGCGGGATCTCAATTTGATCACGCGCATCTGCGTCGCCCATGGGATGAACGCGCTGAATTACTACATGTTTTGCGGCGGCGACAATCCCGACAATATCGGGCTGTTCGGCCGTCGCCACGAATGGCAGGCTCCCATTGCCGCCGACGGCGCCCTGCGCCCGTCTTATTGGACCGCCCAGGCGTTGGGCCGCCTGTTTGCTACGTTCGGCGACCTGATGTGCGAGTCGCGCAAGGCGGTCGACACCCACATCGGCTTCTACGCGCCGTACTACGCGACGGAAACCGTGGCGTGGGAACAGCCGGAGGTCGCATCGGTCCTTGGCGATTTGGCGGCGCAAAGGGAACACGTGCACTTTGACGGCGTGTGGCGGCTGCTGTGCGCCGCGAACATAGCGTTTGGCGCCGTGGACCTGCAGGCGGAAGGTGCACTTCGCGCGGCCGACGCGCCGACACTGTTTGTCGCATCCACCCAGTACATGGACAGGGCCACGCAGGAGCGCCTGCGCGACTACGCCGCAGGCGGCGGCACGCTGGTCATTTCGCCGCGGATACCGCAGTACGATCTGGACGGCAGCCTCTGCCGGGTTCTCGCGGACGCGCTGTCTTTGGGGGAGTGGAGCGAGCGGCGGGGATTCCTGCGCGTGACCGTGCTCGGAACCGATTCTGTGTTCTGTCGCCAGCACCTCGTCTTTGACGGGATAGAACCGGATGAGGAGATCGCGTTCGGAGAAGCGGGAGCCGCGGAGACCGCGGGATTTGTGCGCCCGTACGGCGACGGGAAGGTTGTGGTGTTGGGCGTGGGTTTGACGCAGGAGTACGACTACGCGCTGGACGTCATGCGGGATGTGGCGCTGCAGGCTGGCGTGACGGCGCGCCTGTCCCTGTCGAGTCCGCACCTGTTTGCGTCCGAGCGTGTGTCTGATTCGGGATCGCTATTGTTCATCAATAATCCCTCGGACGCAGCGCTGACCACCACCGTGTCGCGCATGGGGATGCGGGCCTTGGGAGGGCACAGCGTCACGGTGCTGGCAGGCGCGGGGCTGATGTTGCCGCTTGATTTCCGAATCAAGCTCGACCTCGTCGTCGAGTACAGCACCCTGGAAATTGACGACATCGCGCTCGTCGGCGAGGATGTCCGCCTGCACATGCGCACCGACGGGAGTCTCTCCGGCGTGCTTTGCGTGCGAGGCCCCTATCGGGTCGCTCACACATCGGACGCGTCCCACGACGTGCAGCGGCAGGGACTGACAACGGAGATCAGGATCGTCGCGCGCTCCGCCGCGTGCTCCGTGGAACTCAAGGCCACTCCGCTGGCGCGCGCGGCCGTTGCCGTCCGTGCAGACCGGCATGAGTGACGCGCCTGGTGGAGGGGTGTGACATGCAGCCGACCGGTCTGCTGGGTCTGTTCTACCGCGTGTCGGAGTGGGTCACGCGCGTAGCCTATCTGAATCTGCTGTGGATTGGCTTTTCCCTCGCGGGCGTCGTCGTCGTCGGTTTCATGCCAGCCACAACCGCGATGTTCGTGGTCGTGAGGCACTGGCTGACCGATGATGCCGACTGCTCGGTGTTTCCCGTGTTTTGGGCCGCCTTCCGGAAGGAATTCGCCCGTTCCAACCTGTTGGGCCTCATGCTGGCCGCCCTGGGAGTCATCACGTATGTCGATCTGCACTTCTTCATGTCGAGCCATACGCTCATGTTTCAGGTGCTGAAGTTCGTGACGCTCGGCATTGCCCTGATCTACCTGGCGACGATCGGATACGTCTTTCCGATCCTGGCCACCTACGACATGCCGCCGTGGCGCGTGCTGGTGGTGTCCGTGTTTCTGGGCGGCTCGCGCCCGATCCGGACCGTTTTCATCCTGCTGGCGTGCGCCTCCGTCGCATGGCTGTCGCTCGCCTTTCCCATGCCGCTGTTCCTGGTCAATGGCAGCGGCGCGGCCCTGCTGCTGACATGGAATGCGCTGAAGGTCCTGAAGAAGATGGACGCCCGCTTCGGCCAGCAGCGGTAGCGGCCGGAGACGCAGTGCTCAAGGATGAAATCGCCGGGGATGGAGGCGTACACCGCGCCCGTCGCGAGTTCCGCGTCAGCGTGTTCGGGCATGGGCATGGGCATGGGCATGGGCATGGTGCGCGACTCCGTCAGGCGCAAGGCCCCCACCCCGGGATGCCAGAGACATCATATATTGAACATATTGGGAGGAACATTTCATGGACTGGAACCACATCAGCGACGAAGAACTCCTGGAACTCGAGAGCAGACTGTCATTCGCCTTTTTTTGGAACGAAGCCAACTCCAATCCCGGCCCAGGCTATGGACTGATTGCTGACAGGGCGCCCGGCGCCAAAGGCATATGCAGCGTGGCGTCTGTCGGGTTCGGGTTGACTGGAGTCGCCATTGCCGCGAAACGCGGTTGGGTGTCGCATCCAGAGGCGGAGCAGCGAGCGCTCGGCACGCTCACCACACTGATGAATCACGCAGAACAGGTAAATGGGTTTTTCTATCATTTTCTTGACATGGAGACGGGACGGCGCAGCCGCAACTGCGAAGTCTCCATCATCGACACTGCGCTGGCAGCGGCGGGGGCCCTTGCCGTCGGGGAGTATTTTGGCGGGGAGGTGCAGGAGCTCGCCGACCAGTTGTACCGCCGTATCAATTGGCCCTGGTACAGGAATCCGGACACCAACCAGTTTTACATGGGTTATTCGCCGGAACGAGGATTTTTTGGCGCGTGGAACAGTTATGCGGAACAGTTCATGATGTACTTTCTGGCGGCTGCCTCCCCGACCTATCCGACAGACCCGGACATGTTCTACAATTTCCGCCGGCTGCGCGGGTCATACGGCGATTCGCCGGAATTCGTCTACACCTGGTTCGGCTCACTGTTTGCCTTCCAGTTCTCTCACGCCTGGTTTGACCTGCGCGGCAAAGTGGACCGCGACGGTTACGACTGGTGGCAGAATTCCGTATCGGCCACACAGGCCAACAGGCAATTCTGCATCGATCACGAGGCCGAATTCACGACATTCGGTCCGAATGCTTGGGGGCTCACCGCGTGCGACGGTCCGCACGGGTACAGCGGCCGATACGGGAGTGCGCCGTCAGGAGAGAACAACGAACAGCACAAACCGGACGGCACCATTCCCCCGGCGGGCGCCGCAGGTTCGGTCGTATTTGCTCCGCAGGAGGTCAAACGCGCGCTGCGGCACTACACGACGTACCCTGAACTGTGGGGAGAGTACGGGTTCAAGGACGCCTATAATCTCGATGTGGAGCCACACTGGTTCGGATCTGATTACATTGGCATCGACAAGGGCATCACTCTGCTGATGATCGAAAATTACCGCAGCGGCTTTGTCTGGGACACTTTCATGAAGAGTCCGCACGCCGTGCGCGGTCTTGAGTTGTGCGGCTTCCGGAGCCAGCCGGTCCGTCCGTCCGTTTGGGAGTGAAGGGCATGGCAAGCGCAGGGTGACTTCTTGTCGGTGACGCATTCTCTACGCGAACAGAACGCTCACGTGGATCGACAGATCGGGGAACATCGATGGACTGACTGTGTCTTCGGGTTTGAATTCACCCGTCCACAGTAACCGTTCGCCATCGCGGAGCAATACCGTGACTGTTCGATCCGCCGTGTCCACGATCCAATACTCTTTCACTCCCACACGTTCGTACAGATTGCGCTTGCGCAAGAGGTCGTGTTTGGCTGTGGACGGAGACAGGATCTCGATCACCAGATTCGGGACACCGACAATCCGCTTGTCGCGACCATATTGCCCGCACATCACAAACAGATCCGCCTGCACCACTTCCGTTGTCGCCAAATCCATCTCAAATGTCAGATCCATCGGCGCGCTGTACGCCCTGCACCCCGTGTCGCGCAGGTACCTTCCAAATTCAGCGGATAACTGGATGAGCGCCTCCTGATGTTCCGGTGTCGGACTCGCCATCAGGTATGGCATGCCGTCGATAAGTTCCCAGCGTTCGTCCTCGTCCCACATCAGATAGTCCGCGTAGGTGTAACGCTCGCCGCGATCCGTTTTTGGGCTGGCCATGGATGATCCCCTTCCCGTTCGTTCGGTCTTTGGGATCATTATACGCTGTATTCGCTATCGTCACGATGAACGACGTCGATCTGCTCCCCTACCTGGAAAATAGGTCTGTGCCAGCCGCCAGGCCTGTGCCAGCCGCCCGTATCCCTTTGCTCCTGCTCAGACAGCGCGGCTGCGCCGCACAACTCGCGACGGGCAAAGGGATACGGGTGACCCAGCGAGTCTTCGTCCTGCCGCTGGCCCATCGCTGGCTGGGCGTGCGACCGTGACGCAGCGAATTTTCATTCTCCGCTCCCGGCGCGCCCGCGCCATGCGAGCCTACCCGGAAAATACGAGCGCATCTCGTCTGTGCCATCTGCGACGCTTGATTGAGTCCGCATTTTCATTGCTCGCTTTCGTGCGGATGCGCCGTACATGGCGATCTCACCCGGATAAGCTTATTTGCTTCCCTTAAATGCGAGTTCACGTTTCAGAGTACCCAAAATCACGCGTCCCATACGGGTCCGTCTGCCTTTGCAGAGGCCTGGTTCTGGCTAAGGGTTCTCCAGGCGATGAAACACCGGACGAGGTTCCAGGGGACATGTGATAATCCAAATCAGGGCAGGCGCGGACTTTATCACAGTTCCCCTGGATGCATCGCCTTCATGTGGCGAAATGTACGCTCTTCGTGGCGCGACGTGCGAGGCGATTGGCATGGTGAGCTTGCATCTAAACGTTTCGAAAATGTTGTTGACAGAGTGAAATGGTTGCGCATACAATAGCCTTATCGAAACGATTCGATTATCTGTGAGCTTTCTGCGAGAATCCCGCATGGCGCTGCCGCAGCAGTCTGTGGCAGCGCCATGCAAATGCGCCGACGCCCTGCGGATGTCGTCCGCAGCGCGGACTTTACACTTGCACCGCTCCCCAGGTGTCAGCGGATACACGCCGCACAACTGCGCAAGGCCATGAGGAGGAACCGATGTGCTGTCGTACCGCAACAAGACTTTCACACTGAATGACGAGCCTTTTTTCCTGTACGGCGCGGAGTGCCACTACTTTCGGGTGGATCCGGCGCAGTGGGATGACCGACTGCGCAAGATTCGCGAGGCAGGGTTCAACACCGTGAGCACCTATATTCCGTGGATCTGGCATGAGCCGCACGAGGGCGAGACGGACTTCACCGGCGCCACGCATCCTCGGCGCAACCTGGTTGGCTTTCTCGAACGCGTGGCGGAGGCGGGACTCCTGTGCGTGGTGCGCCCGGGGCCGTATGTGATGTCGGAACTGAAGAACGAGGGCATTCCCGAGTGGGTGATCAGGGACTATCCCGGGTCGATCGCAACCGATCGCGCTGGCAAACGGCATCCGGCCCGCGTCATGTCCTATTCCGACCCGACATACCTCGCCCTGGCGAGGCGCTGGTACGGAGCAGTTCTGCCCGTATTGGCGCGGTTTGTGGCGCCGCGCGGCGGTCCGATTGTCATGGTGCAGCTCGACAATGAGGTCGGCATGCTGCACTGGGTGACCGGGGTGGCGGATGAAAGCCCTTCGGCCTTGGCCCAGTTTGACTCGTTTGGTGAGCACGACGACCCGTCCGGAATGGTGCCGGTCGCCGCAGGCGTCGGGGACCAGGCAGCCGCGCGGCCATCCGCCGCCCCACCGGAGCGGGTTGAGCGCTCGGGGACGGGTGTAAGCGCTGACCGCGCGGCTGACCTGGGACCCGACCGACACTGGCGGCGCGCGGGTCGCCTGCGCGCGTATTACGCCGAGTACGTGCGTGCCTTGGCCGCGATGGCGGACGAATACGATCTTCAGGTGCCCTATATTCTCAATATCCACGGGTTCAAGGACTTTTCCGTCTACAGCCGCGGGGTGGATTACCCGATCGGGTTGTCGCAATTGGCCCAAGCCGCGGGCCTTCCGCGTGTGGTCGTGGCGGGCGACTTCTACCCGGGGAAGATCACGTATGACAATTTTCACGACCTGGTGTTGGCCACGCTCCTGACTGACGCGATCAGCGACGGTGAGCAACCGATTTTCTCCGCCGAGTTCCAGTCGGGCCGGCTCGCGGACAGGCCGCACGTCAATGAGCGCGACCTTGATCTGATCACGCGTCTGTGCATTGCGCACGGCATGAGCGCTCTCAATTACTACATGTACTGCGGCGGCGACAATCCCGGCGGAATCGGCCTGTTTGGCGACAGGCACGACTGGCAGGCGCCGATCGCCCCGGACGGGTCGTTGCGCGCGGGGTACGCGGTCACGGAGCATATTGGACGGCTGCTGCAGTTCGCGGGCCGCCGCCTCTGCGCCACGCCGCTCGTCTCCGACACGACCATCGGCTTTTATCGGCCGTACTACGCGACGGAGTGCGCGGACCGCAGCGACCCCGAGGTCGCGCGGATGCACGCGCATATTGAGACGCAACGCGAGCACAACCACTTTGACGGCATGTGGCGTCTGCTGGTTGGAGCGAACATATCCTTTCAGGCGGTCGACCTGCGGCGCGGGGCCGATCTGTCGCCGGCGACCCGGCCAAGCCTGTGGGTCGCGTCCACGGAGTACATGGACGCGGACACGCAGGCAAGTCTGGCCGACTACGCCGAAGCGGGCGGGGTCCTCGTTCTCGGTCCGCAGATCCCGGACAAGGACCTTGGCGGACGGGAGTGCCGGATTCTTGCGGACCGCCTGCAGCTGGGGAACTGGCGCGAACGGCAGGGGTATCTGCGCGTGCGCATGGTCGATGAGGCGCATGACGTGTTCACCCACCAGCATCTGGAGTTCGCCGATGTCCCGCAGGACTGGCGACTGGCCGTAACGGAATCGGACCCCGAAGCAACGGTCATCTGGATGCGCCCGTGCAAGGCAGGCAAAGTGATGGTGCTGGGCTGTGCATTGACGCACGAGTTTGCCTACAACGCGGATGTCATGGCCAAGCTGGCGGCGCACGCTGGGGTCCACCCGCACCTGCGCCTCGACCATCCACTGGTGCACGCGACGGAGAGACGGCACGCCGATGGGTCACTTCTTTCGCTGATCAATGTCGAGGACAGCGCGCAGGTCGTCCACGTGACGCGTGGAGGAGTCGACGCATTTGGCGGCCACGCTGTTCAAGCGCCGGCGCGCAGCGGTCTCTTGCTGCCGCTGGACTGGCGTGTGGACGAGCGTCTCACGGTACGTTACGCCACGGTCGAGATTGTCGACGTCCGTCGCGGCGGCGACGGCAGCAACGCGGGTGACGGCGATGTGCGCGCCGCCTTGCGGCCTGGCGATGATGTCGTGCACGTCTCCGACCGCTCTTCCGGGGGTGCGCGGTATGAGTTGAAGTGGCTTCCCGCAGGCGGGGAGGCACATATCGGACTGGCGGGGCAGTGGCGGGTGGATTCGCCGGGCGCAGTGACCGGGCGAGAAGCGGATGGCACAGTCGTTACCGTGCGCGTCGACGGCGGGGAAAAAGCGGAGCAGATTTTATTATTGAGAGAAATCTAAACGATTCGATCCGGAACATGCGGCATCCGGGCCAGGCCGCACGGTCCAGGTCACAGGCTTCACGGTCCAGACCGCAGGTTGTACGGTCCAGGCTTCACGGTTCAGACCGCAGACTGTACGGTCCAGGCAGCGCGGTCCAGGGTCCAGGCTGCAGCATCCGGGGTGCAGCGCGAGGGCAGCACGGTCCAGGCTGCGGCGCGCGGGATGCGACGATAAGGAGGCGGTGCCTATGTAGGCTGTGTGCGGGGGAGAGAAATTCGATCGGCCAGCAGTTGAAACGATGGACCTTACAAGCACAATTTAGGGGGCAGAATACAGATGAAACAGAACAATTGGCGCAAGGCACAACGGATTTCCCTTGTCACGCTCGCCACGGTCGCAATGACGGTCGCAGGCGCGGGCGCCGCGTACGCGAGTACGCCGGCGGCGCCGCCGCTTGTGATGGTCCCGGGGCAGAACGGCGAATTCCAGCAAAACTTCAATCCGTTTTCCGGGAGCGAACTGTCCGGCACGCTGGGCCTTATCTACCAACCACTCTTCTACTTCAATCCCGCCTCGCACGCCGTCCCGCTGCTCGGCCAATCGTTCAAGTGGTCGAACGGCAACAAGCTCCTGACGGTCTACCTGCGCAAGAACGTCAAGTGGTCGGATGGCAAACCGTTCACGTCCGCAGACGTCGTCTTCTCCTTTGACATGCTGAAGAAGTATCCGCAAATGGACAGCATGGGCATCTGGAAACAGATTTCTTCCGTGAACGCGGTGGGGCCAACCGAGGTCCAGTTCCACTTCAAGACGGTGAACACAAGCTATGAATACTACATCCTCGACACTGTCTACATGGTTCCGCAGCACATCTGGGCGAGCGTCAGCAACCCCACGAAGTCGCTCAATCTCAAACCGGTTGGAACCGGTCCGTTCGTGGAGAGTTCCTTCACGCCCGAGATGTACACCATGAATGCCAATCCGCGGTACTGGGGCGGCAAACCGAAGGTCCCGCAAGTCCAGTTTCCCGCCTATTCGAGCGGTGAGAGCGCGACGCTCGCCCTTCTGACAGGCAAGATCGACTGGACCGGGCAGTTCATCCCACACATCAATCGCGTCTATGTCTCGAAAAACCCGCAGACGAATCACTACTGGTTCTCCCCGTACGGCGGAGCGAACATGCTGTACACGAACCTGCAGGACCCTGTGCTGTCGCAGCTCGTGGTGAGAAAGGCGATCAGTCTCGCGATCAACCGGACGGCCCTGTACAAACTGGGCGAATACGGCTACGAGCCGCCCGCGTCGCCGACCGGGTACGACCTTCCGCCCGCCGGGAAGAGCTGGATCAATCCAAAACTGCCGAAGGCATTCGGCTACAATCCAAAAGCGGCCATCAGCCTTCTCGAAAAGGCGGGATACAAACGCAACGCGTCCGGCATTTTCGTGTCGCCCAAAGGCCAGCCGCTGTCCTTCACGCTTGATGTGGTGAGCGGCTGGACGGACTGGGATGCGGATTGCTCGCTCATCGCGCAGAACCTCAAGCAGATTGGCATCAACGTGAACGTCTCGCAACTGGCGTTCGGCGCGTATTACTCGGCGCTGTCCACCGGGCACTTCCAGATGGCGATGTCGTGGAGCGGTTCGGGCCCGACGCCGTACTACATGTATCAACCCATGCTGCAGACCGGGTCGCCGGCAAACTGGGATCACTGGAGCAACCCGTTTACCAGCCGTGAGATCCTCGCCTACCAGCACTCGAGCAACCCGGCGCAGCAGAAGCAGGCCGTCTACGCGCTGGAGAACTCCATGGTGTACTTCCTGCCGTACATTCCGCTCGTCTACGGTGTGGGCTGGAACGAGTACAGCACGAAAAACTACGTCGGATGGCCCAGCGCCTCGGATCCGTACGCGGCAGGGTCGCCCTGGGTGTCACCGGCGAACGGGATCGTCCTGTCGCACCTGCGCCCGCGGTAAGGCCACAATCAGCGCACATCCGCCGGTGGACCGTGGGACGGTCGCCGGCGGAACCTGTGCAAGGAGGGGAACAGCATGAAATACGTCATCAACCGCCTGGTGTTCTTTTTCCTCTCCCTGTGGGCGGCCGTTACGATCAACTTCATTTTGCCGCACCTCATGCCGGGTAACCCGGCGGAGGTCATGATCGCACGTTACCAAGGCAGGCTCAGCCCGCTGACACTCAAGGCACTGGAACTCCAGTTCGGCGTGACGACGCAACCGTTGTGGCAGCAATACTTCTCTTATATCAATAACCTGGTGCACGGTAACTTCGGATTGTCGATCACCTACTATCCTGTTCCGGTCACACAGGTTATCGCCAACAGCCTTCCCTGGACACTGGGTCTTGCGGGAACCGCAACCGTCGTCGCAGCTGTCATCGGGGTCCTTCTGGGGATCATCGCCGCCTGGAGGCGCGGCGGTCTGGCGGACAGCATTCTGCCTGTCGTGACGACCTTCACGACGGCCATGCCGTATCAGTGGCTGGCGCTTCTCATCCTCTACGTGTTTGGATTTGAACTGGGCTGGTTTCCCACCGCGCACGCCTACTCTGCGACGATGTCGCCGGCGTTTCGCATCGCTTTCATCGGCAATGTCCTCAAGCACAGCATTCTGCCCGCCGCCACCATTCTGATCACGGCGCTGGGAGGCTGGCTGCTCGGCATGCGCAACAACATGATCAATACGCTCGGAGAAGACTACGTCGTCTTCGCTGAAGCCAAAGGCGTGAAATCTAGGCGCTTGATGTACCTGTATGCAGCGCGCAACGCACTCCTGCCGAGCCTGACAGGATTTGGCATGGCGCTCGGGTTTGTCGTCGGCGGAGCGGTGCTCGTCGAGACCGTGTTCTCGTATCCGGGGGTCGGCTACCAACTGGTCGCGGCGGTGCAAAATGAGGACTATCCGCTGATGCAGGGGCTCTTCCTGATCATTGCTGTCTCGGTTCTGCTCGCCAATTTGATTGTCGAGATGCTGTACGGCAGACTGGATCCGCGCGTGCGGCGGGGAGGTGTTTCGCGGTGAGTGCTTCCGCAGAAGTCACAGCGCAAGCGAAGCGCAAGGCGAGATCGGCCCGTTCGAAGAGTCTTCGAGCCTTCTTCCGCAATCCGAAGGCCAAGATCGGCTTTGCCATCTTTGCCATCTTCATGCTCATGGCGATCTTCGCGCCGCTCATTGCCCCCTACAGTCCGACCGCAACCCTGTTTTCGCCGCTCAGTGCGCCCTCCTGGAGGCACTGGCTGGGCACGACCGGGACCGGCCAGGACGTATTGTCCCAGTTTATCTGGGGAGCGCGCACGTCCCTCACGGTTGGCGTCGGCGCGGGTGCTCTGTCCACCCTGATCGCCGTTCTCATGGGAATGCTGCCGGCGTACAAGGGCGGCTGGGTGGACCGGACGTTTGACACGATCACCAACATCTTTCTGATCATTCCCGGCCTGCCGCTGATTATCGTCATTACGTCGTACATTCACAATTCCGGACCGTATGTCATCATCCTGGTGATCGGATTGACCGGATGGGCGGGCGGCGCGCGCGTGTTCCGTTCGCAGGCCCTGACGTATGTGGCGCGCGATTTCGTTGTGGCGGCGAAGCTTGCGGGAGCGAGCGATCTGTGGATCCTGTTTAAGGAAATATTGCCCAATATGCTCTCGTTGATCGTTTCGAGCCTGATGTTCGGCACACTCGGCGGCATTCTCGCAGAGGCGGGACTCGAGTTTCTCGGTCTCGGCAATGTCAGCGTGGTGAGTTGGGGGACGATGCTGTACTGGTCCGATGCGGGCGGCGCGCTGTTGATGGGCGCGTGGTGGTGGCTTGTGCCAGGCGGGCTCGGCATTGCGCTGTTCGGCATGAGTCTTGCCCTGATGAACTTTGGCATCGACCAGGTGACGAACCCGCGGCTGCGCGACGCAAGCCCGGTCAGGCAAAAGAAGAAGAAGAAGGTCGCCGTGAAAGGGGAAGTCGTCCATGGCTGAGCGTGAGCCGCTGCTTGATGTCCGCAACCTGACCGTCGCCTACGAAACGGCAAGCGGTCCGCTGCTCGCGGTCCGCAACGTCGACCTGACGATCTACCCGAATGAAACCGTCGGCCTGATTGGCGAGTCGGGTTCCGGCAAGTCGACGATGGCCTACGCGATCCTGCGCTTATTGCGCCAGAATACGCGGATCATGAGTGGGCAGGTGCGCATCTTGGGGACAGACATCTACGCGCTGTCGCCTGAGGAATTGCGCAAGTTTCGTTGGGAAAAGGTCGCCATGGTATTCCAGAGCGCGATGAACGCGCTCAACCCGGTCATGACGGCCGAGGAGCAGATTGTCGACACACTTCAGAGCCATCGTCCCAATATGACGAGGGCGGAGGCGAGGGCGCGCGCCAGGGAGTTGGCGGAACTGGTCCGGATCGACGTGCAGCGCCTGAACAGCTATCCGCACGAACTGTCGGGCGGAATGCGCCAGCGCATCGTGATCGCGATCGCCATCGCGCTCGAGCCTGCGCTCGTCGTCATGGATGAGCCAACCACGGCGCTCGACGTGGTGGTCCAGCGCTCCATTCTCGATCAGATTCGCGAAGTGCAGAAGCAAAAGGGCTTCTCGATTCTGTTTATCAGTCACGATTTCAGCCTCGTGATGGAACTGGCGAACCGGATTGCCATCATGTACGCGGGCAAGATTGTTGAAACGACGGGCAGCGCGAGCCTGACGGGTGTTGCGGGACGGCACCATCCATACACGGACGGACTGTGGAGCGCCATCCCGAAGCTGACGGGGAAACAGGTGACGCTGTCCGGGATTCCGGGGAGCCCGCCGAACCTGGGCTCATTGCCCCCGGGCTGTGCGTTTCATCCGCGCTGCAAGCTGGCGGACGACGTGTGCCGCGCCGAGCAGCCTGAACTGCGCGACGTGGCCGGGTCGCAAATCGCCTGCCACCATGTCCTTGAAGGCGAGGTGATCACGCATGGCTGACCGGATGCATGAGCCGCCTCTGCCCGCGAGTGGCGTGAGTGGCGTGGGGCTGGCCGAGGGGGCGTCGAGGGTCGACGCGAGCGCGTTGGTACAGGTTCACGACCTTGTGGTGCAGTTTCCCGTTTCCTCTGGCTTGCGCAGGCAGATGATTGTCCCGGTGGACCATGTGAGCTTCCACGTCAAGAAGGGCGAGGTGCTGTCGGTCGTGGGCGAGTCCGGCAGCGGCAAGACGACGGTCGCGCGCGCTTTGATTCGCGTTCTGCGTCCCGACTCCGGACGCCTGGTATTCGATGGGAAGGATGTGACGCGTGTGCGGGGCGAGGCGCTCAAACGCTATCGCCGGCACGTGCAGATGGTATTTCAGGATCCCTACGGGTCGCTGAATCCGGTTCAGACAGTTGAGCAACATCTTATGCTGCCGCTTCGCATCCATCGAAGACCCGGAGACCCGCCGATATCGCAACAACTGGACGAGATGCTGCAGGTGGTGGGATTGACGCCCATCGAGGAGACGAGGCGCAAGTATCCCCACGAGCTTTCCGGGGGGCAACGGCAGCGGGTGGCCATCGCGCGCGCCTTGGCGGTGCACCCGGACCTGCTCATCGCGGATGAGCCGATCTCAATGCTGGATGTGTCGATTCGCGCTGAGATTCTGGAGTTATTGAACCAATTCAAGCGGACGCTTGGATTGTCGTATGTGTACATCACGCACGACTTGGCGTCGGCGCGGTACTTTGGGGACCGGATCATGGTGATGTACGGAGGGCGCGTCATGGAGGAAGCGTCGGCGGCGGAGGCGGTGGAGAATCCGCTCCACCCGTACACACGCCTGCTGCTCGCGGCGACTCCGGGATCAGGCGTGACAGGCGGATTGCCCGAGACGAGCAGTCGACCGCCGAACCTGTTGTCGGACCGCACGGGCTGCCCGTTCGCCGACCGCTGCCCGCTCGTCGCGGACGAATGCCGAGTGCACACTCCAGAGCTGAGGCGGCTCGGCGATGGCCATTACGTCGCGTGCCACTTCGCGTAGGGGAACTGTGAAAAGGTCCGGAGCGAAATCCCCAAAGGGCATCTGTAGTGTTTGAGGCTTTAGTCAAACGCTATAGATGGACAGACCTGCGACGGACCGATCGAATTTCACCGTTTCGCTGGCGACTCAGGCGCCGGTCGTGCGAGCGGAGGAGAGCGAGGCGAAGGGTGAAGTCTGCGATGCAGACGCGATGACTCCGCATATAGTGTCCAAGGTTTTGGCCTGCTATATATGGCGTTTGGTGTCTGCGCTACGCTGGATTGTCACCCGTCGTCCCAGGGCGGGGGGTTGTGAGGGTTTCGCTGAGCATGCGTGTGGCGGGCGGTGGTCAGACGTGTGGTCGGCGGTGGGCATGCGCGTGGCTTCAGGCGGGCACGCGTGTGGCTGGCGTCGGCATGCGCGTATTGCTGACGGTGGGCGCAGACATCGAAATTGGGCTTATCCATGGAATTACATTCCAAATGGAGGATCGTTAGCAACAAGACCTGGTGCTATTCCTTGAACAGCACCAATATTGGTAGTTAATTCGGTAATAAATAGGCGGCATAAGCGCAATTTCTTTGTCTATGGTTTCGGAAGGACTGGAGAGAACGGACGGTCAGTCCGACGCCGGACGGTCGCTGCGGTGCCCTGAGTGGTCAAGGGGAACGATGCCCATGAAATGGATGACGTTTCGCCGACTGTGGTTGCGGCTTCTGACGCCTATGGAGGCGGCGGACTATGGATGAATATTGATGCGCCGCGGCTGGACCTTATACGACCGTACGCGAAGCGCACCGCTGTGAGGCGCAAGCCATTCCGCCTGGACAAGTCTTTTCAGGTGGCTTCGTGCTGTGTTGCGACTCAAATTGACATGCGCCATGACATCCGCCGTGACAATGGCATGGCGCAGTGCGACGGGGAGTCGCATGATCTCCCTGTCAATCACCGATAGTGCATCGAGCGATCCATGGGGCAAGACGGTGAGACGACCGATCAATTGCTGGAGTGTCTGCTGACAATTCCGTTCGAAATTGCGGACATCGCTGTACGCGAAGCGGATGACCCGCCATTCGTCGATGATGAGATGGTTTTGGCGACGGCAATGGTCGGCAAATTCGGCAGTCGATATTTGTTGCCAGTGCGTGCCCACTCCGTCAATCTCGATTGCCAGCCGGAAATGTGGGTTAAGGTAGGCAAAATCGATGTAGCGCAGCGAATCGTTGTAATCGTGGAGTTCGTATTCCGGGTACAAATGGGTGAAGTCGTGAAATGCGGGCCACCAGACTCGGTCGAGAAAGAGTTTCTCGGCGTGTCCGAGGCCTGCGCGCAGTCGCGCTGCACGCGCCGGGGTGGAATGCAAGATGTTTTTTCCATGAAATCAGTGTAAGCCATCCTGAAATTCAGGAGTCCGCATCCTCTCTCGTCGGGAATTCGACCCACCCGTCCCCGCAGGCAACGCGTGCCGCGCGTGCCCCGTCTGCCGGGTCGGCTGGGTCGGCCCCGTCAGTCCTGTCTGTCCTGCCGCCGCTCGGCACGAGACAGCGGTGGGGAGCCTGCTTGCAAGATACCCGGGCTGTCGTCGGGGATCAACATGGTGCAGGAGAAGGGTTTCCATCTTAGGAGATGGCGTGTGAACACGGAGTGTCAATTTGGCCGCCCGCCGCCCGCCTTCAACTGAAGGCGGGGAGCCAGTCGCCGTGGGCTACGATCAGGTCGTCGCAGAGGGCGACGATGTCGTCCATGGGCAATTCCGCGGAGGTGTGGGGATCGAGCAGGGCCGCGTGGTAGATGTGCTCCCGTTTGCCCGTGATCGCGGCTTCGATGGTCAATAGCTGCGTGTTGATGTTCGTCCGGTTGAGCGCGGCGAGTTGCGGCGGAAGGTCGCCCACGACGACGGGTTGCACGCCGTTGCCGTCCACAAGGCAAGGGACCTCGACGCATGCCTCGCGCGGCAGATTGGTGATGATGTGGTCGTTCATGACGTTGCCGCCAATCTTGATTGGAACGTCCGACTCCATCGCCTCGAGAATATAGGAAGCGTATTCATGCGTGCGCTCGTGGGTGAGCGCGCGATTCTCCACCAACTCCCCACGCATCGACTCCCAACGATCGATCTGGTCGACGCAGCGGCGCGGGTATTCGTCCAGCGGGATATTCAGCTTGTCAATCAATTCCGGATAGCGTTGCTTTATGAAGTACGGATGGTATTCGGCGCTGTGCTCCGAAGACTCTGTCACATAGTAGCCGAAGCGGCGCATAATCTCGAAGCGCACCATATCATGATGACGCGTCTCCTGCTTTTCGAGCGCCCGGCGCTTGATCTCGGGATACAGGTCAACCCCGTCGCGCTCCACCTTGAGCAGCCACGCCATGTGATTGATCCCCGCGATGTCCCAGCGGACACCCGTCGGATCCATGCCGAGGTGATGGAAGAGGTGAGGGACGCACGCCTGGACGCTGTGGCACAGGCCCACGGTTTGGACGCCTCCGTGCACGTTCATCACATGGGTCAATGCGGCCATCGGGTTGGTGTAGTTCAGCAGCCACGCGTCGGGGCATACGTCCCGCATATCGCGCGCCATGTCGAGCATGACCGGGATCGTGCGCAGATTGCGAAAAATGCCGCCGATTCCGACCGTGTCGGCGATGGTCTGGCGCAATCCATATTTTTTCGGCACCTCGAAATCGGTGATGGTGCAAGGATCGTAGCCGCCAACCTGGATGGCATTGATCACGTAATGGGCTCCCGTCAGCGCGGCGCGCCGGTCACTGTAGGCGCGGACGGTCGCGCGGTTGCCATTTGCCGCGTTTAGATTCTGCAGCATCATTTCGGAATCCCGCAGGCGGACAGGATCGATGTCGTACAGGGCAAATTCCGAATCGGCGAGGCTGGGTGTCAGCATGCAATCACCCAAGACATTCTTGGCGAACACCGTGCTGCCGGCGCCGATGAATGTGATCTTTGGCATGGGAGACTCCTCCAGAAACGAAGTGACTTGCAGGTGGACGGAAGTTCGCCGCGACAGTCGCGGCTCGACCCGCGGCTCGACCTGCGGCGCGGTGCGCGGCGCAACCGGCGTCAGAGTCAGTATAAGCGTTTGCCGACTGGGTTGGGCGACTGATTTTGCGCATCAAGGATTACTGCGCGAAGTGTACAGACGCTGCCGCTCGGTCTGTCGGTATTCAGCACTGGCTACACGACGGAATACAACCTGCTCATGGCCGCTGCAACGTTGACGATTCTGCCCGTCTTGGCTGTATTTCTATTCGGACAACGATACTTCATCCGCAGCGTTTCTAGCACTGGAATAAAATAGACTGTCTCGTGCCGCATCCGGCGAGTGATGCATCTTTACATCGGCATCACGTGGGCATATAATTTGACCATATTGCCAGAGTCCCGTGAGGGTACAAGCTTGCTCGTTCCGGCGCATGATCCCCTTTCGGGTCAACCGGTCTTTTTGGACTGGCCCGATGAGAGCAAAACGATCACGCGGAGTCTAATCGTGTTTTGCGGACAGGGTGGCTCCTGTCCGCCTCCGCGGCCCGCGACGGCCGCGGGTCGTGCGCCTCGCGCCTGGCTGCTGTCGGTCGGCGTGGAGGCTTCCGGCGGACCTTCCGGATGCACAAGAGATGTCAGACAACACTCCCGGGGGGAGCCGTTTTGTCCAATGTATTGGAAGTTGATTCACTGAGTGTGGAGTTCCGGATCAACGGTGAGTATTTTCACGCGGTTCATGATGTCTCGTTTCACATTGAGAGTGGCGAGACGCTGGGCATCGTCGGCGAGTCCGGTTGCGGCAAGAGTGTCACGTCGCTCGCGCTGTTGCGGCTGCTGACCAAGAACGCGCGCGTCAGCGGGGAAGTGTCCTACAAGGGGCGCAACCTGCTTGATCTCCCGGATCGCGAGATGCGGCAGATTCGCGGCAACGAGGTCAGCATGATCTTTCAGGAACCGATGACCTCGCTGAACCCCGTGTACAAGATCGGCGCCCAGATTTCCGAGGCGCTGCGGTTGCATACGCAGACTACGCCCCGCCGCGCGTGGCAGCAGTCGATGGAGATGTTGCGCAGCGTCGGCATTGCCCGCGCAGAGGGCGTCATGGGCGAGTATCCGCACCAACTCTCTGGCGGCATGCGCCAGCGCGTGATGATTGCCATGTCCATGGTCTGCAATCCCCAGTTGCTCATAGCGGACGAGCCCACCACGGCGCTCGATGTGACGATCCAGGCGCAGATCCTCGATCTCATGAGGAAACTGTCAAAGGACTTGGGTACGTCCGTCCTGCTCATCACGCACGACCTCGGCGTTGTCGCGGAGATGTGCGATCGCGTGGCGGTGATGTACGCCGGCGAGATTGTCGAGCAGGGCACCGCTAAGGATATTTTCCATAATCCACAACATCCCTATACGCGCGGACTGCTGAATGCCATCCCGAAGCTTGACGCGGCCTCCAAGGAACGATTGCAGCCGATTGAGGGCAATGTCCCGTCCCTGACCCGCATGCCGAAAGGGTGCCATTTCGCGCCGCGCTGCCCGCTGGTATTCGAAAAGTGCCGGGCGGAGGCGCCTGGCCTCTTTCGGGTCGAACCCGGTCACCTCTCGCGTTGCTGGTTGAACGATGCACAGGAGGGGAATTGACGGATGAGCGAAGTCCTGCTTGAAATTCGCGATCTGAAAAAACATTTCCCCGTGCGCGGCGGCATCTCCCGCATCGGAGGCGGCGCCGTCCGCGCGGTGGACGGCGTGTCGCTCGAGGTGCGCGCCGGTGAGACGCTCGGCATCGTCGGCGAGTCGGGATGCGGCAAGTCGACATTGGGGCGCAGCATCCTGCGGCTGATCGATCCGACAAGTGGAGTCGTGAATTTCTCCGGACGGAATATTCTCAAACTGAACCGCTCGCAGATGCGCGCGATCCGCCGTGAGATGCAGATTGTCTTTCAGGATCCGTACGCGTCGCTCAATCCGCGCTACACCATCTTTCAGACGCTCTCCGAACCGCTTGAAGTCCATGGCCTGTTTGACGCGTCGGAACGCAAACACCGTGTGTATGCCATCCTGGAGCGCGTGGGGCTGGACCCGTCCTATGCGAGCCGGTACCCGCATGAATTTTCCGGCGGGCAGCGGCAGCGCATCGGCATCGCCCGCGCGCTTATCCTGCAACCCAAGCTGATGGTGCTCGACGAGCCCGTCGCAGCGCTCGACGTCTCTGTCCAGTCGCAGGTCATCAATTTATTGGAGGACCTGCAGGACGAATACCAACTCACGTACATCTTCATTGCCCACGATCTGTCGGTCGTCAAGCACATCAGCGACCGGGTGTTGGTCATGTATCTGGGCAAGATGGCGGAGTTGGCGTCGGCGGATGAACTCTTCGCCAATCCGCTCCACCCATACACGCAGGCACTTCTGTCCGCCGTTCCCGTTCCGAATCCCGACGTGCGCCGCGAGCGCCAGATTTTGCAAGGCGACCTGCCCAGTCCGGCCAATCCGCCGCCGGGCTGCGTCTTTCACACGCGTTGCCCGATCGCCGAGGATGTCTGCCGCCGGGAGATTCCGGAGTGGCGCGAGGTCAAGCCAGCCCACTTCACGGCGTGCCATCTCGTGAAAGGGGGGACGCCGTGACGCGTGGCGCATGACCGTTCGTTTCATAAGGAAGTTTGATGGCTGCGCCTGCGACGATGGGGAATTGCGCCCCGTCGATGGAGGGCAGGGACGATGCGCCGGTGAACATGGCCCGGGATTCTCGGGGTAGGACAGAAAAAGGGGGAAATACACGTATGAAACTCAGCAAATCCTTGGCGGTCGCGATCGCCATGACCGCCAGTACCAGCCTGATGTTTGCTCCGTCCACGTTGGCCGCGACAGCTTCCACCGGAGGCGTCATCGACTACGCGCTTCCGCCGCAGACGAACCTCAACTGGTTCCTGCCGATCACCAACGCGGCGTCAGACAGTCTTTACAATACGCAGCTCATCGACCAGATGTACAAGCCGCTTCTCTGGATCAACAACAACTACAGCATCAACTGGAAATCGTCCATCGCGAGTCACATCACGTACAATCCGGCAGGCACGGTGTACCACGTGTTCCTGAATCCGAAGTGGAAATGGTCCAACGGCACCCCGGTGACGTCCAAAGACCTGATGTTCACCTGGAACGTGATCAAGGCGGCCTCATCGCCCAAAGCGGCGGCGCCGTGGCCGTTTGTCGGCGCGGGCACGGGCAATATTCCAAATGGCATCAAGAGCGTTGTGCCGAACGGGAACTACGAAGTGACCATCACGCTCGACAAGCCGGCCAACCAGCAGTGGTTCATCTACAATGGCATCATCCAGTTGGTCCCGATGCCCGCGGGTGTGTGGGGCAAGTACAGCAACATGACACAGGAGATCAAGTACCTCGGCGCGCACGCGACGAATCCGATGTTCGACACGGTGGTCGACGGCCCGTTCAAGATCCAGAGCGGAACGCCGAGCCAGTCATGGGTGCTCGTTCCGAATCCAAAGTACGCCGGGCACAAGAGCACCGTCAGCAAGATCGTGTTCAGCTTCGAAGCGTCCAATACGGCCGAACTTGCCGCGATCAAAACCGGCAGTATCAATGTCGGCTACCTCGACCAGTCGCAGCTCGGTTCGGAGCGGTCGCTTACATCCGCGGGCGACACCGTCACGCCTGCCTATCCCTTTGGCATCTTCTGGACGGAGATGAACATGTGGCCGGGCTCGCCGTCGCGCAGCATCTTCAACCAACTGTACGTCCGTCAGGCGTTGCAGATGGGCATCGACAACCCCGGTATTGCCAAGGACATCTACAAGGGCTATGCGATCCCGCTCACCGGACCGATTCCCACCGTTCCGAAGACGACGTTCCTCGATCCCGCCTTGGCGGCGCACAACCCGTATCCTTTCAATATCGCCGCTGGCAAGAAGCTGCTTGAGAAGAACGGCTGGAAACTGGTGAACGGCGTCATGACCAAGGGTAAGCAGCGGATGAAGTTCACCATGATCTACGTGACGGGCCTCACGTCGTCGACGGACGCCGCGGAGGTCATGAAGCAGGACTGGGCAAGCGAGGGTGTCAACGTGACGCTCAAACCGGAGCAGTTCGGTAACTTTATCTCCATGACTAGCGCCAAGACGAACCACTCATGGCAGCTTGCCGTTGGTTCGGGCTGGGTTTACAACGGACCCGGTTTCTACCCGACGGGCGGACAGTTGTTCGCGTCGACCGCGCCGTCCGGGACCGGGTTCTCGAACGCCGTGGAGGACAAGCTGATTCAGGCCACGCACGTGCCGTACGCGACACCTGCGGAGACGATGGCGCACTTCTTCGCGTATGAGAACTTCACCGCGCGCGCCCTGCCGTTTCTCTGGAACCTGAACGTCGCGACGCTCGTCGTCACGGCGCCGACCGTGCACAACGTGGTGCCGTACCTTGACGCGGCCACCGCATTCCCGCAGATGCAGTACTGGACCGTCAAGTAGTTGCGGCGGCGGGGCGCGGACACACTGTTCGCGCCCGTTTCCGGGCAGCCCGCTGATGGAGATTCTGCGGGCTTTGCCCGAGCGTAGCAAGGAGCCTGACGCCGCGTGGCCGGACGGCGTGGCCGGATGGCGCTGTCGGACGGCGTGGCTTGACGGCGTGGTCTGATGTTGGGTCTGACGGCGCGGTCCGGCGTGTGCGAGGCAGCAGACGGCCTCTGTTGGCGTACGGGTCGAGCGTCCTGGACGAAAGGAGAAACCATGATTTCCGAATCGCTGCTTGTCGACGAGATATCCTCTGGCGCGGTCCACGGTGAGCGACCGAAGTTCATGCGCCGATTTCTGAGTTCAGGATTGACACGTTTGGGCGTCGGCATGCTGTTGTTCCTTGCCTTGTTCTCTTTTGTCGGTCCCTTGGTGTACCGCCACAGTGCCGTCGCGTCCCACCTGCTGAATACCGCCGCGTCTCCTTCCAGGCAGTTTCCTCTCGGCACCGACAGCGCTGGGCACAATGTCCTGGCGCAACTGATGGTGGGTGGGCAGTCCTCGTTGGAGGTGGGGTTTGCCGCAGCGGCCGTGGCGATGCTGTTCGGCACGCTCTACGGCATGCTCAGCGGTATGGCATGGAGTTGGCTTGATGCCGTTATGATGCGGATTGTCGATATCCTGCTCTCGATCCCGGCTATTTTCATTCTATTGTTCCTTAACGTAGTTTTTCAGCCGAGCATCCTGATCATGGTGTTCGTGCTGGCCTCGACGGCGTGGCTGAGCGTCAGCCGCCTGGTGCGTGCAGAGACGCTCTCCATCAAGAATCAGGTTTACGTGGAAGCGGCTCACGCTGTGGGGGCGGGCACATGGCGCATCATGCTGCGCTACCTGCTGCCGAACTTCCTCGGCATCGTACTGGTGTCCGCCACCTTCCAGGTTGCGGACGCCATCCTGGCCATGGCCGGCCTGAGCTTTCTTGGACTTGGGCTTCCGCCGCCCACCCCGAACTGGGGAGCCATGCTGTCGGACGGCATGAACTACATGTTCCAGAATTCATGGTGGCTGATCTATCCTCCCGGGATCTGCATTCTTGTCGCCGAGGTGTCGATCAACCTGATCGGCGACGGACTGCGCAATGCGCTGGAGACCCGCGAGCGATAAGGCGACTGCGTGTGAATCCGGTCGGCTGCATGCTTCGTCGGTTTGTCGGGTGAGGCAACGGGTGTCCAGGTTTGTTTGAGAGAGGGTGGCGTCATGTTGAAATACATTGTGCGGCGGATCCTGGAGGCGATCCCCACTGTACTCGGGGTCACTCTTCTTTCCTTTGTCATGATTCGCGCCGCCGGAAGTCCGGTCCGCATTCTGCTCGGCAATCACTATACAGTGTATCGCGCGGCCATGCTCAGCCGTTCGCTGGGGCTCAGCAAGCCGCTCTGGGATCAATACGTCATCTGGCTTGGAAATCTCCTGCATGGCAACTTCGGTTACTCCTACACATACGACCGGCCCGTGGTGGGCTTGATGCTGCAGGCGCTTCCGCACACGATCATCATCGTTGTGGTGGCGGTGCTTGCCGCACACGTGTTTGCTGTATTTCTAGGTTCGGTGCAGGCTTATTTTGAGAACACCAAATTCGACCAGATCGTGACAGTCGTGAACTATTTCTTCTATTCCATGCCGACGTTTTGGCTCGCCGTCCTGCTGATCATCTTCTTCTCCATTGACCTGAACTGGCTGCCATCGGGCGGAATCGTTAACGCGCAACTCAGCAATCCGGGATTCGGAGACTGGGCGAAGCACCTCATACTGCCAATCTCGGCGCTGTTCCTGGTGTCGGTGGCTGGATGGGCGCGCTACATGCGCTCGTCAATGCGCGAGGCCTTGTTGCAGGATTACGTCCGGACGGCGCGCATGAAGGGCGCGAGCGAGTTTCGTGTGATCTTCGTCCACGCCCTGCGCAATTCCATCCTTCCACTCATCACCTTGTTCGGTTTGTCGCTCCCCGTGCTGCTCAGCGGCGCACTGTTTGTGGAGGAGGTCTTCAACTATCCAGGGATGGGACTCCTGTATTGGGACGCCGTGAACTCACGCGACTACCCGATCATTATGGGAGTCACCGTGTTCATCGGTCTTGTCACTGTGGCAGGCAACCTGATTGCGGATATCCTGTACGGCCTGATCGACCCTCGTATCCAGTACCGCTAGGGCCGCGCCCGGTATGCTCGGTACGGTGTGACGGTGTGACGGGGATGCACATAAAATAGAATTAAGACTATAGTATGCCAAGATTATGCATCTGGGTTGGTGTTCGGCGCGGAACAGCCCTAAAGAGCAGTGACTATCAAGGTGTCCATGTTGCACTGCGGTGTGCATCGCGACCGGCGGACGTTGTGCGGTCAATCCTCGCGTACAACAAGCACTGAATTTGGTGCTATCGCACCACTTGCTTCCATTTTCCGCGTGATTAGCACTACTTTTTGGTGCTGTCCGCGCAATAGCACCAAAAAGTAGTGCTAATATGGAAAAATACAGGTGGCCTAAGCACAGTTCTTGTGCTTAGGCCACCTGTATCCGCTGTTCATGCTGCCTGTAGACCTTCAGCCGGTGAATCATTTTTCCCCACTATGGTCGTCGGCCTCGGCCAGCATGTGCGGGCCAGAGCGGGCTAGAGAGAGCTAGAGCGAGCTGGCCCCCCCCCACCGACGCGGTCCACCCGGCGTCCACCCGACGGTCAACCTGCGCCGCCCCGGCCCCGCCACCCGCACTACAAGGCGGGCTGCGCCTGGAGCGGAGCGTGGGCCCGGAGGACGGCGAGCACCCGATCGTTGTCCTCGGGTGTGCCAAAACTTACCCGAACGTGGCCGGGGAATTGGATCGAATCCCCTCCCCGTACCAGCAGGCCGGCTTCAAGGAAGGGCTGCGGACCGGGCGCGAATGGGAAGCAGTAGAAGTTCGTCTGCGTCGGGTAGATGTCATATCCAAGCGCCCTGGCAGCCGTCGTGACGCGGCTTCGTTCGCGGGCGGCCTCGCGCGCGCGCTCCATGTACGCGTCGAAGTGATCGAGGCAGGCGGAGGCGGCTTCCAGTGCGATGACATTTGGCATGGCGCCCATGCGAGCCGCCCCCAGCCGCTCGGCGACGCTGGCGCAGCACGTGACCGCATAGCCCATGCGCACTCCCGCGAGACCGTAGAACTTCGAGAATGTGCGCAGGACGATGACATTGGGATATTGTCGCACCAAACCCATGGAATCGGGTGCGCCGTTGACGAACGCGTCCGTCAATTCCCAGTACGCTTCGTCCAGCGCCACGCACACCCGCGGCGGAATCTGCGCGAGGAACTCCGACAGCGCGTCTGCCGAATGGAATCCGCCCGTGGGGTTGTTTGGATTGCAAATAAAGATCAGACGGGTCGCGTCCGTTATCCCGTCCGCCATGGCCTGCAGGTCGACGGCGCCATCCGCCGCAACAGGAACGCGTACGACCTGCGCGTCCGTGAGCGAGGCGCTTGCGGTGTACATGGGGAAAGATGGGTATGGAACTATGATTTCCGCGCCGTCGGCTCCGAACGCCGCCACAAGCGCGTGAATCAATTCAGACGATCCGCTGCCGATCACAATCTGCTCGGCGCCCACTCCGAGACGATCCGCGAGGCTGGCGCGCAGGGCGGAGCCGGTGATGTCCGGGTAGCGATTGACGCGCGTGCACGCGAGTTGCATCCGTTCCAACACAGCCGGGATCGGACTGTAAGGCGACTCGTTTGCGCTCAGGCGCAGCTTGCCCTCCGGCGCTGCAAGGCCGGGCCGCTCTATGGCGGGTTGGTCGGGCCGACTCCACATGAGAGGCGGCAATTCTTGAAGGGAGTCGTTCAGACGGTGATCCATCGGGTGGCGTGCCTCCGTTGCTTTATTTGTATTGTAAATCTGTGAACTTACAGCGACGGCTCGCTCGCGAAGCGTTCGTTGTGCGCGGCGATTTCCCCGCGCGCCGTCACGGAGCGCCAGTAGCGGCTGTACAGCAGCGCGCCGATCAGGGAGAACAGACCCACCTGGACGAGAGGATTGAAATACCAGACGGACGTCAGTGTGGGCAGGACCACAAGATACGCCAAGGCGGTCGCCACCGCCATCATGACCAAGGCCACTATCCACTGCAGGCCGCGGCGGCCGCCCAGCCAGGTCTTGTTCCCCGCGTACAGGGCCGGCGCGGTCTTGGGCAGCAGGACGATGCCGAGTCCAAGGGCGAAGTGAACAATGGTGCCTGCCAACACGCTTGAGGCGAGACCGAATGCCGTTCCCGTGATGGAAGTCTGCAACAGGACCACGCTCGACATGATCGCTCCGATCGTAAGAGCGGTGACAGGCGTCTGACGCTTCGACAGGCGCGCGAACCGCGGTGGCAGGACTCCGTCCGCAGAGAAGGCGACCATCATGCGGGATTGCCCCATCATGACGGGCAGGATGGTCTTGAAGACGATGAACGCCACGGCAAAGTTCAACAGAATGTCGAGCCACGGCGGCAATAACAGCCCAATCAGAGCGGCCGCGCTCGCGAGCGACTTGTCGCCGTGGCTGAGCAGGCCCGAGAGCAATTGCCAAGGCACGACATGATAGAGCGCGATCGCAAATGTAGTGTAGAAGATTGTCACCACAACGACAAGAGCGAGGATGCTTTTCCCCAAGGTCCCCTTCGCCGCGTGCGTCTCGCCTCCGGTGTAGGTTGCGCTGCGCAGGCCGGAATACGCGAAGTAGAGCAGCGGCAGGACCGTGAACAGCGCACCCGTGGTCTGCGCCGGCGCTCCTTTCATGAGCGCGGCCGCGTTCAGCCCCTGGGTCGCGTGGAGAACAGCGAACAGGGTGGACGGCGGATGTGTCAGGCCCATGACAATCACGAGCAGGCCAGCGAGCAATATGACCGCCATCGCGCCCTTGAGCACGGCGCCGACAAGTCGGACTCCCCGTGCGTGCAGCGCCCAGGCAAACCAGATCATGACGAGCCCGAGCGAGAATTCGCCGCCTGGCGTCGTCAGGATATTGCCCGCACCCGGCGCGACGCTGTTAATGGCGGCAGCCACAAACGTGGGCGCCGTGTACGCGAGAAATCCTACGCTCGCCGTTGCGCCAAACCACGACACGACGTGTACAATAAAACCGAAGCGAGCCCCAAGCGTGCGCGTGACGAACAGGTACTCGCCGCCCGCGCCTGCGATGGATCCGGAGAAGAACCAGTATGTGAGTCCGAGGAACAGCGCGATGAACCCATCAATCAGAATGGCCAGCGGCACCTGGTCGCCCACGCCAGGCGCGATGCCCTGCACCTGGGCCGAGACAAAGAAGATCCCTGCCCCGACTTCGCCCGCCAGACCGAACGCCATGACGGCGAGCCAATTCAGGTGCTTGGCGAGTTTATGCTCTTCGGTGTCATGGGCGGTCCGTGCAGGCAGCAACGAATGTGGTATATTTAATGACATAAACATCACCCCAGTTTGGCCCGTGGCCGAAATTTTGAAAATCAGGCGCCAGAAGGTCTGTCAATGCGTGATTAATACTACCATCTGGTGATATCTATAATAACGTGTTAAGCTGATATTGCCAATGGGAAAAATATTTTTGTATCGAGACAGGAGGCTGCGCCGTGACGTTCCCGTTATTGTCCGTGATTCCCAAGTCGAGATTTGCGCTAGCCGCGCCGCACATACCGTCTGAAGTCGCGGTTGAACACTGGGAGGATTGGTCCGATGTACGCAGAGGCAGCCCGACGGGATTCCGCGCGGTTCTCGGCGTCGGCCTGCCGATTCCCGGCGCGGTGCTGCGCGCCCCGGACATGGAACTGCTGCAACTCGTCAGCGCTGGCTACGAGCGCGTGGATATGGCCATCGTCCGGGAGATGGGGCTGACGCTGTGCAACAATCCGGGGAGGAATGCGGATGCCGTCGCCGACCATATTGTGATGAGCCTGCTGTACTTCGCGCGGCGCATGGGAGAATGCCAGAATGTCGTCCTGGGAGACAACTACCATCACAACCGCGAGGGAATCATCGGGCCGCTGCTGCGCGACCTGGAGGAGATGACGGTGGGACTGGTGGGCTTCGGCGCCATTGGCCGCAGCGTCGCCGACCGCCTGCATCCGTTTGGCCCCACTCTGCTGTACCACAACCGCACGCGCCGGCGTGAGGACGAGGCTCGCTTTGGCGTGCGCTACGCAGAGTTCGACGAGTTGCTGCGCACAGCCGACGCCGTGGTGGCGAT
This sequence comes from Bacillota bacterium, assembly GCA_021821055.1. Taxonomy (GTDB): domain Bacteria; phylum Bacillota; class Bacilli; order Alicyclobacillales; family SLC66; genus JAKACX01. The sequence goes on from JAKACX010000009.1 coordinate 46,042, forward strand.
GCTGCCCCTGACAGCGGAGACAAAGGGGTTGTTTGGCCGGGAGGCGTTTGCCCGCATGAAACCGGAGACGATCTTTGTCAATGTGGGACGGGGCGCACTCGTGGATCAGCGCGCGCTGGTTGAGGCGTTGCTGGAGCACCGGGTGTACGCCGCGAGTCTCGACGTGTTTGACCCGGAACCCGTGACGAAGGAGAATCCGGTTGTGCTCGCCGCGCCGCAGTTGCGGGATCGCTTGCTGCTGTCGCCGCATATTGCCGGAGTCACGCATCGTACGTGGCGTGTGATGGTGCAAAAGGCGATTGACAATGTGGCCGCCTACGCCCGCGGCGAAGAGCCGCACCACGTTGTCGTGCGCGGTCGCGGTCGCGGCCTTGCCGCCGTCGGAACGTGAGACCGCGGGAGCGTGCCGATGGAGTGCCGGTGGAGTGTGCGGGTGATTTGACGGTTTGTTGTTCCCATGCCAGCGGATCGGATTAACCCCTTCTTCTATGGATGGTGTCAAACGAAACCGGCGCCCTCGATCCCCTCGCGGAATCGTAGGCGCCGGTTCAACAAGCCCGTTTGCTTTGCCTCGCTCTCTTGTTGGGTACGATTTGCGTGGACGGCTGCACCCACGTTTGTCGCGCGATGACCGGATCCGGCAGGTCTTCGCGGACGTGTCGTTTGCGCTTCTCGCGCGCACTCATCGTGATCCCCTCTTCTCCTTCACCGTACGTCCATTGCCATCGATTCGCCCGTCTGTCATAGGCGGGCTCTCTTTCACGCAATACTTGACCGAAACAGGATCGATTGAATTCTAACGAGAGAACATTTTGTTTGTAATCCATGAAACCTAATCGACTAATGATTTGCTTATCATCACCCGTGTAACCTAACCGCCTTAAAGATCGTCATAAAATATGGAGATGTTTCGTTTCCATTTAGAATATCCCGTGAATCCTTAAGGAGGAAAATCGGATGAACACAGGGTTGTTGGCCATAGGTGGAGTCATTGTGTCCGTAGCCATTGGTGGTTCAATTGCTGTTGCAGCATCTGGTCTCTTCCCATCAGTATCTCAATCACAAAAGGCGGCTGTACTACAGCAATTTCAATCAAACCAACAACAGCATGACAAGGCGGTATTGAATCGAATGCAAAACGGACTGCCAGCTATTCCATCGCTGGGTTCTGCGCCAGTTGCTGTAAATAATCCACCTCTTGGTCGTCCGCAAATAGTGAGTGCCGCCGACCTCTATCCCCCCGTCTCTTCAGGCGTGTTCACGTGCACCAACTATTACAATGATCCGGGCGCAAATATAATGGTTTTGGCAGGAGCGAATCCGTCAACTCCAACCCGCGGAGAGTTCATGATTGCAACGAATTCTCGTAACAGCACGGTGATGATTCCGCTGGGAGATGGAGTTCCGACGCTCACTGAGGTTAACGGAACCAGATTGACGTTCAAGACTTCGACGGGAGCATCCGGAACATTGGATTATCAGACCGGAGATATCAGTATCAACAACTGATTCGCCCTATCAATGCCACCCTCCTCATCCGTCCGCCCTAAGCGGCGCGACGGCACCTCGGACCGACACCCAGAAGGAAGGGATGAGCGCCGACGTTTGACAGTCGGTGCTCATCCGTTGACGTTTGTCAGTGAACGGCCTTCAGGTGTGACATCACGATCGCGTTGGACGGCGAGACCCACGGTCCGCCCTGCGCGTACGGGTTGCTTGCCCCCGGCCAGCCGACGAAGTTCTTCGTGCTGTACTCGAACCAGTTGGGCGTCTCGACCAGCGGAATGGATGGCATGTCGCGCGCCACGATCCCCTCCAGGCTGTTCATCACCTGGTGCTGCACGGACGGCTTGCTGGTGTGCATGTAGGTATTGAGCAGGCGCGTCGTGGTGGGATTGCTCCAGTTCTCCGAGTTGGACGGCAGGTTCGGGTACATCATCGCGTAGTACGCGTAAAACGGCGTGGGACCGGTGTTTGTCCAGGATATGGCGAGTTGGTACTGGTGGTTCTGGAACAGGTTGCTGCCGTACAGGCTGGAGGATTCGCCCTGCACGGTGACATTGATCCCCACACTGCGCAGTTCGGAGGACAGGATCGAAGCCATCGAGACCCACTCCGAGTAGGTTGACACGACCTGGAGCGTAAAGGAGAGCGGTTGCCCGGAGGGCGACACGAAGATGCCGCTGCTGTTCTTCTTGAAGCCCGCCTTTTTCAAGATAGAGACGGCTTTTGCCGGGTTGTACTGCAGCGCTCCCTTGTACTGATTCGCCAAGGCGGGCGACAGCCATCCCTTGGTCGTTCGGCCGAGCATGTCAAACGCGTTGGCGATCGGCGCGTAGTGGTAATCGGCCGCATTGACCTTCTGGCGGTTGATGGCGAGACTGATCGCCTGGCGCACGGGCAGCATCTTGAGCAGCGGGTCCTTGAAGTTGGTGTACAGCATCAGCGTGGAGCCGCCCGCGAAGTAGTAGTGGTTCGTCTTCGGGTTGGCGTTGACGTACACGCGTTGGATGTTGGGAATAAAGATGCTGGCCCAGTCGATTCGGCCCTGCGCAAGTCCGCCGGCGATGCTCGTGTTGCTCGAGTAGGCCGGGAACTGGATTTCGTGCACGGCCAGTTTGCCCGCAAAGTAGTGCGGATTGGCGACAAACGTGTACTCTTCGGGATTGAACGAGTTGACCGTGTAGGGACCGGTGCCGACCGGATGCAGGTTCAGCGTGGTGGTCGGGTTGGACACCTTGGCCCACACGTGCTGCGGAACGATGGGCGTCTGCCCCAGGATGTACCACTGGAAGGGGACATTCACCTGTTTGAACTGGAACTGCACCGTGTACTGACCGATCGCTTTGACGGAGGACAGGTACTGCCACACGCCCGCGGTGTCGAGCTGCGGGAATTGCTTGCGAATCATGAAGGAGTAGACGACGTCCTGCGCGGTGAACGGCTTTCCGTCCGACCACTGCACGCCGTGGCGCAACTGTACGGTGAGCGTCTTGTCGTTCTTCGACCACCCGAACGACGTGCCGAGCACGGGCGACACCTTGGACGAGTAGGGATTGAAATAGAACAGCGGCTGGTAGATGAGACCCATGGTGCCGACCAGCGCTGTCGAAAACGGATTGAAGTTTTGCTGGAATGTGCCGGCTGGTCCAGGTACGACCACCAGCGGCGGCGCAGATGCAGGCGCTTTCGCGGCGATGTGGCTCAATCCAATGGCGCCGGCCGCGACCACCACAATTCCGACAGCCAATACGGATAGCAGTGCTCTTCGTGATTTTCGTGCCATGATGATCCAACCTCCTCCTGAACATGTTGTAAAATCGCAAGGATGGCCCGCGTCTCGGTACGGGGTTGCCTGTCGGTCGTCCGCCGTGCCTGCGGCTGATGCGTCCGAAGGTGCGTGGGTCCAACGGTCCGGGAGTGCGTCCGGAGGCTCATGGATCCTCCGGGGTGCGTGCCTAACGTTTCGGACTTGCGCGCGGGTCCTCCGGGGTGCGTGTCCCGCGTGTGCCGGACCAAAAGCCACGACGCCCATGTCGAGCGGCCGAAGCGGCGCCGGAGCAGGCGGTCGGTGCCGTGTCCGCTCAGGCATTCGGATGCCCCCGAGCGGCTTGGCGTGCATCGCGGACTTCCTCAAGTTTGGCCCCTCAGCGACACCAGGCGAGAGCCTTAGCAAGGCAGACGCACGACGGGGTTTTTGGCGATTGAATGAGAACTCGCTCTCGGCCACATCCAGCACATGGCGTCTGCATCGAGGACTGTATCACACTTCCCTAGGGGACATGTGATACACCAAATTACGGCAGGCGCATGACGGTCCATATAGCGTCCGACTGAAGCCTCGAACGCGATGTCTGGAGTGACTGCGCCTGCTCAGAGGACTGTATGACATGTCCCCTAGACGTCCGCGTCCGATCTAGAGGAACAGATCCTCCATGTACGCCGCGTTGCGCACGCGATCCATCGTGGTTGTCATGTTGTGGTACTCACGAGGTTTCTGCCAGGCACGGAAGGGCAAGACTTCGGCAAAGTACCCGATGCTTTCAAGAACCACAACGTACGTGTTCTCCCACTGCTGGATCTCAGGCCAGAACTGATTGTCTCGCGTCAGGCCGGTCAATTCCGGTACCGACGCATATTCGTCCGGCCGGATGTCGTACAGTATTTCCTTGACTCTTCCCCAACGTCTGATGTGCCTGGCGCTGATGGTCAGTTTTCCATCCTCGTCTTTGGTGTTCTGCTCGTACTCGTAGCACAGGACGTATTGCATAGGCAGAACAGGCCCCAGGGCCGGATCGAGGAAGTAGACTTTGTGCGTGCTAAACATGTGCATGTACCTCGGGCAGGGGTGCTGGGTGACCACAACAGCCTCGCGGACTTCTTTGGCGGGCAGGTCCCCGATGACAACGCGCGAAAACGTCGGTGAGGCAACCTCCACGGCATACCAACCTCTTTCTTGCATCAAATGGATGGTAAAGGGAATTCACACGTTTGAATTCGCTTGCATCCAACTATATTGCCAAACTTGCGGATTTGTCAATCATCCGGAGAGCGGGGAACGAAGGGCGAGGGCGAAGGGCGAGGGCGAGGCTGGCGTCGGCGGTAAGACAAGAAATTGGTGCTAACGTACCAGAGATATCCTTTTTACGCCGAATTAGTTACTGAAAATGGGCTTATTGGCGAGATAGCACCTCTTGTTGGGCTTAATTTGGGATAATAAAGGATACTAAAGCGCAAATGCTGTGGCTATCGTTCGATGGTCTGCGGCCAGAAGCAAGCGAAGTCTGGCCCACGATGCTGCGGCGCCGCTCGGACCCTGCGGCACTACGATGTTGGGCTGCGGTGGTGCGATGGCATCTCGGTGAGGACGCGAAAAGACTGGATGCTTTGGATGGCAAAGACGTTGCCGCGAGATGAGGGTGGATCTAGACCTTGCCACACGGGGCGTCCAATCAAGTTCGCTCCGGCATGATTCGTCAACGCGGGCGTGGATGAACACAAGATGCATCCCTTCCGCTTGATGGCTAGCAGAGAATCAACTGGAAAGCGTGATCGGAACGCAATGCCTTCCCCGTTGTAATGGTGGCAGGCGATTTTCGGAAAGGCCGGCGTGTTGTGACGTTCAGGTGATGGCGGCGCGTGATCGACCGAAAGAGGGTCGCTCCGGAGCGAAGCCCGTGAGGTGCGACGGTCTGGCGGCGTCAAACCCCGGAGAGTTGAACGGGTGGGAGGTCCGCGTCTCCGCGCGCGCGGCAGATTTCATGCCTGTGGATGGTTCCATGCTGGTCACAGGTTGACAGCGGTATCATCCAATGGTATCATGTCATTTATTCAAACGTTTGAATTTTCGCGAGGCTCTATCGTCGTGGGCCCGTGGGCCCAACGGGCCCGCTCAAAACGCTCCGAATGGGATTGAGGACGGCGGCCGACCTGACGCTGACGTGGCTGTTTTTCACCGATGGTCTGCCTTCGCATGGGCTTGAGAACGCGCGCTGACGCTCTGCCCGTTCCGGGAGTTCGAGTATTTCGTGACAGTTTGGCCCGGTTGGAGCTGAGCCGACGGAGCCGCCCTGCATGTTGCTGCGATTTACTCATAATTCCGAAAAGGAGAGTGGCGATGCTGCATAAAGCGAGAGTGGCGGTGTCGCACAAACCTATGGAGACACCTTGCGAATCAAGGAGCGTGACCCCATTGCGCAATTCGACGAAGATGGTCCGAAAATCCAGCAAGACGGCATTGTCGGTTGTGAGCGCCGGCCTGTTGACGGCGACATTCCTGGGGATGGCGGCGGGCCCCGCGTTGACCGCCAGTCCTGCGCTGGCCGCGAGCGCATCGACAGCGCCGCTTGTGATTGGAGGCCTTGGGGGCACATTTCAGGAGAATTTCAATCCCTTTTCCGCCGCTCTGAAGGGCACGATGGGCATGATCTACCAGCCTCTGTTCTACTTCAATCGCTACACGTCGAAGGTCACGCCGCTACTCGGGATGTCGTTCGGGTGGTCGAATCACGACAAGACCCTGACGGTGCACCTGCGTCACGGCGTCCAGTGGTCCGACGGCAAACCATTCACCGCCCGCGACGTTGTATATTCATTTGACATTCGTAAGCGCTTCCCACAGCTTGACACCGCGGGCGTCTGGCAGTACCTGTCGGATGTGAGGGCGATTGGCCCTTATACGGTGCAGTTCCAGTTCAAGCAGATAGACGTTCCTTTCCAGTGGTACATCCTGGGCCAGACGCCCATCATTCCGCAGCACATATGGGCCAATGTGGCCAATCCCGCAACGACGCTCAACCTCCGCCCCATCGGTACGGGGCCGTACGTTTTTCATTCCTTCAATTCTCAGGAGTACTCGTTCGCGGCCAATCCGCGTTATTTTGCAGGCGAACCGGCGGTGCGGCAGGTGCAGTTCCTCGGATTTGCGAACAACACGGTCACGGCGGGAGAACTCGCGCAAGGTCGGATCGACTGGGGAAGCGCATTCATTCCGAACATCCAGCGCGTCTTTGTGCAGGCGAATCCGCGGACCAACCACTACTGGTTCGCGGGCGGGGCGACGCTCATGCTGTATACCAATTTCAAGGACCCTTTGCTGTCCCAACTGTCGGTGCGCGAGGCGATCAGTTACGCCCTGAATCGGCAGAAGATCAACCAGGCGGACTACTACTACGCGCCTATTGCCAATGTGTTTGACATGCTCAACCGGACCACGAAGGCTTGGCTGTCGCCAGCGCTTGCGAGACAGTACAAGGGGGCGCTGCAGTACAACCCGGCAAAGGCTGTCGCCATCATCAGGCAGGCTGGCTTTAAGAAGAACAGCAACGGGGTCTTTGTGTCGCCATCTGGGAAAGCGCTGTCATTCAACCTTCAGGTCGTGTCCACGTACTCGGAGTGGGTGGCGATGGCGAGTATTATTGCGTCCGAACTGGACAGGGTGGGGATCCATGTCAATGTGCAGGGAGAGTCCGCCAGCCTCTACGGCAACAATTTGTTCAAGCAGCACCAGTATCAATTGGCGATTTCGTGGACGGACACAGGCCCGACGCCATTCTACGCATACTATTCCATGATGTATCCGAACCTCCCGTCAAATTCGGAGAATTGGAACAGTCCCGCCACGACGAGGCTATTGAACACCTACCTGCATACGGCGCAGCCAGCAGTGCAGCACCGCGTGATGGATGCGTTGGAGGGAATTGTCGCGCGTGATATGCCGGCCATCCCGCTGGTCGAGACACCCGGCTGGTTCGAGTACAGCACGAAGAACTTCGTCGGCTGGCCGACCGCCAAGAATCCATACGCGGGTGGAGCGCCGTGGAGCAGCCCGTCCAACGGCATTGTCCTGGAACACCTGAGGCCCGTGAAGTAGCGCGGAGCCGTGGTCTGGCGGGCGCCGGCAGTGGGCGCCCGCTCGACGGGGATCATTAGCACACTAATTGGTTCTATTGTGGAATGAATTAACTTATTAAAGTCGATTAGCTACAAACAGGGGGCCTATTTTTCCGCATAGCAACAATAATCGCATCTAATATGGAATAATATAGGCGTCCTAAGCGCAGATTGTGTGGCTATCGCGCCGCCGGGTTCGTGCCGTCGAACCGGGCCCTGACTCTGGCCCGACGTCCGCCGTTCGGGCCGGATCCGCCATGGGATCTGCCGTCGGATCGGGTCTACGGGCGCCTGAGACTCTACATCCCCCGTTGGGTCGGGTCTACCGGCGTCTCAGACTCTGCATCTGCCGACGGGCCTGCATCGAATGTCGAACCAGTCCCTATCCGTGCGTCTGGGTGTGCCGCTGTCGGGTTCGTGCCGTCGGCTTCTCGGTTGTTCCGGGATATTGAGTCCCTAACGTTCGCGCTGTATGAACATGCCCAAGCCGACCGTCTCTCGAAGGCTCCGGGTGCGCCCTTTCAGTTGTCGTGGCTGCGCTTGGTGAATGGTGCAAGCAGGAGGGCGATGAGCGTGAAGATGCCGTCGAACGAGGTGAGCGTGGTGGCGAATGGATCGTCGTTCGCGAGCAGGACTGCGGTGAGGCCGAGGATATTGAGCGCGAGAAGAACCATGAGGGTTGCCGGGCGACCCATGGGTATCGCAGGTATAGCGGACGACTTCAGAAGGTGTCTGCGTTCCTTCCAGACGACTGAGTCGAGCAGGATGGTCGCGCCTGCGACTTGAAGGCCAGGATGCGTGATCCAGGGAATGAGCGGCGGGCGGTGCGTACGCGCTGGTGATGGTAGTGTTTGGCCAAAGATGCAACGCTCGCTTCCGTCGGAGTCAAGGACTATCCTACGACAGAATGCGGGATTGGCGCAAGGCCAGGTGCGCGGGCGGGTCCGCGACGGGCCGCGACGGGCCGCGACGGGCTCCGCGGCGAGGTGTGCACGCGGGTCCGCGATTCAGTGTGCTACTCTCCGTTCAAAGTAATGGACGCCCTCATCCGCAAGTGCGACAGATGGGGTTTCAGTTCCAGTGTCTTCGTGATTGATTCCTGAGAGGGATAGCCTGCACCCAATAGAAATGCGTATGTGCTGACCATCTCCAAGGACTGCGCCAAGGACTGCGCGTCCTTCTGGACCCATTCCTTGGCCACCCATGGGGCCGGCACTCGCGCTCGCGGAACGTATCATCGTCCGGACGTTCCTGTAGACGTACGACGGCACCGGGGACGCGGCCAGGGGAGCATGCCGAGCGGCCGGCGCGGGAGCTGCGACGGACAATTGGGCCAGAGCCATTGGGCGCCTATGGCGGTGGGAACGGCTTTTCGCACCGCGATCAATCACCCTCCAGATGCTCTGGCAGACTCATGATTGACCATGGGAAGATCGGCTCGCGATCTCTCTACGCCGCCATATTCTTCCCAGAGTTCTTCGTGAATGGGATGGACGTCTTTGGCAATTGGATCATTCCAGGCCATACGCCGTCACTCCTCGGCGGAAATGTGGTCGTACATGGTCATCTCACAAGGAAAACAACCGCCGCAATCGCTCAGCGATCATTTGCTCAGTGGGCGCCGACAATTTTCCGAGCTCCCTTTGGACGAAGTCGGTCGAGACCGTGAGAAGACGGTGCAGCCGTATGGTGGATGTCACCTTTAAGCCGGTCTGAGTAAATTCAGGCGAATCCGAATGCAACACAATATCGCTGAACAAGAGATCGTCCGGGATCTTGCTAGTGACGAATGCGAGTATGACATGTCCATGCGGGCCAATCGATTCTGTCAAGCAGACTGCAGGTCTGGCCTTGCTTGCGGACAAATCATCGAAGGGGAAGGGCACCAACACCACTCTATTTCGAATCATTGATCCGCCGCCCATCGTTCAACGTGTAGATATCTTCTGACGGATCGCTCAAAAATGCAAAAGACGGACTTCTGCCCGCCTCCTGAACCCATGCACGCTCGCCCAGTTCCCCCGATTCTGCGGGGTTCAAGTGAAATTGCTCAACCAGTTCCTGAATGATCGTGTCCACGGCACTGAGCTGTCCCTGCAAAAACTGCTCGTTTGTCGCGAACTCGCGTTGAAGAAGCTGCTTCCGTAGAATTGATTTTCTTGCGTTAAGTCTTCTGATGAAATCTTCAACCTTGCGACGTCGGAACGTCTCCGCCATAACACATCCCTCCACGAGTATTATATGCACTTTGCATACGTTTGCATACTCTTGAATACAATTCGCCACGGTCCTGTGGATTGGACAGCATCGGTAAACTGAAGGAAACAGGTGAAGATATGCGAATGCCGCGAAACTCGAATGATGTCTTGGTCAAGCACCTTTCCACCGCATTGCCGGACAGCGTGCTGGATGTGATTGGTGTACGCGGTGTGCATATTGAGCGGGTATTACCCACTGAGTTGGACGGATTGGATGTGCG
>JAKACX010000055.1 GCA_021821055.1 Bacillota bacterium
CGAAGCTGCGTTGCACTACACGCGCCAGGCGGCCGCGTCACACGGCCGCAAGGCTGCCATGCTGCGCCGCAGGACACACCCCGAAGCGACTCCAAACCACCACGAACGCCGCCTCGCCCGCTTGGAACGCAAACTGGACCACCCGTTCCTGTAGGCTCCGCGACCCTCCGGGACGCCGCCGCCAAGTGCACCACACTGCAAGAAGTACCGCCGGCGTTGGGCCCCCTCCGCGACGCCGGCGCCACGGGCACACACGACCAGAAGCCCCGCCGGCGTCGCGCCCGGCATCGGCCGTCACCAAGCCAACCGTCAGTCAAACTCTGTGGGCAGGTCCGGGTTGTCCAAGTGAGCAAACATGCGCGCCACCTGTTGCGGCGTCACCCTGTCCTCGGACAACGGCGGTATCTCGTCACGACCGTAGAAGGCGACAGCATCCGTCTCGGTGCTGGTGTGGGGACTTCCGCCGACCAGTTCGCAGCGGATGAACAGCTTGTAGGTATACCACATGCTTGGAACGGCGTGGTGACGCGACTTGTCCAGCACGGCAAGCAGTTTTGTCGGCCGCACAACGTACCCCGTCTCCTCCAGCACTTCGCGCGCCGCGCCTTCTCCAGGTGTGTCGCCGACATCGGCCCAGCCGCCCGGCAACGACCAGCGTCCGTCTTGGGTCTCACGGACAAACAGCAGTTTGTCCTGCCGAAACACGACGGCGCGCACATCCACCTTGGGCGTCAAATAGCCCGTCTCGGCGGCCAGAATCGCCTCCATCGCACCTTGATCCGCGTCCGAGAAGGAACTGAACATCTCCGCAGCCAAAACGCGCAACTGCGCAAAACGCTCCAAGTCGTACGGATCCTTGCTGTACGTCGCTCCAGCTTGCGCGATTGACTGGATCTGCCGGGCCCACTGCAGCCATTTCGGGTTCAAAACAATTCCTCCCGTGGCAGCCGCAAGACCATGTCCAACTGCCTCCCGTTACCATAACGCCACTCTCTGAATCGCCCCTTTACAGAGGATCAAAGCGTCCGCGGCTCACAGCGCGCGAAATTCGTGCACCCAGACGCGCATCGTCGGCACCCACGGCATTCCGGGGTGGATCGAGAGAATGGCCTGCCTGTATTCGTCCAGACTCTGATGTCCTTCACGGCGCGCGTCGTCTTCCGTCACCTCGCCAAGCGTCTGCACGTACACCCGGTCCACGACAAACTCCCTGCCGTCAAGCGTCATCACCTCTCCGGGGTCCGCATACCGTCCGTTGCGGCGCGTCGCGGTCTTGCGCCCCGCAATCACCTTCTCGACATCGCGCGGCATCGTCACGAGGCGGTCAACGGTGCACGTCTTGGCGGGGAGTTCCTGATTAGCCGTGCCCTGCACCACATTGCCGCGACCTCTTGTCGAATCCGTCATCCGATCACCATCCATTCTCTTTTTGTCCGCAAGATCAGGCATCCGTCCGCGCACGCTCGATCTCTTCCAACTTCCCACAAAGATACGTCCACCGCTCCAATAACTGGTTGATTCGCGCCTCCGCCGCCTGCTGACGGCCGTACAACTCCTGGATTCGGCCAAAATCGCCCCCGGCCTGCTCCATCTCGCGTGTAATCTCATGCAGCGTATGCTCTGCGCGAGCAATCTCATCTTCAATCCCATCGTACTCGCGCTGTTCGGAAAAACTCAACCGGATCGGCTTTTTCCGCGGCCCTTGCCCGGAGGGGTGCTCCGCAGACTCCACAGACTCGGCAGACTGCCGTTGCTCCGCGGACTCTACAGACTGCCGCGACTGCGCAGACTGCCGCTGGTCCAAAGACCGCCGCAAGGCTGCCTTGTCGCCAGCGGTCCCACCGGGTTCCCGGGCGGTGTCCCCTCCCTGAGCGACGATGGCCTGGTAGGCCGAGAAATTGCCAGCATAGCGCCCGACTCGTCCATCCCCCTCAAACGCGAAGATGTCATCCACCACCCGGTCGAGGAAATAGCGGTCGTGGGACACGACGACCACCGCTCCGGGAAAGTCATCCAGGTACGATTCGAGAACGGACAGTGTGGCAATGTCGAGGTCGTTGGTTAATTCATCCAGAAGAAGTACATTTGGCCCTTGCATCAAGACGCCGAGCATCGCCAACCGCCGCTTTTCACCCCCGGACAGCCGGCCGACCGGCATCCACTGGACCGAGCCTGGAAAGAGAAAGCGCTCAAGCATCTGCGTCGCCGACAGGGTCAGCCCCGGGCCGATCTCGACATGCTCCGCGACCTCCCGGATATAGTCAATCACGCGCTGGTCTCCCGGCGGCTCGTCCAGTTCCTGCGGCAGATAGCCGAGTTTCACGGTAGACCCGACCACCACCGCGCCTGCATCAGGCTCGACCAACCCTGCCATCAATTTTAGCAGAGTCGACTTTCCGCTGCCATTGGCCCCGACAACTCCAATCCGGTCGCGCCGCTGCAGCCTGTAGGTGAAGCCGGAAGCCACCGTTCGTCCACCGTAGCGCTTCGTCACTTGGTCCAGCTCAATAATCACGTTGCCCAGGCGGGCAGACCGCCCGGACCACGCCAGCGTCGCGCTCTCCTCCTCAGGCGCCTGGTCGAGCACCTCATGGTAGCGGTCCGTGCGCGCCTTTTGCTTCGTGCCGCGCGCCTTTGGACCGCGCTTTATCCACTCGAGTTCAGTGCGCAAAAAGTTCTGCCGCTTCGCTTCGGACGCCTGCCGGGCCGCCGCGCGCGCCAGTTTCGCTTCGAGAAACGCCTCGTAGTTCCCCGTGTACTGGTAGAGCGAACCCCGGTCCAATTCAAAGATGCGGTTCACGACGCGTTCAAGAAAATAGCGGTCGTGTGTAACCATGAACAGCGCTCCCCGCCGTCTTTGCAAGTGCGCTTCGAGCCAAGCCACCGTTTCATTGTCAATGTGATTCGTCGGCTCATCGAGCACAAGCAGATCGCAGGGCTGTATCAATGCCCGCGCGAGCGCCACGCGTTTGCGCTGGCCGCCGGACAAGTCCCCGACGCGCGCCCTGAATTCAGACACGCCAAGACGCGTCAGGATGTTTTTCGCCTCGTGTTCAAGGCGCCATCCGTCGAGCGAATCCAGTTGCGACTGCAGGTGCGCAAGCCGTGTTTGCTGCTGCCCTGTCAGGCCGCGTTGTCCGGCCGCTTCGACGAGCCTGGCGTACTCCCGCAATGCGGACACAACTGGGCCGTCACCGAGCAGCACCTGGTCCAGCACGGTGCCGTCCGGCGAGAATTCAGGCTCTTGTGGAAGATAGTGCACAATCACGCGACTTCCGAGCGTCACAGCGCCGGCGTCGGATGCGGGGGGTTCGATGCCGGCGATGACTTTGAGCAAGGTTGATTTGCCCGCGCCATTGGCTCCGATCAGACCGATGCGGTCAGCATCGTCTACCCCAAAGGATATACCATTGAACAGCACTCTGTCACCGTAACTTTTGGAGATATTGTCCGCGGAAAGTAGATTCATCGTTCTCCACCCGCCCATCCTCTTGCAGTGCGCCACCGCATTATATACCATCCGCTTGCGTGATATAATCATGTGAGCCGCCCGCTCATGCGAACTAGCGGCGTCACCCATGGCCGACAAGGGAGTCGAAGCGCATGCCGATCAAATTGCCCGATGGTCTGCCGGCCAAGGCAGTCCTGGAGCAGGAGAACATCTTTGTCATTGACGAAAACAAGGCGTTTCACCAAGACATACGCCCACTCAAGATCGCGATCCTGAACCTGATGCCGATCAAGGAGACCACGGAAACGCAACTGCTGCGCCTGCTCGGCAATACTCCGCTGCAGGTGGAAATCACGCTGCTGCGCATGGAATCGCACCAGTCGAAGAACACCTCGCCGCATCACCTGGAACTGTTCTACACGACATTCCCCGAGATCGAGAACCAGAACTTTGACGGCGTCATCATTACCGGCGCGCCGATCGAACACCTGCCGTTTGAAGAAGTGGGCTACTGGCGGGAATTGCAACGCATCATGGACTGGACCAGCGAACGCGTCACATCCACATTCCACATCTGCTGGGGCGCGCAAGCCGGGTTGTACCACCACTATGGAATACAGAAACACGCCCTGAAGGAGAAAATGTTTGGCGTCTTCACCCACGACATCGAGACGCAGATTCCACTGGTCAGGGGCTTTGACGATGGCTTCCTCGCGCCGCACTCGCGCCATACCGAGGCGCGGACGGAGGACATCGCTCGCGTGCCGCAACTCGTCGTCGTGTCCCAGTCGCCCGTCGCGGGTCTCTACCTGGCGGCGCGGCGCGACGGCCGGCAGGTCTTTGTCACCGGCCACTCCGAGTACGATCCGGGGACGCTCAACGATGAGTATCGGCGCGATATCGAGCGCGGAGGGTACATCCAGCCGCCGCAAAACTACTTCCCTGGCGACGACCCTGCCCGAAGCCCACGTCACACATGGCGTTCCCACGCCTACCTGCTCTATTCCAACTGGCTCAATTACTACGTATACCAGGCCACGCCCTACGACCTCAACCAGATTGGCCCGCTCGCTCAGACGCAGCGCCGCTAGCCGGCTGGGCGGCGCCGCGGCCCGGCGCAGACCCAGCGGACCGATAGCCACGGAAATTGGGCTTATGCGTCCTAAATACCACCATTATAGTCGTGGTTTTTGCGCTTATTTAGAAAATAGAACCAAATACAGTGGCTAATTCAGCAAAAACGGGCCATTCCACGGTCGATAAGAGCAATTACTGTGTCTATGCACACCGTGCCCGATCCAAAATCCCACCGCTCTTGTCCAAAGAGACCAAACGGCGTTGTCCCGGCAACCCGGCAGAATGCTTGGCGCCGCAATCAAGCATAGCGGACATGTGATAAAGTCCGCTAGGCAGGCGCAATCACTCCAGATATAGCGCCCGAGGCTTTAGTCGGACGCTATATGTACCGTTATACGCCTGCCGAAATTTGGTTTATCACATGTCCCCTGGGGGAACTGTGAAAGAAGCATCAACGCTGTCTGGCTCGCTGCTCTAGAACATTCCCCGCTCAAGAGCACCGGTCGGCGCCTGTCTTCCTCCCGCACGCCCCGCACGCCCCGCACGCCCCGCACGCCCCGCACGCCCCGCACGCCCCGCACGCCGGCCCTCACCCGCGCGCCGGGTCCTCCCCTACCGGGACCTCGTCCCACAGGTCGACCCTGCCCATCCCGACTTCGCCGCCCCACGCGGCCATGTAGCTCTGGTCGCGCTGCCGGTGCGCGAGCGCCGCCATGACTGCGTCCGGATCCCAATCCCGCGACACGTCCGTCAGCAACTCGCGGTACACGTCGGCGTACCTTGGGTCGCTCGCCAGATCC
This sequence comes from Bacillota bacterium, assembly GCA_021821055.1. Taxonomy (GTDB): domain Bacteria; phylum Bacillota; class Bacilli; order Alicyclobacillales; family SLC66; genus JAKACX01. Next base: position 5,329 of record JAKACX010000055.1, read on the forward strand.
TCGCGTTCGCCGGGGTCGCGATCGACGTCGAACAGTTGTGCCCGCTCGTGTCCATGGTACGAGATCAACTTGAAATTGCCCTTGCGGACCATCCGCACCGCCCCGTCGGCAATTCCGGCCAATTCCGCAAACACCGGACGCCCCGCCAGCGCAGGCACGAGTCCCGGGTCCATTTCCGCGGTCAGCAGGCCCGACAAGTCCAATCCGTCCTGATACGGCAACTCGGGCGCGCCGCCAAGGCTCACCAGCGTCGGGGCAATGTCCACCAAGCTCACCGGTTCCTCCACCACGCGGCCGCGCGCCATTGGCACAGGAAGACCGTCCTGTTTCAATGGGCACCAGATCAGCGGCACCCGCGTCGCCCCCTCGAACATGCTCCGTTTCCAGAACATCCCGTTGTCTCCCGCCATGTCGCCGTGATCCGACAGGTAGACAACCACTGTGTCCCCTGGCAATTGGCGCGCACTCTCCACGACGCGCCCGACCAATTCATCCAATTGGTTGACCAATCCCGCGTAATTCGTCCTCGCCTCGCGAATCTGATCGTCGCTCAACTGGTCCGCGTGCGTGCGCGTAAACCAATCGCGCAGCCAAGGATGCATATCCTTTCCCGCGCGCTCCGGAGGCTCCGCCGTCGCCATTGCCGCCTTTGCCTGTGCGTACATGCGCGGCGGCGCGACATACGGGTGATGCGGACCATAAAAACCGACCGTCAAGAACAGCGGCCTGTCCCCATGCTCAACCTCGCGCAGGTCGCCTGGGCCAAAGTCAAGCGCTGTCTCTGGTCCGTCGGTGTGACCGCGCGCGCCCCTCTGTTCAGCCGCGCGCAGATCGCGGCGGTCCTGACCCTCCTGACCGCCACCGCCCGCCGCCTGCGCCCGCTCCCGCATGAACTCCTGCGCCGCTGCCGCGACCCGCAGGTCATACTCAATCACCGGACTGTTGCCCGGGCCCGCCAGCAGGACCGACCGCATGCCCTGTCCCGCCGTCCCCTTGAGCGGACCGTATTCCGTCGCCGGTCCACCCGGATAACTCGGGGTGATGTCGCCCACCAGCCGCGTCGCGAATCCATGGCGCTGATCCGCGCCGTTGAAGTGCATCCGCCCGCACAAGACCGTGTCATACCCTGCCCGCGCGAGCGCATGTGCGAACGTCGGCCTGTCGGAGCCGAGGTAGTCCGCGTTCGTGAACACATCCGTATGGTGCGGCAACGTTCCGGTCAATAGCGACATGCGCGACGGCACGCACAGCGGCGCGTTGCAATACGCCGCGCGAAACTGCACCCCGTCTCGCGCCATGCGGTCAATGTGCGGCGTGTTGACAAGCGTACTCCCCGCGCACCCCATCCAGTCGCCGCGGTGCTCATCGGATACGATCAGAATGATATTGGGCCGTCTCATGGTCAGCACTCCCCTGCGTCACCGCGATTTGTCCCCTACACCAGAAAGGCTTCCTGTTCCAGCGTTGCGCCGACTTCCAGCAACTTCTCCACCAGCGGACGCCACCCCTCAAGCCCGGGGCGCCCGAGCAGCGCCTCCAGGCGGGCACGGTAGCCAGGCGAATACGGCTCGAGGTACTGCGCGAACTCTTCCAGCCGATCCGGCTCCATCCGCCACGGCCGAACCTGTGGCCACACGCCGTCGGCGAGCGTCTGCGCAATCAGGATGCCGCCGTAGTCGATGTCGCCCCAGTGCAGCCATTCGACGGACGACCGCCCCGCGGCCAAATCGCCCCGTTCAACCTCCCGCTCGCGCCCTTCTACACCGCCCGCACCGCGCCCGTCCACAGCCCGCGCCATGCGCGCCAGGAAGCGGCGCTTCGCCGGACTCGGGAAGCCGCCGAGGTAGACCACGAGTTCGTCGGGCCGCCGCTCGTGCAGGACGTATTGATGATAATTCGTCTTGTTCTCAATCGACAACACCCGCGCGGCGCCCACCTCGACCACCTCAAGCTCAGCCAGCGCGTGCGTGTCCAGTCCGAGACCGAGCGGGAACCGACCGCAGTCCAGCGTCGCCCCGTCCCGCGCCCGCAGAACGAGCGGGCCGCAGAACTCCACCACCTCGTGCGCCTCAAGGATGCCCGCTTCCGCCAGCACGACGCCGTCTTCCTCCGCGATATCCGCCCAGTCGCGTCCGTCCGTACCCGCCGCGTACTCCCGCAGCAGACGCACAAAGCGCGAGCGGACACGCTGTTCGAACACCTTGCTCCCGCGCAGGTAGCGCTTCGAGAACAGGCGCACCGGCAATGCCTCGTCGCCTTTGTCCACCAGACCCGTCAGCGATTGCAGGAGCAACCCCTGCTCTTGCGCGTCCTCCGGCAGCAGGCGCCGCGGAATCGCCCTGCGCTCCGCCATCGATTCGCGCACGTCCGCCAGCCACCGTTGCATCCAGGGAAATTGCAGACGCGGCTCCCATTCCCGGAGCAATTCCTCGACCTGCTCCAGGCGATCCGCCCGCGGCATCCGTCCGAGCAGCCCGTACGCGTCCGGAATCCCCTTCCACTCAAGTAAGACCCGCTCGAGCAGATTGCCTTCCTCATACGGCGCCCAGCGCAACGCAACGATGCCCGCTCCGGCCCACCGCTTGAGTGTTTCGTGCAACGCCGACCGATCGTCCGCGTCCATGCCGCCCGACTGGTAGCCGGCGATCTCGCGGTCCGTCAGCTTCACTTGAATTCGCCTGTGCTGCTCCGCCGCTGACTGAAAGGCGGCGCTGCGCTCATAGCGGTCGAGCAGGTCGCCGAGCAGCGCCACGGCGAGCGGCGATGCGTCCCTGTCCACCGCCACGCCCGCCACGCCCGCCACGCCCGACCCGACGCCTCCGCCCACCGCGGCGTCCCTGCCCTTCCCGTCCGTCATGTGCTCACCACCCGCACCGGTTGCGCCTCCTGCGCCAGGTCAAACGGCAGGACCTTCGTCTGGCTCTGGATGCGCGTCACAATCAGCGTCCTGTCCACCAGCGGCGCGATGTCCGCCAGTTTCTCCGTCGGCGCCGACAGGATCACCTGCAGGCCCAGTTGCCGCACGAGCTTCACGCTCTCGCGGATCCGCTGATGGTCCATCTTGCTGTACGCCTCGTCGAACACGATCAGGCGCAGCGTATTGTCCGTACCCTGCCGCCCCACGCGGTACAACTGCACGAACGACGCGAGCACCGAGATGTAAAACGGCGTCTGCGTCTCGCCCCCCGACTTCTTCGCCATCACCCGCGAGAGGCGCGACTCCCGGCCCTCCTCGTCCTTGACAATCAGGTCGAACAGCAGATAGGTCCGATAGTCCGTGAAGCGTTCGAGGTTCTTCTCCAGTTCCGTCATGGCGAGCGGGTCCGCCTCGTCCACATCGACCAGTTGCCGGAACAGTTCCTCCACCACCGGCCCATGCTTGTCCTGAAAGCTCTGGGAGAACAGCCCGTAGCCCTCCATCAACAGTTCGTCCATGATCATCTGATAAAACGCCTGGTACGCCGGGTTTGGCGCGACGTGAAAGCTGTATTGGTCCCGCCCGAACGATATCCCGTGCAGCGCCCGGTTGAGGTCGCGGATCTGCCGCTCGACCGTGTCAATATTGCTCCGCAGCTTGCTGATGAAATCCTCCTGGAACTGCACCTGCGCCCGCTCCTTGGCGTGGCGGATCTTCTCCTCGTACTCGGGCAGCCCGGAATCCGCCAGGCGCGTGTACTCCGCGGCGTACACGGTGTTGTCCGGCCGCTGAAAGTCGAAGCCAGCCTGGAAATCCGCGTTGTACTGCGCCCGCAGGCGCCACAGTTCGTCCCGGACCACAGCGCGGCGGTTCAATTCCGTCTGCTGCTGGCGGCTGAAATTGGCGGCCACGGGGCCCGGCGCGCCGAGGCGCTGCAGTTCCTGCGCGAAGCGCGGTTCCCCGACTTGCGCGACGAACTCCACGTCGTAGGCGGACCCCAATTTGCGTTTCGCCTCGTCGCGCTGCTCCACGTACTGCGGGCGGCGCGCCTGCAGTTGCCTTGCGCGGCCGTCCGCCTCGCCCTGCGCCTTGATCAGCCCCTTGCGCTCCTCGTCTTGCGCCGCGATCCCCCGCTCACACTCCGCGATCTTCTCATCGAGCGCAAACAGCGACGCGAGATTCAGCGAACCGAGTTCGTCCGCGATCGCCCGCATTTCGTCCTGCAGACCGGGCAGGTCTGCGCACTGCGTCTGCGCCTCCTGCAGGTCCTCGAGTTCACCCTGCGTCGGCGCCTCCGTGCGCGCCGCCCGCTGCAGCAGCGTGAGCATCGGCGCGGTGCGCCCGCCCGCCGCCGTCAGCGCGGCGAGACGCATGCCTTTTTGTTCCAATTGGACCTGTAACGCGCGTTTCCCAATGAACAGGTCAGTCAGCCTGCGCGGATCCAGTTGCCGCGCGACAAAATTCTGGTACAGCATGCCGCCTTTCGTGATCGACGTGCGGTGTTCCCGCAACTCTCCCACCCGCTCGCACTTCATGACACGCCCGAGCAGGAAGTCGACGTAGGCGCGCGCGTGCGGGTCGTCCGTCGCGACTTCCTCCGCCAGGCTCCCCGGCGCGCGCTCCGGGCGCTGCTCCATGACGCGTCCGACGTCCACCAGGCCCACATCGTAGAGCCGCGCCGCCCCCTTGACGCTCTCGTAGATCTCCAATGCCTGCGCGAAGTGCTCTGGGTCCACCAGCAGATAAAACTTCTGCGTGTGCAGATACCCCTCTACCGCCGGTTGCCACGACGCGTCGGAAATCTCCAGCGCGTCCGCCAGGATCGTCACGCGCGCAGGCTCTCCCCCGACTCCGGGCAAACCCTGACGCAGCGCGTCGCGCAGGGCCAGCACGGACTGCGGGTACGGCTTCACCCCGCGCTGCAGTTCGGCAATCACGGCCTCCAGCGACCGCGCCTCCTCAGCCCACTGCGCCGCGGCCGACTGCATGTCCGACAAGGCGGCGCGCAGCGCCTCTCCGGCCGCCGCAAACCCGTCTTTCGCCCGCGCCATCGCTTCCATGTCCAGAACAAACCGGTCCGGGTCAATGGATGGGAGCGACAGATGGGCAAATTCGTACGGCGCGCGCAAGAGGCCGAGCGCCGCCTGATTCTCCTGTTCGGCGGCGGCAATGGACGCCTGCCACGCCGACCAGCGCGCGAAGTCCGGCGCATCGGCCTCCGGAGCGGGCCCATCCGTCACCCTGCGCAGCGCGCCGGCGAACGCGCCCCTGTTCGCGCGCCAGGCCAGAAGGTGTCGCTCCTGCCGCTGCAAAACCTGGCGCAAGACGGAAGCGCGCGCCTCCACGCGGTCGCGCTGCGCGTGCAGGCGCTCCGCGGCGAGCGCCACGTCCGAGTGCGCCCGCTCGTCGCGCCAGCGGTCCCGCGTCTCCTGGAGCGCGCGCCACGCCGCCTCACAGCGCGCGACCTGCTGCGCCAACTCCTCCGCCAGCCCAGCGGACCTGGCCATCTCAGCGTCGAGATCCTGCAGCGCGCCTTCGCGCTCGGCGACCTGCGCGCGGTCCAGCAGATAGGCGTACACGCGCAGCCGCTCGTCCTGCGCGCCGAGTTGCGCCGCCTGCTGATTGATCGCGTCGAGCGCCGCTACCTTCCTGCGCACGTGGTCCAGTTCGTTTTCCATGCGCCGATAGTGGCGGATATTCTCCCGCATGTCGGCGATGTCGAGCCGGTGTTCCACATCGCACACGAATTCCGAGATGAACCCCGCCACGTCCATGATCGGCGAAAAGGGGACAGCCTTGCGAAACAGGCGAAAGAACTTCTCGCCAATATTGCCCCCGAGGCTGCGAAACATCTCCTGATAGCGCCTGTTTGTCTCGTACAGCTCAAAGCGGTTCTTCGCGCTGCGCGCGCCCCACTGACGCAATTCCGGGATGCCCAGCGGCGTACCGTCCCGGACGAAGCAAAACGCCGGCAGCTCGTCCTGCAACGAGAAAAAACGGTGGTTGAACTGGCCGTCCGCCTCACAATCGAACACGATGCCCGTACAGTACGACTTCTTCTTCACCGTGTCGGTGAACTGCGCTACCGCGTAACTGGCAAAATTCTGCCCGGCCCGCAGGAACACCGGTTCCGCGTTCTTCGCCTCGCCCACTTCGCCGTACAGATAGCCCTTGAGCGTCCGCTTGGAGTTGTCGTTCGCGGCCTTGTTGAAGAAGTGCCCGCTCGTGTCGCCCAGCACGATCATCTGCAGCGCGTCGAGGATGGTGGACTTGCCCGCCCCGTTGTTCCCCGTGAGAAAGGTGATCTGCTCAAACTCGAGCAGGTCGCGGACGATGTAGTGCCAATTGACCAGCAGCAGTCGGTCAAGCCGCTTCATTCGTCCCGCCCCCCGCCCGTGTGGTCGCCCAGCACGCTGAGTTCAGTGTCGCCATCGTCGCCATCGTCGTCCAGAGCGTCGTCCAGAGCGTCGCCATCGTCGTCCAGAGCGTCGTCCTCGTCGTCTGCGTCGTCTGCGTCGTCTGCGTCACCCTGCCTGACGCCGCCCGCATCGCTCCGGAACCCGTCGTCCAGCGTCGCGTGGCCCCCATCCTCCAGACCGACATCCACGTCCGCGTCGGTCCCGCGCCCGTCGCCGCCCTGCGTCCAACGCTCGAACAACTGATTGATCTGCTCTTCCGGCACCAGCAGCCGGATGGTCGGGTACACCATCCAGCGGCTGTCCGGCTGGATGCCGTCCCCCTCGATCCGCTCCACCACCGACCAACGGCGCAGCCGCGCCGCGACGGCCTCGAGCTTCGTGGCAGACAGTTTCTTGTCCACAAAGCCGAACGCGTGCAGCTTCTCATACACGTCCCGCCACCGGATGACCACCTCCGCGCGCGTGGACACCTGCTCCAACTGCTCCTCGTAGATCAGCCGCAGCGTGTACAGGACATAGGTGGTCAGGCGGTCGATGGCCAGCCGATTCCGCCCGTGCCTGTTCTGGAGCGCCATCACGCCGCGCAGACTGTCCACCTGCAGCGCCCAGCCAGACACAAACAGGTACCCTTCCAGCAGCGCCCGGACGCGTTCCGCGAAGCGGTAGTCGCGATTCCCCACGAGCCGGCCTTCCTGACCGTTCCACACGTCGCGCAGGAGAAAAGTCTGATCGAACAGCAGTCCCAGCACGCGGGAAAACTGCTCTCTGTCCCGTTCGGGCAGCTGCTCATACTCCCGTTGCCAGTCCACCGTCGTCATCCTCCTTTCGCAGGAACGTCATGGCGGGGACGGTAAACGGTCCAATTTCCACCGACCCGTCCTCGGGCCGCCACGCCAGCCCGTAGGGAACGCCCTGTTCTTCCGCCGTGATGACCGCCATCATGGTGCGCAGGAAATCGTCCGTCTCTTCCAGCCGCAGGCGGGCGGCCGGCAGTTGTGCCGCCCCCTTCATCTGTTCGAGAATGAACGCGATGATGCGCTCGCGCGAGTACAGCGCGTTCACCCGTTCCAACAGTTCCTGCGCCTGCGACGTGAACTGCTCCGCCGACGCCGCGCCCGACTGCACGAGCGGCTCGCGCACGGCCCGCTTCTTGCGGACAGGGTCGGTGTACAGCATCTCGGGATCGACGTACCCGACGCGAAACACGGGCAGTTGCGCCATCTCGGCGGTGAGCGCCCCCGCGGACCGTTCTCCGAGCGGCGGCGCCAGCTTGAGAATCTCCACCAATTTCCCCTTGACGCCCCGGTCCGTGTTCAGCAGATACTGGATGCGCTCGGCGGACGCCCGGCTGTACGCGCTGTTGCGGCGGTCAATCTCCCTCAGGAAGGAATCCATGCCTTCCAGGCTGTCAATAATGTACTGGATCATGCCAATAATCTCGTACCGCGCCTCGCCGGTCTCCTGTCCGGGACGGTGCGTCTGCATGGACTGCACCAGCAGTTCCATCACGTCGGCGTCCTGCAGCCAGTCCCGCAGTATACCGAGAATGCGGGGACGGAAGCGGTGCACGCTGTCCACCGTCTTTAGCGGGTGATAGGTGCGCGCCGCAACCTGCGCCTGGTACTCGTCAAAGTGCTCCGTCAACAGGTCGCGAATCTCGTTGCGATTCTGCAGGCTCTGATAGAAATGGTGAATATTGTGCAAGAGAGACCGCAGGCTGTCTGCGAGCGCCTGCGTATTGTCAAACGCGCTCTGCAGGGCGGGAAACATGTAATCCCGCTCCTCATGCGCCGTCCGCAGGGCGGAATAGGTGCTAAAGACGTAGGAATTGTACGGCTTTTGCACGGGATTGACGATGCTGTACAGCACGTCGAGCAGGGCGA
>JAKACX010000056.1 GCA_021821055.1 Bacillota bacterium
TGCGTGGCTCAGCAAGAAGGAGAAGATTCGATCCAGAATGCTCTTCCCGATGCCATTATGCTGGTAATCAGGATGGACCGCGATGTCCTGAATATAGTAATAGATTGCGCCATCGCCGACAATGCGCCCCATGCCCACAACGTGCTCCCCGCTCATCGCCACCACGCCATATATCGAATTCGCCAAGGCCGCATCCGCGACGGCGAAATTCATGACCTCCTGCCAGCCGACGGCAGTACATAAGCTTCGATACTCTTCCACGGTCGGCAACCGTTCGACAAGGTAATAATGAACAGCCATAGAAGTTCCTCCTCATTCCGGTCGCCTGGATCACCGTACGACGCGAACCTGCGGCCACTTTTCGACAATCCGCTTCTCCCGCAGCCTGTCCTCGAAAATCTCCTGGGTCACCCGCCTCGGATTGCGCCGGAGAATCCCCTGGAACAGGTCGGACAGCCCGCAGGGCGCGACGATCCGCAACTCGCCGTCAGCCAGCAGCCGCACCGCCACGCTGGTCGCCGTCTCTGGCCACGTCCCCACTCCGTCCACGCTGGAGACAAGCGGCTGGACCGGAAACCCGAAGACATGCTCATACCACAGGTGAACACCCGCCTGGTTTTTCGCCTGCCACGGCACCCCCGGCAGACGCGCGCAAAGACAGCGCTCGACCTCATGATCCCGCCCGCCGCGCAGATCCCCTCCGTCGAAATAGGCCACATCGACATCCCGCACTGCGGTAGGGCTTGTGGTATATCCGTGCAGATGATCCCACACGAGATTGCGCAGCGCGCCGCCGCCGACCAGCCAATCCGGCGGATCGCAGTCCCTCACGGCCTTCAGGATGGATGAGAACCAGGCATCCGCCTGGATCAACTCCGCCAACCGCGCAGCGTACACGTCCATTCGCCGAGTTCCCCCGTCCGCCACCGCCGATTTCCCTTTGATCGCCCGCCATGAAATGGGGCTTCGCCGCCAGCGGTCGGCACCCAGGCCTACGCCTCATCGCGCTCGCGCTTACCGTCACGACGGGCGCAGTTCCTTGTGAAAGCTCGTGCCCTTCGCCTCATAGCCGGCACGCCGGTAAAATGCGTGGGCGTCCGCCCGCTCCGGGCGATTGCCGCTGCTCACCCGCACGCGGCGCGCTCCCTGCGAAACAGCCCATTGCTCCGCCGCGGCCATTAGCGTCCGACCGGTTCCCCTTCCCCGCGCCCGTTCGTCCACCACCAACGCCAGAATGCGCAGATAGACTCCGCACATCTCGTAGGAGAACCCCATTTCCATTCCGATCATGCCCACAAGCGCACCGTCGTCCACCGCAACCAGTGTTCGATAGCGAGGATTGTCCAGTATGCGGTCCAGTCGCTGTTCCATTTCGTTCACCGTTGTCGAGTAGCCCAACAGGTCCATTAGCCGGGCCAGTCGCGCAGCGTCACCTTTCTCCGCCGTTCGGATGAGAACGTCCCCCACCTCACTCTCACTCCTCCGATTCCCGGTATTCGTCAGCCAGGATGGAATACAGATAAGAACTCTGCCATTGTCCCTTGTAATGCAGGTGCTCGCGCAACAGTCCCTCCCGCGTCATCCCCACTTTTTCCATCACCCTTGCCGACGCCGGATTTTCCGGCCGGCACGTCGCGAAAATCCGGTGCAGTCCCAACGTGCGAAGGCCCATGCCGCACAGTGCCCGCGCCGCCTCGGTCGCGTATCCTTGCCCCCAGAAGTCCGGGTGCAGACAATAGCCGATCACACCCTGGGCGTGCGGACGAATGTCCAATCCGCACCCGCCGATCAGCGTCCCGTCGCTCCGCAGCGTCAGCGCAAGAGCCCACTGCCGGCACGGAGACTCGCGCCGCGACTCCATCGCGGAGCGAATGAATTCCCGTGTGTCGTCAGCCGAATTCGGCCCCCACTCCATATACTGGCAGACTTCGGCATCGGACGCATACTCGTGGACCCGCCGCCAGTCGTCCTCTTCATAGTCCCGCAGCTGCAGCCGCGCGGTCGTGAGCAATCACATTCGCTCCCTTCTGACACGACGAACCGCTTTCTGTTCTCGCGCCAATAACGGCTGAGCCAAAGCACATCGACCGAGGCAGACGCCCCTCTCTTCCCTCAATCGGAGGTGGCTCTGATCGCCCATATTGACAGTATAATAGAAAAACAGCCGCGCACGTCACAGTGCCAACTGGCGCCTGCGAAAGACGGCGATGGCCACGCCGAACAGAGCCACGGTCAGCGCCGCCAGCGACATCGAAGCGGCCGCGAAGTGCCCGTGGCCATGCATCAGGTTCTGCGGATTGAACACGGTGAACAGGGACAGACGGCTCATCCAGCTAAAGCGCTGGCTGAGCGTTCCCACCGCATGCAGTCCATAGAAGAGAACGGTCAACGTCGCCGAGAGGCCGAGCGCGGTCCGCTCATCGCGGGCAAAACAGGAAAACAGGAAGCAATACCCGGATACCGCACAGAACAGCAGCGTGCCCACGACGTTCAACTGCACAAAAGGGAGTGGCCAGCAGGTACGCCATGGAGCCGTTGTCGATCGGACGGGCGATCAGCTTTGTCGCCGTGGTGATGGCGTACATGCCCATGAGGATCAGGTACAGCAGGCTGTAGAATTCACCCGCGAGAAAGCCGCCCAGATGCGTCGTGCCCACGGAGTAGCCGAGCGCCTTCATCAGTCCCCGCGGCATCTTTTGCAACAGGGCGTTGAACGACTGTGAACCGGCAAATGAGGGGTAGATCCAGATCAGCAGCCACAGGTAGAAAATCACGCTGATGAGATAACCCGCGGTGGTCCGCGCGTTGATCCTCAAAATGGCGACAAACAGAGCCCGATTCACGTCAATTTGCCTCCTTCTCGCCGTAGAAGTGCATGAAAATCTGCTCCAGGCTCTGCTCATGCACGTCGAGCGTCCGGACATCGCAATCGGCCAAGGCCCTGATGAACGCGTTGTAATCGCCCCGCACCTCGACATCCAGTTCGTTGTCCCGCTGCCCCACCACGCGACAGCCCGCGGCTTTCAGCCTGGCCGCATCCGCCGCATCGCCGAATCCCACCGCGAACACCCTGCGCTGCAGTTGACGCAGGCTCTTCACGTCCTGCACGGAGGCCAGCCGGCCGTCCCTGATGATGCCGATCCGGTCGCAGACCCGCTCCACCTCCAGAAATAGGTGCGACGACATGAGGATGGTGGCGCCCCGGCGCTTCTCCTCCTCGATCAATTCCAGAAAGCGCCGCTGCATCAGTGGATCGAGCCCGGACGTGGGTTCGTCCAGGATGAGGACGTCCGGACGGTGCATGAATGCCGCGACAATTCCGACTTTCTGCTTCATCCCTTTGGACATTTTGCGGATGGGCGTTTTGGCGTCCAATTCAAACCGGTCGATCAGGCTCTTTTGTCGCCCGGTGTCGCGCAGCTCGCGCATGCCGGACAGCAGATCAAGGAACTGCCGGCCGTTCATGCCGTCCAAAAACCCCATTTCTCCCGGTAGGTAGCCGACGTGTTCCTGAACGCTGCTCGCGGACGCAAAACAGTCCAGGCCGTTGATTCGCGCCGTTCCGGAATCCGGGCGCAAGAACCCCATCAAGTGACGGATGGTGGTGGATTTCCCCGCTCCATTCGGGCCAAGGTAGCCGAACACTTCACCTTGCGCCACGTCAATCGACAGATCGAAGATACCGCGTCCGTTAGCAAAAGTCTTGGTCAAACGGTCCAGAACGATCACGGTTTCTCCTCCTTTCTGTATATGCCTGATTTCAGGATGTCGAGGTACACGTCGAGTTCATCCATCATGGATTGGTAGGATGATGCCCCTATCCCGAGAATGTGACATCGCCCACGACGGAGTTGGATTCGACCCCTTGGCGACTCCGACGTTTACTCTCCTTTACGGCCCACGACCATGCCGAGAGCGATCCATCTATCGTTGTCCAAAAGAATCAACTCTCTTTCCACCTGTAAGATTCTCGCAGTTCTCCGATACTCCATCCACCATTGCCTGGATTGGCTGAAATAATGGGCATCCGCAACTTCCAGTCCGAACGAATGGAACAGCGACGAATACCATTCGACAGTTCGAAAGCACTTCTGAAATTCCAGATGATTTTCATTATCCAACAATGCGATTTCTTCTGGTGCCATGTCTGTCCGACACATGGGCTCCGCAATGCCTATCATAGCTCCCGCTCTTGAGACCCTAATGATCTCGGCCAGCGCTTGCGGGCGTTCGTCACCAATCATCTCAAACGAGCCAACGCTGATTACGGCATCAAATGTCTCATCAGAGAAGGGAAGATTCTGTGCCTTGAGGCGCATTGGCATAACTTGATTTTCTACGCCTTCTCCAAGTGCAACATGCCGTATTTCAGAACCATCTGTCCAGGGCTCAAGCGTCACGACAGAGACCTTCCAGTGCTTCGCAAGCGTTGCAGCAATTTGACCAGATCCACCACCAACCTCAAGAACTCGCATTCCAGACCCAATGTGGGCAGCTTCGATCAGCGGAAAAGCCATTTCAAATGAACCTGGACCCCAAGCTCTTGGTTCATGTATCTGCATAAATGGGTTTGTCAACGTACTCTCCTTTTTCTCGAAGGGAATCACGCTGTTGATGGACTGGCAGGCGTTATCCTTCCGTGTGTTAGTGTCCTGGATAGGTGCCGACATCAAGACACCTCCTACCTTGAAAACGCCGTCGCCTGAGACTGTGGCCGGGGATGGCCCACCGGCGCCATGGGGAACTATGGCAGCAATCTCTCCGCTTCGGCGACAGCACTTGCAAACAGGTCTTCGGCCCGTTTGATTCCTTCGGCAATGTCCTCCACGTTTCTCACAGCATACAGGGTTTCAAGCATTGACACCACCGGAGCGGGAAAGTCCCTTGTTGCGTGCACCAGGAAGCAGTCCGCCTGAAGCGGCGTGTGGACAATCCGCAGGACATCAACAAGGGAATTAAGCACATATTTGTGATAGTACGCTAGCGACTCCAGGAAGAGACCGCGCCTCGTATACTTGACCGCGCGGCTCCTCTGGCTGAAAATCCCCTTGGCCTGAGTCAGTTGGCTTTGCAATTGCGAACGATGAGACGCCGCATCCACAGGTCCGAATTTCACAACACTCGCCTTATCCAGCAACACCAGAGGGATGACGGTCCGATCCTCGCGCAGGAACGATACTGGGAAACTCTCGCCCTGGAAAGTCACATCGATCAGGAGACTCTCCGGCGTGTCCGTCAGATGATACGCCTTGTAGCGGTTGTTGGCAGGCCGACCGGGCTGTTCATAGGCGATATCCAGCGTCCCCAGACGTTCCAGGGCGTCGTCCATCCGACGCACCGCATCGTTCACGCGGCCCTCTTTTGCATAGCAGACCAGATCGATATCCGAATACGCGTCCAGGCTGTTTGTCCCGTCCGCCCCTTCCAGCCAGAGCGCCAGGACATAATCCTCACCTGCCAGTCCGGAAACGATCGCTTCGAGAACCTGGTCTCGTCCGATACGGCTCATGGATCAGAACCTCCCCCTGAGATAATGGTCATTCAATTTGGACGGCGGGTGCGCAGAAACTCCTCAAGATGTCTCCCTGACGACAGGGCGATATTTGTCGATCATCGTAAAGATGAACAACAGAAGAACGACGGGAATACAGCGCTCTGCGGCGGATGCGAACACACTCCATATCATGGCGCCGTCCCAGTTCACATAGAAACCGTTCAGCGTCGGAAATACCACCACTGCACAGAGGCCTACGACGATGGACAGAACGGTGGGGAAGAGTCCGACCCACCGATTTCTGGTCCATGCGAACAGCACGAGTCCCCAAGCGGAGAGAAACACCGTGATGATGCCGAGCATCGTGAGGCCAACGATGGACATGGGGACGAAGAGGCTCTTGAAGGAGAAGATGAATCCATTCCACGGATCGGAAAGCGGCATCCGGATGAGGACCCAGAGCAGGCCAAATCCGGACAGGATGGACAGGATCGCCATGCGATCGGCGCGGCGCCGAGTCTTCAGCAGGGAGAGAAAACTGAGACACGATCCCGCCATCAAGGACGGGGAAGTCACAGCGGCCCGCAGCATATCGACGAGATTTGCCGTATAAATAGACGGCTGCCTCAGCCGCACGGCAATCGCCAGAATGGCGCAATCCACACAAAACAAGACAAAGCAGGCCGCGGCCGAGAGAAGGATGAGCGGAAGAGACATTCCAAACGTCTCGCGGGAAATCTTCCGGCGCAACACCGCAGGCTCGCCGAACTCTTGCAGGGCGAGCGCGATCGCCTCGCCTTCGCCGTAACCGCGACGCATGAACTGCGCCGCCTCATCATGCAGATGACCTGTCATCTCTTCGATCCAGTCAGCCTTTTCCGGGCGGGACAGCCCGGTGTGGCGCATGACGTCCCTCAAATAGGCCTGTATATGGTCCTGCACAGCGCAAACCCCTCTCCCAGGAATAACCCGATGACCTGCCTGTCCCTGCGCCAATCCGACCGTGCGGAATCGAGGGCCGTGCGACCAGACCTGGTGATCCGGTAATACCGCCTTCTGGGCCCGCCTGTTTCGCTGCCCCAGTAGCCCTCAATAAAGCCCTCGGCCTCCAGACGGCGAAGCGCCGGATACAGCGTCCCTTCCTTGAGTTCCAGCGCCCCGCCGGTCAAATCGTTGACATACTTCGCGATCTCGTAGCCGTATGTATCGCCGCGCGCCACAACCGACAGAATCACCGGGTCAATGAACCCTTTCACCACATCGCGGTCGATCCCAGTTCACCTCTATACATAGTTATTCTATGTACAAGAATAGCAACCACCAGCGTGCCCGTCAAGAAAAACCTCTCTAATTGAAACCTGAATTCGTGGCGTCTCTTGGTCAGAGTATCCGCTATGCCCGTCAGATCTCGGATCTGCGACGGAAAGAGAGCCCCGAGGCCTGGCTCATGACGGCACAGCAGCACGGCGCCTGCAGTGAACCGCGCGAGGGCAAGAAGGTGTATCGGGGATCGATTATGGCCCCGATGAGAGGACTGAAAAAGCCCGTCCGGATGGTCTTTGAGGTGATCGAGCGACAGTCGACCAATGCGGTCCAGATGGTCGACGTGCTGGTCGGTTCAATCCCAAGCCAAATCCATTGTACCACCGCCATAAAAATGACCTGAGGATAAAATGTCAAGGCCGAAGATACTGCAGATGGCAACCTTTTCAGGCTATAACCATAGAGAATGTAGGAAACTGTACTCACAATGACGGCCACGTAGAGAAACTCTGCCCACCCTGCCGCATTGAGATGGATGAAGGACTGCCAAATCTCTCTCGTGTGTCCGCTCAGGAGCGTGATAATCCAGAGTTCTATCGCTCCACAGATGGACGTCGCAGAAACCATATCGAGTAAGGGCAGTTTCCGGGACAGTGAACGGAGGCCATGAAGCAATGTGTCTTCAATGGCCTGGGAATTGCTGTATTGCCGGCCATGGCCGTGGAAAGAGAGATAAAGGCGGGGCGATTGCGCGAGTTGGCTTGGCAATGGTCCGACAAACAGATCTATACGCAACTCGCCTGGCATCAAGACAAGTGGATTTCACCCCCATTGCGGGCGTTTATCGACAGTACGCGCGAAGTCTTTAAGACTGAATCGTCTGCTGTCAATGAAAGATAATCCGGGGACGGATGAAACTTTGACACACTGCTGACACGCCAAGCGCAAGAAAAGGCCGCCCAGCATTCGGGCGGCCCTTCGTTTTTCCCGTATTACCGGGCTTTTCTATGGAGCCAGCGACAGGAATCGAACCTGCGACCTACTGATTACAAGTCAGTTGCTCTACCTGCTGAGCTACGCTGGCCGATACGACAAGATGTAAAATACCACACGGTCCGCGGCAGTGTCAATCGCGCCCGTCCCGTCCGCCCGCCAGTCCCCGCCGCACGTCGGCCCGTCCCGCCTGGCTGCCGGCGCACGGCGGCCAGGCGCGCCCGTCACTCCGTCTCGAACCGCACCGGACGGCTCGGCGTAAAGGTGGACACCGCGTGTTTGTAAATCAACTGCTGCTTGCCCTCTGATTCCACCACGACGGTGAAATTGTCGAACCCGCGGACCAACCCGCGAATTTGGAACCCATTTACCAGATACACGACGACCGGGATGTTCTCTCTACGGATGGTGTTCAGAAAGCTGTCCTGAATATTGATCGGTTTCGTTGTCGTCACCAAAGCGCCCTCCAGACCCATGCTCGTACTCTCCCAAACCCGCTCTTCCATCTTTCTTGCGCGCCGCCGCTTCCCGGAGTCACCCGAGCGCCGGGCCCTCCTCGGCAAGGCGCGCCAAAACCGTTGCGCACAACGGTTCCATCATACCATCTTCAGGGGTTTCAAACCACATCACGCGCGGATCTGCCCTGTACCAGGACAATTGGCGCTTGGCATACCGCCTGCTTGCGCGCTTGATTTCCGCAACCGCGGCGTCGAGGCTCAGCTCGCCGAGCAAGTGACCGACTATCTCCTTGTACCCGATCGCCTGCATCGAGGTGTGCCGCCGTGTGCACCCCCGACGCAAAAGGTCCTCCACTTCCTGCAGGAGCCCCGCCTCCATCATTTGATCGACGCGCTGTTCAATGCGTTCGTACAGGACAGCGCGCGGCATCGTCAGTCCGACGAACACGGGGCGGCACCACGGAGGTTCCGCGCGATAGCTCTGCGCCAGCGTCTGTCCTGTGTGCGCGATGATCTCCAGAGCCCGCACCACGCGCCGCACGTCATGCGGGTGGATGCGCGCCGCGGCGCCAGGGTCCCGCTGTGCAAGCTGCCCATGCAGCGCCGCCGGACCGTCCTCTTTCGCGCGCTCCTGAAGGGCGCTGCGCAGGGCGTCGTCGCGCGCCGTTCCTGCGAGATCGAACCCATCCACCAGAGCGCGGACGTACAGACCAGTGCCCCCGGCCACGACCGGCAGACGCCCTGCGCCCGCGATCCCGGAGATGATCGGTCTGGCGCTGGCGACGTACTCGTGGACCGTGAAAGCGCTGGTGGGTTCGGCGACGTCCAGCATGTGGTGGGGGATATTGCGCCTCTGCGCGGCCGGAATCTTCGCCGTGCCAATATCCATGTACCGGTACACCTGCATCGCATCAGCCGAGACGATCTCACCGCCCGTCGCCTCCGCCGCCGCCAGGCTCAAACCCGTCTTGCCCACGGCGGTCGGCCCGACGATACACAGCACGATGGGCAATTCCAACCGGCAGCTCCCCTTTGCACGATGACGTCGCCGTGGCTACCGCCGCGGGACCAACCCGTACGCGACCTGACCGCTGTTGCGCCCGACCTGCGCAACGCCGAGTTCGCGCCACAGCGCGCTGTCCCGGCGACCCTTGATCACAACGGCGCGGCGCGCGATGCGAAGTGCGTGCCCGAGATCGCTTCGCGTGACGTCCGTCAGGTCAGCGAAATCGCGCATCAGCCGCATCGCGTGAGACCCTTCGACCGACGCGTCGAACATTGGATCGAAATAGACGATATCATAGCTGTCGTCCGGAAGCACCGCAAACGCCTCGCGAAACGCCGCGCAGCGCGCGTCCACCCTGCGCAAGGCCGTGTCAAACGCGGCGACGCCCGTCTCGTGGGTGGCGCGTGCGATCGCGAACAACTGCGCGATGTCGGCGCGCGCTTCCAGCGCCGTGCAGATCCCTTGCGCGCCGACAGCGTGACTCCACACGACAGCGTCCGAGCCGAGCCCCGCCGTACAATCCAGCACGCGGTCGCCCGGCCGCACCCCCGAGGCGATGAGCAGGCGGTCGTCTTCGTGGCCGTCCGCGAGCCGCTTGATCCGCACCAGGCCCATGCCCGGGTGGTAGAACAGCGGTCCGGCTCCTCCCCGGCGGTGCAACTGCGGTTGCCCTGCGACCGGCCATACCAACAGCCGGTCGAACGCTTCGTCGCAAAAGAGTTGCTCAATCGAGCGATTGCGCCGATGAACGAAAGGCAGTCCTGCGTGCCCCGCGAGGGCCTCGACTGCGTGGACTGCCTGCGGACTGGCATTGCCGGCATTCGTCGCAAGGATTCCGGCAGGCGTCAAGGCATTCCCGTGCACATCCCGCAGTCGAAGTGGATGCGGTGCGCTCACTGCGACCGACCGAATTCCCGTTCCAGCCGAGATCGCGTGATGCGCAGCGCGGTCGGGCGCCCGTGCGGACACGTGAACGGATTCTCCAGCGGAACAAGCGACTGCAGCAGAGCCTCCATCTCCATCACGCTCAGGCGGTGGTTTGCTTTCACAGCGGCCTTGCACGAGCGCAGGACAATGCGGTCCTCGAGCCACAGGTGACTCGGCGCCTCGCCTTGTTCCACCAGTTCGGCAAACGTGTCGCCCACAAGCCGGTCGAGGTTCAGCCCCTCCCAGATGTGCGGAATCGTGCGTATGAGAAACGAGCGCTCGCCAAACAGTTCGTACTGCAGGCCCACGACAGCGGCCTGCCCCGCCAGAGCGGCGAGAGTCGCCACGTCCTGCGGGCGCACATCGACCGTCAGGGGCACCAACAGCTCCACGGGTCGCACCTGACCCGCCGCGAAGGCCGCACGGAACTTTTCGAACAGCACCCGTTCATGCGCCGCATGCTGATCGATCAGATAGACCGCGTCCCCGTCTTCCGCGACGATGTACATGTTCAGCACCTGGGCCACCGGGCGCAATACGCCGTGCAGGCGTTGCACCCCGGCGGCCGAAACGTCTGCGCCCGTCCCGCCGACCGCGACCGCCCCCGGTACGCCCAATCCCACGGGCGCTACATCTGCGTCCGCGGGGCCAATCCTCTCCGCCAGCGCGGCGGCTTCCGCCGGCGCGCTGGCGGAAGCCAACTCCTGCGCGGCGGGGCCGCCGCCGTAGGCCGTCAGCGGCTCCTGCAGTTGCAGCGCCGCCTGCACGGACTGTTGTTGCGCAGGTTTGCGTCCGCCCGGGGCGGCGGGTCCGCCGTGGACGCCGCCATATGCCGACCCGTTGCCGCCCCGCGAACCGTCCCCCTGGACGAACGGGCGCGGCTGCTGCGGCCCGTCCGTCGGCCCGTCAGGCGATTCCGTGTGCGCCGGAGCCCCTTGCGCCGTGCGCGGTCCGCCCCCAAGCCGCATATCCGGAATCCCCGCGCCCGCCTCGATGCCCGCCAGCGTTGCCCTGCGCACCAGTTCGCGGACGTCCCGCTCCTCGCTGAACCTGACCTCCCACTTGGCGGGGTGGACGTTTACGTCCACGAGTTCCGGGTCCATCGCCAGATTCAGCATGACAATCGGGTACCGCCCGCGCGGAATCAGCGTATGGCACCCCTCCAGGACCGCCTGCCCGAGCGCCAGGCTGCGCACCGCCCTGCCGTTGATGGAAAACCAGAACCCGGTGCGCGACGTCCTGGAATCGGCCGGCGCGCCAAGCAGTCCGCGGCCCGAGTACTCCGGCGCGTCAAACAGCAGCGCCATCGCCCGCTCGGACACCCCGTGACTGTACACCTCGCGAAAGACCGACACCAACTCCCCGTCGCCCGGTGTGGCAAACTGCCGCCGCCCGTCGACCGTCACCGAGATCGCCGCGTCGGGCCGCGCAGCAGCAGCCCGGCCGACAACGTCCAGAACATGGCTCGTCTCTGTCTGCAGAGACCGCACGAACTTCAGGCGCGCGGGCGTATTGAAGAATAAATCGCGCACGCGCACCCGCGTCCCAAGCGGACAGCCGACGGGGCGGCGGTCGCGCAGCTCTCCGCCCTCGAGTTCGACTTCCACACCCGCATCTTGCCCGGCTACGCGCGTTCTCATGGACACCCGGCCGACCGATGCGATCGACGGCAGCGCTTCGCCGCGAAACCCGAGATTCGCCAGCCGCCGCAGGTCGGCCATGGTCCGCAATTTGCTCGTCGCGTGGCGGACGAACGCCAGTTCGACCTGTTCCGGCGCGATGCCCGCGCCGTCGTCCGTCACGTCGATCTCCTTGAGCCCGCCCTCGACAATGCTCACCGCGATGTTCGTCGCGCCGGCGTCGAGGGCATTTTCCAACAACTCCTTGACAACCGACGCCGGGCGCTCCACCACCTCGCCGGCCGCGATCTGATTGGCCACCAGGGCGTCAAGAATGCGAATGTCACTGCGCACGACCGCCACCTCGCTTACCCCCTTCGCGGCCCGACGGGGACAAGTCCCCGGGCGACCGCCGCATCACGCCAGGCACCCCGCGCGCCACTCGTACAGGAACGCCTGGATGTCGCGCGGCGTCATGCCGTCGAGATCCAGTTCGAGTATGGCCCGCGCACGCGTTTCCCACACCTGTTCGCGCTCCGCCGCCCTGCCCGCCGCGCGCGCATCCCGATGGGCGCCGTCGCCTGCGCCGCCCGCCGCCCGCAGTCGCGTGACGTCCGCCGGGTCCGTCGCCTCCGCGAGCCCCGCCGACACCTCTGCCTGTCCCGACGCCCCTGCCTCGTACGCCGCCGCAGCGGCCGCCTCCAGCCGCTGCAGGATGAGCGCCGCCCGCGCCGTCACAGTTTCCGGCAGGCCAGCCTTTTGCGCCACCTGCACCCCGTAGGAGCGGTCCGCCGGCCGGTCGACGATGCGGTGCAAAAAGACCAGTTGGCCGCCGTGCAGGGCCACCGCGGCAGAGAGATTGAACATCCGCGGCAGGCGGTCGCACAGCACCGTCAACTCGTGGTAGTGCGTGGCAAACAGCGTGCGCGCCCCAATGTGGTCGTGCACGTGCTCCAGCAGCGCTTCGGCGATGCTCATGCCGTCGTACGTCGCGGTCCCGCGGCCCACCTCATCAAAGACAATCAGGCTGCGCTCCGTCGCCTGGCGCAGGATGTCGGCCGTCTCCGACATCTCCACCATGAAGGTGCTCATGCCCCCCGCCACGTCGTCCGACGCTCCGATCCGCGTGAACAGCTTGTCGACCAGACCGACGGTCGCCTCCTTGGCAGGCACGAACGAACCCGCCTGCGCCAGCAGGACGATCAGCGCCGCCTGCCGCATGAACGTGCTCTTCCCGGCCATATTGGGACCGGTCAGGACGGCGATCCGTCGCTGCGCGCTGAGCGACAGGTCGTTCGCCACATACTCTGCCCCTGCGCGCCGCTCCACCACCGGATGCCGCCCGCCGACGATGACGAGTTCATCGCCCTCCGTCACCTGCGGCCGCGTATAGCGCCAGGTGCGCGCCGCTTCGGCCAGACTCTGCAGCGCGTCGAGTTCCCCGATCGCTTCCGCCACATCCTGGATCGCGCCGAGTTCCTCGAGCACGGCCTGCTGCAACTGCACGAAATACTCCCACTCAAGCGATCGCGACCGGTCGTCCGCCGTGAGAATTTCGCGCTCCACCTCGCGCAGGCGCGGCGTCACAAACCGCTCCGATCCCGCCAGGGTCTGACGCCGTTCAAAATCACCCGGCACAAGGTGCGCGTTGGACGACGTCACTTCGATGCAGTAGCCAAATACGCGATGGAACGTGATCTTGAGCGACTTGATGCCCGTGCGCGCCCGCTCCTCCTGTTCCAGCGCCGCCACGGCGGAACGGCCG
>JAKACX010000010.1 GCA_021821055.1 Bacillota bacterium
CAACGAGAACCCTGTTCCCTTTCGCTGGCGATACAAGATGGAGTCGGCAGCACGACGGGAGCAGGTATAATAACATTATTTACGAATCGATCTACTAGTTCGAATTGTCGCTAGTTCCCAGCGTTGTATCAGTTTGGCTGCTCTGACCATCTCCGCCGCTCTGGCCAGCGCCGCTGCCCACAGAGACAGATGCGCCTGTGTCCGTCCCACCAGAACCAGCGCTCACTGAGGCTCCGGTGCGAGGACCTTGCGAGCCGCTGCTTCCGTCGCCGGAGCCGCTCTGTTGCTGCTGGTTGCCCTGTTGCTGATTCCCGTTCTGTTTTTGTTGATGGTCGCCCTGATTCTGCTGTCTGTCGCCCTTTTTCCGCTGCTGGTCGCTTTTTTTCTGTTGGCGCTTGCTTTTTTTCTTCTGGTCGCCCGGATTCTGAGATCCACCGCCGCGCTGGCCGGCCTGTGAAAGCTGGTGCTTGTGGTGCCTATCTTCTTTATGACCGTTTGAATTCGTATGATTCGCGCGTTGTATGATCTGTGTATGGTCCTCGTGCTTCGTCTTCGTTGCGGAGTCAACAGTCACCTTCACCGATCCGGCGACCTTGCCGGAGGTGGACTGACCGCTGGTCTTCGAGCCGTCAGCCGCCGAAGACGCACCCGTCCTGTCGCTCGCCTGCACCGCGACGCCACTCGCGCTCCCCGTGTTCACGACGCTCCGACCACCTTCGGCACCACGCGTCGCTCGATGTTGCTGCAGGACCTCATGCCCGGAGCCGGAGCCGACCCGTGACGCCTGCCCCTCAGACGTGCCTTGCTGGCCGTCGCCCTCCTGGCCGTGGCCCTGCTGGCCACCGTCCTGGTTGTCGCCCTGCTTGCCGTCGCCACCCGCAGACGCGGACGCTCCCGGCGTGGTGACGCGCACGGACGGAATAGGCTTGCCGCCTTTCGCGCCTCGCTCGCCGTTTCCCTGCTTGTCACCGCCCTGCTTCCCGTTTCCCTGCTTCCCGGAAGCGCCGTCGCCGTGCTTCTTGTCGCTCCCGCCGCCATGGCCCGTCGGATGATCGCCCCCGACCACCGCGCTGACCATCCCCTTACCCACCAACCCGCGCCGATCGGCGCCTCCCCCACCGTGCTGTCCATGGTCGGACGCGGCTCCGGGAACCAGTGGAGGCGATGGAACCTCGCCTTCCGCATGCACGCCGTCAGCGCTCTTTGGCGCGGCGCCAGCCTTAGTCGCAGCTTCTCCCTCCTGTGCGGAAGCGGGCGCTCCGCCGCCAACCTGCTGCGTGCTCACGATGTGCACGTTCACCTTCGCCTTGGCCGTCACCGGCGGCTTGCTCGCCGCGCCGCGCACACCCGACTTGCCGCCCGCTGCTCCGGCAGTTCCGCTCTCACCCGCGGCGCCGCCCTTGCCAGCCGCGCGGTTCGGCGCGCCCGCGCCGACGTCGCCCGGCTTCTCTCCGTTTCCGGCGCCTTGTTCAGCCTGCGCCTCGACGACGCGCAACAACTGCCGCATGCTCTGCTTGACCGCACCCGGGCTCTGCGGTTCGATCCGGCTGAGTTCCAGGGCGAGCAACTGGTTGCCCTGCATTTGTTTTACAACGCTTGCCAACTGTTCCTCGCCGCCAACCGCCCGCGTCAGGTGTCCGTATACAATGTCCCGCCAGTTCACCGTCACACCCATGCGCTTCGCCTCCACGTACAGCGCCAGTCTGCCCGGCGAAACATGATAGGACAGCGCGCTCCTGAGCACGCCTTCCGGAACGACCAGCGACGCAATCTGCACATTGGCGCCCCTGAAGGTGCGCTGCACGGCCTCCTGCACATCGGCGCTCACGGCGCTGGACAACTGGCCGTTTCCGGCCGGAGCCGTCGCCACAATGATCGCGGCTCTTCCCCGCTTCATGTACCCCTCGGCTACAAGACGGGCCACATAGCGTTTGAGCGCCCGGTGAATCGTCAGCCCTTCGAGTTGCAGTCCCTGCACCGTCCTCGCGCTTGAGGCGTCAAGGACCGCGACGCCAACCACGCGATCCGCTGAATTGAGCGTCAACTCCACGCTGGGATTGACGTCGAGCGACACGTAGGCGTACGGTTTTGCCCAAGCCGAGCGAACCTGCATCGTGGTGAGCGCAGTCGCGGCGATCAGGCAGGCAGCCGCCACCGCCGGCCACGAAAACCGCCGCCGCCCCGTGAAAAATCCGCGTTTCCCCACGGGCCGCCCCGGACTCGCCCATGGCGTCTCCACGTCCACCTCCGCACCGATCACCATCCCGGGAAGACGCGGCACGCGCACGTACCCAAGGTCGTTCGTGAGGACGACCGCAGTCCGCTCATCGACTATTTCCAGGACAATTCCCCGGCTCATCCTCACTCACCCCCTATGGACAAACGCCTGCAGCAGCTCATAGTCCCCGAGCAAGAGGACCGTCACAGCAACGATGTAGCCCCGCTGGCGCTCCAGCGTCTTGCGGCTCACCGCCACCCTGGACTGCAACTGTTTGAGCGGCAGACTGCGCGACTTGAGGAACAATTGTCGCAGTTCCGCGTCCGAAGCGATCAGACGGGCCACTTCAATCGCATGCTCGCGCGCGTCCGCGTGTTTCGGCGACACCTCCACGAGCTCCAGAAACGACAGTCCAAATCGCTCCAGTTCCTGCGAGTACAATGCGATCTCCTGCGCCCGCGCGGTCGCCTCTTCGTCCTCCGAGTACGCGCGCACGGCGGTGGCATTCTCCACGGCATTCTGGATGTTGCCCTCGCCGTCCTCTTCGTCGAACGTCGTGAACGGCACTTCCCGCACGCGCACCCCGCGGAAGGAATCGATCAAGCGCCTGCGCATGACCGTCTCCGCAAATCCGACAAAACTGCCGCGACCGGCCTGATAGGCGTCGATCGCTTCATTCATGGCCATGAGCGCAATCTGGAATTCATCGTCCGTCCGGGTCACGGGCCTCCGGCACGTGTCGCGCGCAACGCGCTCCACAAACGGGAAGTAATCCCGCAGAAGCTGCTCGCGCGCGTCTCCGTTTCCTTCCCGGGCTTGCGCGAGCAATGTTTCCAGCGTATCCGACGCAGCAGTAAGCTTGCGGCGAAAGGACAGTCGCATAACTCGCGCAACCCACCCTTCTACAGAGATTCGTTGCCAGTCAAGCATTTATGACGCAGAATCCGGCACGCACGTGAAAATACCATCCGACTTCCCACCGACCCGTCCGCCTTCATCTCACGGGGCCCCGCCGCGCAGAAAAGGCCGGCCAAAGTGGCGGTACGCCAACTCGGTCGCCTCTCTTCCCCGCGCCGTGCGCTGAAGCAGACCCATCTGCATCAGATACGGTTCGTAGACGTCCTCGAGCGTCCCGGCGTCCTCCCCGACCGTCGCGGCAAGCGTGTCGAGTCCCACGGGACCCCCGGAGAACTTGTCCATGATGGCAAGCAGGAGGCGGTGGTCGATTTCGTCAAGACCGTGCTCGTCCACGTTCATGCGGACCAAGGCGTCGCAGGCGACAGCACTGTCGATCACTCCGTCCCCGAGCACCTGGGCAAAATCGCGCACGCGCCTCAACAGTCGGTTTGCGATACGCGGCGTCCCGCGCGAGCGGCGCGCGATCTCATGCGCTCCCGTACCTTCAACGGGCACCCGCAGGATGCCCGCCGCCCGCCTCACGATCAACTCCAGGTCGGACACCGGGAAGTAGGTCAGATGCTGCACCACGCCGAACCGATCGCGCAGCGGCGCCGAGAGCAGACCTGCGCGCGTCGTGGCGCCAACGAGCGTAAACTTCGGCAGGTCCAGCCGCAGGGACCGCGCGCCCGGCCCTTTGCCGAGAATGATATCGACCGCAAAGTCCTCCATCGCCGGGTACAGGACCTCTTCCACAGTCCGCGGCAGCCGGTGGATCTCGTCGATGAACAGCACGTCGCCCTCTTCGAGATTGGTCAAAATGGCAGCCAAATCTCCCGCCCGCTCGACGGCGGGGCCGCTGGTCACGCGGATATTGACCCCGAGTTCATTTGCGATGATGTGTGCCAGGGACGTCTTTCCGAGCCCCGGGGGACCGTAGAACAGGACGTGGTCCAGAGCCTCGCGCCGCAACCGGGCGGCGTCGATAAAGACGCGCAGGTTTTCCTTGACCCCGTGTTGGCCTACGAACTCGTCGAGCAGTCTCGGGCGCAGTGAATCTTCCTTCTCGTCCTCCTGGCGATATGCAGCATCCACGACCCGTTCCACCATCGATCACCCCCAAACGGCATCGGCGCCGCGCGTGGCGGTCTACCCGGGAAATGCGAGTCAATCGGCCCGGCGCCATCGAAGGCGCCCTATCGAATTCGCTTGCCCGCCCGTGATCCGCTTTCGCGCCGGCGCGCCGCACATGGCCTTCCGGGCGCTTCCACAGCGCTTTTTGTTCCTCTTTGCTTTGACGCGGGCGCGCCGCACACGGCGGTCTGCCGCTAGCGCGCGAGGCGGCGGAGGGCCTGGCGCACGATGTCCGCCGTGGGCAGAGCCTGCTCGGCGAACACCGACAGCGCGTCTATCACTTCGCGTTCCTGGAAGCCCAGTGCGAGCAGTGCCTCACGCGCCTCCACAAGGTGCGGCAGGACGTCCGGCCCCGGACTCTGCGCAGCCCGCGCCGCGTTCTTGCGCCCCTGGCCGGGATCGGGGAGGACCTGCGCCAGATCGTCGATCCGGTCGCGCAATTCCAGCGCGATGCGCTTGGCAATCTTCGCTCCGATGCCCGGCACTGTCGTCAGCGCTTCCACGTCTTCCGTCTGGATCGCGCGTACAATCTGCGCCGCAGACAGCCGGCCAAACATCTGCAGGGCGAGTTTCGGCCCGACGCCCGTCGCGCTTTGCAGCCGCACGAACAGCCTGCGCTCCTCGTCACTGGCAAAACCGTATAGCAGTATCGCATCTTCGCGCACATGTTGGTAAGTAAAAAGGCGTAGCGCAGCGTCGCGTTCGGCCGACAGCCGCACGGATTCCGCGGTGAACACGCGGTAACCCACGCCGCCGACATCCAGCACAAGGGCATCGTCCTCAATCAGCGCCACCGTACCCGACAGAAAGGCGATCATCCTAACCCGTTCCCCCAGACCGTGCCATTCAGAGTAGTCGGCGCGATCCGTCTTTGGCGGCGCCGCTTTGCGCCTCGTGCGCCGCCGCAACTTGGGCGATGCGCTGCCGCTGCAATCCCAGACAGGCATGCGCCAGCGCGACGGCCAGGGCGTCGGCGGCGTCGTCCGGTTTTGGACGGACGGACAGCCCGAGCAAAACCCGCACCATCTCCTGGACCTGCTGCTTGTCCGCGGCGCCGTAGCCCGTGACCGCCTTTTTCACCTGCACTGGCGTGTAGTCGAACTGCGGAATGCCCGCGATCTCCGCGGCCAGTACGACCACTCCCCGCGCTTCGGACGCAACGAGCGCCGTCGTGACATTGCGGCTGAAAAACAGTTGCTCGATCGCCATCACGTCCGGCCTGCGCTCACGGATGACGTCGCTCACGCCCTCATGGATCCGCATGAGCCTGACGCCCGTCGGGGTGTGCGGCACCGTCTCGATGCAACCGTATTCGACGGCCGTATGCCGATTCCCTTTCGCGTCGATCACGCCAAAACCGAGTCTCCCGAACCCGGGATCAATACCCAATATCCGCACTTCGCGCCTCCCCATGCCCGAGTCCGCCTCAGTCGGCGAACTCGGCGTTCGTATAGACACTCTGCACGTCATCGTGTTCTTCAAGAAGAGTCAAGAGGGCCGAAGCGCGCTCCTCGTCCTCCTGCGGCACCGTCAGCATCGTCGACGGAACGTACGCCACGCGCGCGCCCTCGAATGTCGCGCCCGCCCCGCGCAACATCTCTTCGAGCCCGGACGCCGCTTCCAAGTCGACGTAAAGCAAGAACTCCTCGTCCGTCTCCTCCACGTCATCGGCTCCGCCCTCGAGGGCGAGCAGGGTCAGGTCGTCCGCAGACAGACCCAAAGACTCTTTGGCCACGGTCAAAAGCCCTTTGCGCGCAAACATCCATGCCACACAGCCCGTCTCGCCGAGGTTTCCGCCGTGCCTCGCGAACAGGTGGCGCACTTCCGCCGCCGTGCGGTTGCGGTTGTCGGACGACAGTTCCAGCATGACCGCAAACCCGCCTGGCCCGTAGCCTTCATAGATGAATTCCTCGTAGGCGACGCCCTCCACATTGCCCAAAGCCTTGCCAATCGTGCGCTGCAGCGTGTCGTTCGGCACACTGCCTGCGCGCGCCTTCTCCAGCGCGACCTTGAGCGCGTAATTCACATCGGGATTCGCGCCGCCGCGCCTCACGGCCACGTACACGTCGCGGCACAGCCGCGTGAACATGTGGCCGCGCGAGGCGTCCTGTCTGCCCTTGCGGTGAGCGATGTTCTTCCACTTGGAATGTCCGGACAAACTCCCGCCTCCTGACTTCGCCACGCCGTCTCATGGCGGACGCATATCTCCCGCCGCGTCCCATCCCCGTCGTCACATGTCCGCCGCGTCACATGCTTGCCGTCCCATCCCTGCCGTCACATGCCCCAGTCCCGCGGATAGCGAAAGTCAATCCCGATCGTGCGGCTAGACAGTTTCGCGATCACCGGCATGCGCCGCTTGAAGTGATTCTGCCGCATCCTGCGCTCCACGAGACGCACCACGGCTTCAGAAAAACCGAGTTCCACGACGCGCGGGGCCGGCAGCCGTTCGTCGACCAACAGGTGCAAGATGGCGTCCGCCTCCCCATAGGTGAAGCCGAGTTCATCCTCGTCGGTCTGGTCCGCCCACAGGTCGGCCGACGGCGGCTTCTCCCGGATGCTTTGCGGCACGCCGATCACTTCCGCCACCGCCCTCACCTGCGTCTTGTAGAGGTCGCCGACAGGATTGAGGGCCGACGCCAGGTCGCCGAACTGCGTGCCGTACCCGAGCAGAAGTTCCGTCTTGTTACTCGTGCCGAGCGGCAGCGCGCGAAAGACCGCCGACTGGTCGTACAGGATCGACATCCGTTCGCGCGCCATCTTGTTGCCGCGCCGCAGCGCCGATGCGTCCGTCGCCCGCGCAAAATACGCGTCGATCTGGGGAGTGATGTCCACGACAAGCTCGGGCAGGCCAAGATCGGCCAGCACCTTGCGGGCGTCCGCCAGACTCTCCGGGTTGCTCGCGCGGTACGGCATGATGACCGGGTGCACGCGTTCCCTGCCCAGCGCCTCGACCGCCAGGTAGGCCACCACCGCGCTGTCAATACCGCCCGACAGTCCGAACACCACGTCCGCGTACCCGGTCTTGCGCACTTCCTCCCGCAAGAACGCGTGCAGGATGGGAACCGCCCGGCCGACATCCGTCGCCAGCCTGGCTCCGATGCGACCGACCTCCCGCGCCCCTTCCTGTGGACCTGCCTGCTCCGCGCCCCCCGGACCTGCCTGCGCCGCCGCGCGCGCATCGCCGTGCGCGTCGTTCGTCGGCCCGCCACGCGAGATGTCCGTCACAGCCTCCTGCATTGCCGCCACCTCTCTCACCTCCGCTCCGCCAATTTGGCCAGTGTGCGCAGCGTCAGATGCACGTCCTCGTCGCGCAACAGCGGCGTGCGATAACGTTCGCGCCGCACGGACTCAAGATCCAGTTCCACCACGCACAGCGCCCGCTCGTGGGAATCCGTGCCGCCGACGATCTCTCCGTCCGGCGCAACAACAAACGAATGCCCGAAAAAGAACAGTCCGTCCTCGAACCCCACCCGATTGACAAACACGATGTAGCAAGAGAAGAGCTGCGCGTATGTGCGCAGCATCCGCTCCCAGAACGCCTGCGCGCCCGAGTTTGGGTCGCCGCCCAAGGCCCGTCCCGGTCCGGACGCGGGGATCAACAGCACGTCCGCTCCCGAGAGGGCGAGCAGATACGGAACCGAGGGATGCCACGCGTCTTCGCAGATCATGACCCCCGCCCGCGCCTCGTCGCGAAAGTCGAACGTCTCGACGGCTCCGCCCCGCGCGACGTGTCTGCCCTCCTCGAAGAGCCCGTACGTCGGCAGGTAGAGCTTGCGGTGCACGTGCGCGATGCGCCCGCCAGCGGCGTAAGCGGCGGCGACGTAAAAACGGTGGTCCGGCCCCTCCTCGATCATGCTGAACAACACATCGATGTCCTCGCTGGCCTTGATCAACGGTTCGAGCACGGGGTCGGTCAGGCTGCAGGCCACCTCATACGTCAGGTCCTTGAGCAGATAGCCGGTCAGTCCGAGTTCCGGGAAGACAACAACGTCCGCACCCTGCGAAATGGCCTGCGCGATGGCCGCCATATGCGTCTGGACATTGGCCGAAACGTCCCCGAGAACAGGAGAGACTTGTCCCAAAGCAATGCGAATCGATTGCACGAACGTTTTCACTCCCCCAACCCATTTCGGACTCGCACCATACACGTTGCAGCCAGTATATCACGCCCGCGCGCCCGCGCGCCTCGCCTCGATCGTCGCCGCGTACCGGACGCGCGTCGCCGCCCTCGTTCGGGAACGCGCCGACACCGCCCGCGAACTGTCGCCCACCTCGCGCAGCAGCTGCGCCGGGTAGCCGCGCAGCGCCGAGAGCACCGCGATGTGCTGGTCGCTCAGGTCCGCCACGCGCACGTAGGCGTCGATCATGTCGGCAAATGCGCGTTCCTCGCGCGGCGCGCTGTATGTCATGTGGCCGTACAATTGAAACAGGTCGTACAATGGGGAATCGCACCCCGCCAGATCGAAATCGATCAGGCGGGCGGGCGCCCCCGCGTCCATCAGGATGTTGTGCGGCGCCAGATCGCGGTGGCAGACGATTCCCTCGCTGCGGTCCCGCGCGGTGAGACGGCCGATTGCCTCCGCGGGCAACTCGCGCAAAGCGTGCGCAGCCGCATCGCGCCAACGCCGCCACTCAGCGCGCGACAGCCCCGGAACGCCGCCGTCCCGGGCGGCTTGGCTCGCCTCGTCGAGCCGGTGGGCGAGTTTTTGCATCAGCGTGGGGGGGTGCCGCAGGGCGAACGGCAGGCGCACACGCACCTTGTGCAGGCGCGCGACGGCTTGCGCCGCCGCCCTGCGTTCACCCGCATCGCGAAAGTCCGCGTGGCGGCCCCTCTGCCAAGGCTCGACCGTCACGAGTCCCCCGGGGACCGGCTGCGCGAGCCGGCCGTCCACCGTCTCGCGCAGGGCAGGGCAGATCCCCTGCGCGGCAAGCTCCCGCTTGAGTTCGCCTATGGCCAGCAGGTGGTCGGCGGACAGGCCGTCGGCCGCGTCATAGCGCTTGCACATAAACCTTCCCTGGTCCGTCAACAACCCGACAACACTGCGCAGCGGGAGCACCGCGCGCACGTCCAGCCGATACGTCCTGCCGAGCAGCGAAACGGCGTCCGGCGTCATCCACTTCTCCATAAGCTCACCCGTTCCGTGCGCGGCGCAACTCGCCCCCGCGGATTGTTACGAGTCCCGCAGCCAGGAAGAGTCAGTCAGCCAGACGGACGAACTCTCCTTGATTTTGTGCTTTGTCACGTATCCCGACGGACCGACGAAGCCCGGCCCTGCGACAAACGGCGGAGTCGCGTACGGCACGGGCATCACCGGCCCCTCAAAGACCGGGCCTTCCGGCGGCGGACATGCCGGGTCCCAGCATATGATCTGTTCGCCGATCGGCTGCTTGATCTCGTTTGTGACGATTTCCTCCTTGTGAACATGAATCTTGGTTACGGAAGGCGGACTCGGCTTCATCTTCGGCGCCTGGTGCTCCTCCTTGATGTTCATGAACTGGAAATTCGCATCCACGTGCAACGGGGGCGCGGCCGGAGGCATAGGAGGTTGCGGAGCGACGGGCTTTGGCGCCGTGAGTTTCTCCTTGGGCGCCGTCATGACTTCCTTCCACGCCACCGAGCCGGACGGCGAGCCGCCAAGACCCGCTGAACCGCCGGGGCCCGGGACCCAGATCGCCTGACCGGGATAGATGTGATTGGCGTTCGCGATTTGCGGGTTCGCCGCCGCCAGCGCCTGAACGGTCAATCCCGCCCGCTGCGCGATTTTCCACAGCGTGTCGCCCGGCTTCACGATGTACTGGTGAGCTCCCGGCGGTCCCTGCGCGGCCACCGCCGCGGACCCTGGCCCGACCATCACCCCGCCGGCGGGCACGTTGATCTGTTGCCCGACGTTGAGGACATTCGGATTGCTCAATTGCGGATTGGCGGTGATCAGCGCGTCCACGGGCACGCCGAAACGCTGGGCAATCTTCCACAGCGTGTCGCCTTGTTTCACCACATATACATTCACTAGGATTCGACCTCCCGGATCCCATGTGAGCCGCGGACCGTCACGCAAGCGTCGCCGCGCGTGCGATGGCGTCCCAGCGGCCGACGGGTGTTGTTCCGTAGCAATATATGCGCCCGTGGGCATTTTGACAGGGCCTACCCAGAACTTGGGCGTCCGCACAGAAGGGCGCTGCGCGCCCGGCAAGCGCCCGACAAGCGTCGCACCTCGCCTGCGGCGCGTCTTTCTGACCGCATGGGAGCGAACGCTCTGACCGCCCCGCGGTCACGCCAGCGCGAAACAGGGATACGAGCCGAGCATTCGCATCGTGAAGCCGGGAATCGTCGCAATCTCGTCGAGCGCCGCGGCGACACCGCGGTCCCGCGGCCGTCCGAGCAGGTCGATGTAAAAGTGGTAGCTGCCGAGTCCCCGCCGCGTCGGCCGCGATTCCAGGCGCGACAGGTTGACCCCGTTTGTCGCGAACACGCGCAACACCTCGTACAGTGCCCCGGGATGGTCGTCGCCAAGATGCATCAGCACAGACGTCTTGTAGCGGGCGTCCACGTCCGCAGGGATCTCCACGCGCCGGTCGGACGTCGTGATGAGGCCGAAGCGCGTCACATTGTCAGCGACGTCCTGGATGTCCTCCTGCAGCACACAAAGCCCGGCGTCCACGCCCGTTTGCAGCGCGCCGACGCAGACGACCCGCGGGTCTCCGGCGTGCGCCGCGTAGGCGATCGCGCCAGCCGTGCTCTCCATGTCGATGTGCGCCGCGGCAGGAAAGATCCGGTGCAGGTTCTCCCGGCACTGCGCCAGGGCCTGGGGGTGCGAACGGACTTCCGTGACCTGCAAAAAGTCGATCGGCGCCACGGCAAACGCGGCGTGCCGGATGGGTTGGGTCACCTCGGCGCAGATCTGCAGCGGCGCCGAGGCAAGCCGGTCCAACGTGACGAGCACCGAGCCCTCCAGCGAATTCTCCAACGCGAGCACCGCCTGCTGCACCTCGCCGCTCTCCAGGGCGTCGAGCACCCGAACGTGCGACGCGTACGCGCGCGCCTCCTGCCCCGCGAGCGGGCCGTGCTGCACAAAAAACCGGGCGGGTCGCTCCGAGTGGGTTCCGCGCGGTCCAAGAAACCCCAGCATGGTCATACTCCCTCATTTCGAATTTACGGCGAGTGGATACCCACTCCCGGTGATGGTCGTCCGCGGCACGGACCCCACAAAGACGACGTAGGCAATCGGTATCCGCGTCTCAACCCGCACGGGCTGCGTGATGAACGGCACCACAACGCTGACTTGGGCCGTGATGTGCAGGTAGAGAATGTGTACGGTCTGATTGATGCCGGCGCTATGCACCACAGGCTGCACCTCACTCTGGGCGGATCCGATCGGCACGATCCGCACGGGAACGGACGGGCCGAACGTCGCCAGAATGGCGCTGCCCATGCCCTGCAGCGCCGGAATATAGATCGTGCGCGCCTCCAGGCGCGTCAGGACGTGCTGCACGCGCAGCGTAGTCAGGCTCTCGATCCGCGCGACCTGCGCAAAATTGAAATGGGCCGACGTGACCCGTCCCGAGCGGTCCTTGTCAAGCATGACGAGCCTGGCGTACTCCGCGTCTTCCCCGATCCGCTTGGTCAGCGCGTCGTTGATCGCCTGCGTCGCCATCTGTCTCGCGACGCCTGTGGCCAGGGCCATGAAAGGCGGCCGCAGGCTGCGGTCGAGCAAGAGAACGCTCTGGTACAGGAACAACAGAGAGACAAACAGGAATACCGCGCTGAACCACGCCGCCCGCCGCAGCCGCGACGGTCTTCTCTTCGCCCGAAAACGCACCGCCACCGTCTCCCCGCAAAAGCGCCGTGACACGCGCCCGGCTAGGGGACATGTGATAAAGTCCACTGGGCAGGCGACTAAATCCCACATATAGTGTTTGAGGTATTAGTCAAACACTATATGTACCGTCAGTCGCCTGCCGAAATTTGGTTTATCACATGTCCCGCAGGAGTCAAGCGCGTGCGTCACCCCGTCGTTGCACCGCCCGATGCGGCGCCGCTATCTTCATCCTATGCGACGGGGGACGGCCGGCAGGACAGACCGTAACAGGTTCGTCGGAATGCCCGTCCGGCGGGTTGCCGGCGGGTTGCCGGCGGGTTGCCGGCGGGTTGCCGGCGGGTTGCCGGCGGGTTGCTCGCGCGGACTGCGAACGCCTGTCATTGGGGGCGTCCCGCGCTCAACGCACGGACAGCCGCAGGAAGCGGCGCTTTCCCACCTGGACGACCATGCCGTGGCGCGGCGCGACGTCAAGCTGGCTGTCTGCGACCACGACGCCGTCGATCCGCACGCCGCCGCCGGCAATCAGGCGGCGGGCCTCCGAATTGCTCGGCGCAAGCCGGGCGCCGACCAGCAGCGGGACGATCCCGATTGGCGCCGCAGAGAGCTCGTGCTCCGGCATCTCGTCGGGCAGCGCGTGGTTTTGAAACACGCGCACGAATTCCCCCTGCGCCGCGTCGGCCTCCGGCGGACTGGCAAACCGCGCCGCAAGCGTGTGGGCAAGCCGCATCTTGGCGTCCCGCGGATGCAGGGCGCCCGAGGCCAGATCGTCTCTCATGCGCCGGAGTTCGTCGTCCGAAACGCTGGTCAATAACTCGAACCAGCGCAGCATGAGCGCGTCGGGAATCGACATGGCCTTGCCATAGATCTCGCGGGCGGGCTCGCTTACCCCAATGTAATTGCCGAGGCTCTTCGACATCTTCTTGACGCCGTCGAGACCCTCGATGAGCGGCATCGTGACGGCCACCTGCGGCGCCATGCCGAAGTCTCGCTGCAGCGTGCGGCCAGCCAGCAGATTGAACGTCTGGTCGGTGCCGCCAAGCTCCACGTCCGTCTTTAGCGCGACGGAATCGTACGCCTGCATCAACGGATAGAAGAACTCGTGAATGCTGATCGGCTCGCCCATGTTGAAGCGCTTCCTGAAGTCATCGCGCTCGAGCATGCGCGCGACCGTCATCGTCGCGGCGAGCCGCACCACGTCGGCAAACTGCAGCGGCGACAGCCACTCGGAGTTGAAGCGCACCTCCGTCCTTTCCGGGTCCACGACCTTGAACACCTGCTCCTGGTAGGTCTGCGCGTTGGCCTGCACCTGCTCGGGCGACAGTTGGCGGCGCGTCTCCGACTTGTCCGTGGGATCGCCGATGCGTCCCGTGAAGTCGCCGATGACAAGTTGCACCACGTGACCGAGTTCCTGAAACTGGCGCAGCTTCTCCAGCACCACCGTATGCCCGAGATGGATGTCCGGCGCCGTCGGGTCGAGCCCCAGCTTCACCTTGAGCGGCGTCCCCTGTTCGAGGCTGCGCCGGAGCTTGTCCGCGAGGTCCTCCTCCGGAATAATCTCGACGACGCCTCGGCGAATCACCGCCAACTGCCGCTGCACCTCCCGCTCGATTGTCAACCTGCCCACTCCTTTCTGCCTGCACGCAAAAAAAAACCTGTCCCGGAAAAGGGACGAGGCTTCGCTCGCGGTACCACCCTTATTGGCTGCGCATGGCGCAACCCGCTTGAACGGTCGATAACGGCAACCGGCCGGCGCCCTGAGACGCATGGCTCCCGCTGTGTACATTCGCCGTCCACGACGGCCGGCTCGCACCAAGCGCCGGCTCTCTGCGCGTCCCATGTACGGCTGCTGCAGCGTTCAACGCCGCGATCCGCCCGCAACCCGCGCCCGCAAACCGCGGCAGGGTCGCGCGATCGCTTCCTGCCTGTCATTGTAGCCAGCGGGCCGTCGCATTGTCAAATCGACGGCCGGCCGACGTCCTATGCGCCCTTATACACTAACGATTTTCAACGGCATGGCGACCGCATTTATGAAGGAAGGATGGTTTGTCGTTTGTCCATCGAGAGAAAAAAGAAGGCGCAGATCACGCGATGCTGTTGCTTCCCAAACGTTCTTGCGGCCCATCGTTCTTTGCACGCGAAGACTGCGTTCCAGACCTTCTTCCCATTCGCGGTCGGTCATATACTGTTTTCCGGCCTCGATCATCCATTTGCCACCGCGACGGGTCCAGGAGATGGAATCCCCTTCACGCAGTCCCAAGGACTCCAGAACGTCTTTCGGCACTGTCGTTCTTCCGCGCACAATTTGGGTTTTCGCCATCCTCAACCCCCCTTCCATCGCCCTCATACCATCTATTTTACACGAATCCGGGGGCCGAAAATATGACGATTTGTCCCATGATGGCGTGAAGCAATTCCCCGCGTTCCGGCGTCCCGTACGCCCTCCCGTCGCGAGAATACTCCGTGCGACGGATAGAACATACTACTGGACACGGCGTCAAGCCGCCAGTCGACACCTTGCACGATTGCATGTCTTCGAACCGCACATCGAGGTGACAGCCAATGAGACGGTGCAACTCATGATACGGAGCCGCCGCGCATCCGGGCAACCGCACACTCCGCCTGCCCCCCGGTCTGCCCCTGCATCTCGCCGGCGCAGGACTGCCGCGCGCAGGCGCCGCAGGACCGCCTACACACTGGCCGCGGCGGCAGCCGGGCTCGCGATCGCGCTTGGCGGAGCCCTTGGCGCCGTCGCGTCGCTGGCGCAGCGCCTGCCGCCGCTCGATCTTTCCGCCTTCACGGACCTTTCCGCCGCGTCGCTCGTGTTTGACGGCGCAGGCAATCTGATCGGGCGCTTCGCATCGCAAGGCGACAGACGTCCGCTGCGCCGCCTCGCCGATTCCGGCGCAAACCTGCAGCATGCTCTCTTGGCGGCGGAAGACAAGGACTTTTACCGTCACTTTGGCATCGCCCCCGCCGCGATCGCGCGTTCAGCGTGGAACAATCTGCGCCGGCGAGCCATTACCAGCGGCGCGTCCACGATCACGCAACAGACAGTCAAGCTCGCCCTGTTCCCCCGGCAGGAGCGCACGTGGCGGCGCAAGGCCCAAGAGATGGTCCTCGCAGTCCTGCTCGAACGCAGGCAGTCGAAGGACCAGATTTTCCTCGAGTACATGAACGCCATTTACTTCGGGCGCATGCACGGCGTTCCGGTTTACGGGGCGCAGAGCGCCGCACTGCACGCGTTTGGCGTTCCGGCGCGCAGGCTGACGGTCGCGCAGGCCGCGCTGCTCGCCGCATTGCCAAACAACCCCGCGGGGCTTTCGCCCTGGGGCCACCCGCGGCGCGCCATCGCGCGCCAGCGCTGGATACTCGCGCGCATGCGGGACACCGGCATGATCGACGCGGAGCGCTACCGCCAGGCGCGGGCGGAGCGCGTCCTCGCCGAGCTCACGACCAACCCGCTGCTGACCGCGCCATACGAGAGCAAAACACCGTACATCGTCGCGGCCGTCAGCCGCGCCGCGCCCGCGCTGATCGCACGCGCCCTCGGCACATCGGAATTGGCAGCGCAGGCCGGGTTGCAGACAGGCGGATACCGCATCCACACGTCCATCGATCCCGGCATGGAGGCCGCCGTGACCCGGCTGCTGGAGGATCCGCACTTCTTTCCCCCGCCGCAGTCATACGTCTACGCTGCCCGCGGCGGGCCGCGCCTCGCGCCGCGCGCGGACGAGCAAGCCGGCATGGTCGCGATCGACAACCTGACGCGCCGCATCGTCGCCTTGGGCGGAGGCCGCAACTTTCGCCGCGACCAGGTCGACCATACGGTCATGCGGCGGCAGCCGGGGTCCGCGCTCAAACCGCTGATCGTCTACGCGCCCGCCATCGAGCGCGGACTGCTCACGCCCGGCTCCATCGTGGACGACGAACCGCGCCACTACTACGACCCGCATTCCCGAGACCACGACTGG
Source organism: Bacillota bacterium (assembly GCA_021821055.1). Lineage (GTDB taxonomy): Bacteria > Bacillota > Bacilli > Alicyclobacillales > SLC66 > JAKACX01. The sequence continues at coordinate 16,038 of JAKACX010000010.1, forward strand.
TTCCCGCAGAACTGGGACGGGCGGTTCCACGGCCTCATGACCGTGCGCGACGCCGTGATGCAGTCCTATAATGGACCGGCCATCGAGGTGCTGCAGGAACTCGGCCCGCGCACAGCAGCCGAGTACGGCTGGTCGCTCGGCTTGTCCGGCGTCACCGGCGAGGACGCGCAGAGCCTCGGCCTCGCCATTGGCGGCATCCGCGGCGGGGTCAGCCCCCTCGAACTGGCGCAGGCGTACGCAACGCTGCCAGGCGGTGGGCTGTACGCGCCGGCCACCCTGATCGACAGCATCGAGAACGCCGACGGGAGGGTCATCTACAGCGCGACGCACGATCTGCGCCGCGTCTTCTCGCCGACCACCGCCCACCTGACGACGCGCATGCTGCAGTCGGTCATCGCAAGCCCGTACGGCACCGCGCACCTGCTCGCCGCCCTGCAAAAGACGGTCGACATCGCGGGCAAAACGGGGACGACCGACGACAACCGCGACGCGTGGTTTGTCGGCTACACGCCGCGCTTCACGGTCAGCGCGTGGGTGGGATACGACATTCCCCACTCGCTCGGAACCAGCTCCCACGAGAGCAGCCGACCGCTCCGGCTCTTTCGCGAACTCTGCCGCACAAGCTCCATGGCGGACAGTGGACGGTTTTCCGCTCTTCCCGCGGCCCGAAGGGTGAAAATTTGCACAAAGTCGGGCGAGTTGGCGGGCCCTCTGTGCGACGCGGCGGGGGCCGCGGAGTGGGACGCGTTCGCCGCCGGAACCGAGCCGCACAGCGTGTGCCGGTTGCACCGCATCGCGCTGACCACCCTCGCGGGCGGCAGGCGCGTGCTGGCAACCGAACTCACGCCGGCGGCGCAAATCCGGCGCGAGATCGTGCTCGATCGCCGGCCCACCCCGCTCGAGGAGCGCGACATGCGGTTTGCCCCCGACGACGAGCGGCAGTGCATGCCGGACAGCCCTGATCCCCGGGGCGGGGCGCCGCTGTCGGAAGACGGGTCGGACGCACCCTTTCCGGGCCCTCCCGCCGCGGACGCGACGCCGCAGGGCCTGCCCCCCGCCGTCAACCGAGCGTCACCACCGTGACCCCGCTGCCGCCTTCGCGTTCGCCGCCCGGCCGCATCTGCTGCACGTGGGGGTGGCTGCGCAGGTAGGTCTCGAGGGCGCCGCGCAACGCCCCCGTCCCCTTGCCGTGGATGATCGTCACGAGCGGATACCCCGCCACGAGCGCCCTGTCGAGGTAGCGGTCGACCTCCGCGATCGCCTCTTCGACCCTCGCCCCGCGCATGTCGAGGCTCGGCTTGACGTCCTCCGTCGCCCGCTGGAAGAGCGCCCTCGCCTGCGGCGCCTTGGCCGCTTTGCGCACCAATTCCACGCCCTCGCGGCCGATCTTCATCTTCATCGCCCCGAGCGCGACCAGCAGGTCCGACCCGTCCTGCCCGAGTTCGACGACCGTGCCCTGTTGCCCCGCAAGGGGAAGGACCCGCACCTCGTCCCCGGGTTCGATTCGCTGGCCGGATCCGCGCTGCTTCGCCTGGCGGTGCAGATTCTGCGCCGGGACCAGGTCCTCCATGCGCCGTCGCACGTCCGACAACTCGTGCTCCTTCACCGCTTCGGAGCGCGCGCGCAGCGCCCGCAACTCCGCCAGCAAATCGTCCGCTTCCCGTTGCGAACGCCGCAGGTACGCGCGCAGTTCATCGTCCGCGCGCCGCTTGCGCGCCGCGCGCTCTTCCTGTTCCACGCGCTGCCGCTCCAGCCACTGCGCCTCCACGCGTTCAGCCTCGCCGCGCGCCGCGCGCAGCGCCCGTTCCTCCTCGCGCGCCGCGCTCACACTCTCCTGCAGGCGCCGGATCAGGTCCTCCACGCGGATCTCCTGCGTCGTCAGGAGGGACTTCGCATGGTCGATAATGCCCTCGGGCAGTCCCAGCCTGCGCGCGATCGCGAAGGCGTTCGACCTGCCCGGCACCCCCATCAGCAGCCTGTAGGTCGGCGCCAGCGTCTGCACGTCAAATTCGACGCTGGCGTTGGCGACGCGAGGCGTCGTATACGCGTACGCCTTGAGTTCACTGTAGTGCGTCGTCGCCAGCGCGCGCACCCCAAGCTGGCGCAGTTGATCCAGGATCGCCATCGCAAGCGCGGCGCCTTCCGTCGGGTCTGTGCCCGCGCCGACCTCGTCGAGCAGGACCAGCGAACGGTCGTCCGCCGCCCCCAGGATGCCGACGATCTTCCCCATGTGGCTCGAAAAGGTCGACAGACTGTGCTCGATGCTCTGCTCGTCCCCAATATCCGCATACACTTCGGTAAAAAAGCCGATCTCCGTGCCCTCCGCCGCCGGGACAAAAAAGCCGGACAACGCCATCACCGTGAGCAGGCCGACCGTCTTTAGCGCAACCGTCTTGCCCCCGGTGTTCGGTCCCGTGATGACCAGCAGGGCCGCCTCGTCGCCGATCGCCAGATCCAGCGGCACCGCGGTCGCCCGGTCGAGCAGCGGATGGCGTCCGCCGTGGATGCGGATGTGCGGGCTGTCCGGCAGCGCCGGTCGCACGCTGTCCGTCCGGCGGGCGTGGCGTCCGCGGGCCGTCGCGTAGTCGATCAGGCCCAGGGCCCGGACCGCATCCATATATGCGCGCTCGTGCTCCCCGACGCGCGCGGACAGCTGCGCCAGGATGCGCTCGCACTCCCGCTCTTCCTCGGCGCGCAGGCGCTGTATCTCATTGGCCGCCGCAAGGACGCGTTCCGGTTCAACAAAGACTGTCTGTCCCGACGCCGACTGGTCGTGCACCACGCCGCGAACGTGCTTCTGGTGTTCCGCCTTGACGGCCAGGCAGTAGCGGTCGCCGCGCACGGTGACGATACTGTCCTGCAGCCAGCGTTGCGCCTGCGCAGACCGGAGCAACTCGTCGAGCGTCCGCTTCATGCGCGCGCGGGCCCCGGAGATCGCGCGCCGCAGCCGATGCAACTCCGGGCTTGCACTGTCGCGCAACAATCCGTCCTCGTCGAGACACCGCAGCACTTCATCCTCGACATCCCGCGGCGTGGCAAGGCCCTGCGCGTGCGCGTGCAGCCGAGGCAGGTCAGCGCGTTCCGCCGCGGCTGCAAGCGCGCGGGAAATCCGTCGCGCCGCGCCCGACGTGACAGCGACCGCAAGCAGTTCCGCCGCCGCCGCGGTCGCCCCGCGCGCGGCGCGCCCCACCGCCGGACGAATGTCCTGCGTATGCGCGAACGGCAGGTCGCCGATGATGCGTTGGATGGCGCCGCCCTCCTCGGCTTCGTCCAACGCCTCCTGCACGGCTTCGCGCGTCGCAAGCGGGTGCGCCCGCGCGGCCAGTTCCCGCCCGTAGGGCGTCGCGCACTCCTCCCGCACCCGCGCGGCTATCTTGTCGAATTCCAGCAGCGCCAACACGCGCTCATTCACACGGATCGCCCGCTTTCCATAATGCCAAAGGCTCACTGCAATAATCTCGCCGTGAGTGGAAACACTAACGCGTAAATCCCCGCCAACGCATCGGCTGTACGGCGGCGAAGTACAGTATCCGCCAGCGCATGGCCCGACATGCTCTGGCGTAATGGAGGTGTGCCGCACATGTTGGGAGCAATCGTGCGATTCGTCGTATCCGCCCTGGTCTTGATGTTCGTGGGGCTGGTGGTTCCCGGATTTTACATCGCGGGATTCTGGACAGCCGTCCTGGCAGCCATCGTGATCGCTGCCATCGGATGGGTTATCGAACAACTCTTTGGCACCCGAGTGTCTCCTTATTCTCGCGGTGTTGTGGGATTCATCGTCGCAGCCATCGTGATCTTCGCCGCACAGGCGATTGTCCCCGGCATGCGCGTGACGGTCCTCGGCGCGCTGCTGGCGTCGCTGGTCATCGGCATCATCGACCTGTTCGTGCCGACGACCATCCGGTCGGACATGCACGACTGACGCCGTCATCCCACCGCAGTGACCGGATCCATCATGGACAGGGTGCGCAAAGGCGCAGGCAAGCCTGCCGCGACGAAGCTTCGGGCCAACTCGCTGCAGGCGTCTGCGTCGCTCCCGCCTGTCTTCTAAGAGTCACTGACTGCCGCTGCGCCGTCCGGGAATCCGCTGTCATATTCCGCCCACGACCCCTCCGGGCCGCCGGATCCATGCGCGCAATCCGGACTTATGCCGCGCTCCCAGTATGGATCGGAGTCCCGCTGCGGATCGACACATGCGGCAGGTTGCCCTCAAGTTTCTGCAGTTCGTGCACCGGAGCCTGAAAGAGCGGCGCCAGGGCCGAGTTGTGCACCTGTTGGCGCACGGGCGCGTACGGAAGAAACATGGACACGTTGATCAGCACCGCGATGAGCAGAAACGCCACCACGACGCCCGCAACCAGCCCGGCCATGCGATTGATCAGGGAGAGCACGGGCAGCGACATGACCGCTCCAAGCAGATGGCCGGCGTAACGAATCACGATCAGCGCCAGATAAAACACGATCGCGAAGGCGATTACGCCCGAGATCGCCGTCGAAGCGCGCGAAACGGCCGCTGCGCCGCCGAACAGCCGCAGGAGCGGTGCGTTTTGCACGGCATGGCCGCCGCTAAGCAGGGTGTGCCGGACAAATCCTTCGATCGCCGGCGTCAACAGCCCATGAAACTGCCACGCCGCGATATACGCGACAATCGTGCCGAACAGGCGGACCAGTTGCGCCACAAAGCCCGTGCGGTAGCCGTCAAAGGCGCTGAACACCAGCACGCCCAATATGATGTAATCCGCTATATCCACCGGGAAGACTGCACCATCCTCGCCTTGTCGAAGGCCCTGTTTCAGTCGCCGTCGCCGTCGTCGGTTTCCAGCGCACGCAACAGCGCATCGTATTCCTGCGCGATCACATCGTACTCCTCGGCGAAATTCAGCGCAGTCAATATCGCCAGGGTATTCACATCCAAGCGCCCATTTTGCGCAAACAACTCGTCCATTTTATCGTCCACAAGTTTCGCTATGCGAGTGAGCCGGTCCGGCGCGCCGGACCCGCGCAACGTGTACTGCCTGCCGAAAATATCCACCTTGACGCGGAACTGCTCATCGCTCACCCGCTCCACCACCGATACGATTGGTTCCGTCTCCTACTTCTTCGCGACGGTCGTACAAAATCCTGCATGCCGCGGCGCTTGACTCCGCCCGGATTTCCATCGTCCGGCGCCGGATGGACGTCCGGCGCAAGCTAGTCCCTACTGCGCCCGCAGTTCGGCCCCGACGTCTCGCGCGGCGCCCGCCAAAGCCGCCGCAACCGACCCGTTAATCTCGTCATCCGTAAGCGTCCGGTCGTCTGCCTGAAACACGAGCCGCAGTCCGATACTGCGCCGCCCGTCGCCTGTGGCGCCGCCAGAAAACACGTCGAACACCCGCACATCCGCCAGGAGGGGTCCGGCCGCCTTGCGCACGGCGGACAGCAGTTGTTGCGCCGTGACGGCGTCCGCCACGACCAGCGCCAGATCGCGCTCACTCGCCGGATGGCGCGGCAACCGCTGAACGTGCAGTCTGGTTCGCGCTAGGGAGTCGAGCGCGTCGAAATCAACCTCAAAGTAGTACGCCCTGTGCAGGTCGAAACGCTCCGCCACGGTCGTGCGCACCTGTCCGAAAAGCGCGATCTGCAACCCTCCGATGGTGAACATCGCCGCCTGGCCCGGCTGGAAATACGGCGACGTGTCCGGCGCGGCCTCAACCGCCCGGCGAGAGACTCCCGCACAGTCCAGAATGTCTTCCACCATGCCCGAGACGTCAAAAAAGTCGAACGCGCGCGCCGCTCCTTGCCATCCTCCCGCGTCTGCCCGGCCAGAGAGCAGCCCCGCCAGCATGCGCGCTTCGCCCGGCTGTTCCTCGACCGGCAGGCGCAGCGGATAAAAGACGGCGCCCAGTTCGAAGATGCGGATGTCCGGTGCGCGCCGGTTCGCATTGTACTGCGCCACCTCCAGCAGCGACGGCAGCATCGTTGTGCGCAGGACCGCGCGCTCTTCGGACAGCGGATTGTCGAGAGCGGCAGCCTGGCGCAGCGGGTGCCCCTCGACGATGGCCGCCTTCTCCAATTGCGCGTGGGACGTCAGCGTGTAGGTCCACACTTCCTGCAGTCCGCGGGACAGCAGAAAATGGCGCAGGCTTCGCTGCAGGTGCTGGCGCGGCGTGAGTCCGCCGGCGGTGAGTTCTCCCTCCATCAGCGTCGCCGGAATGCGGTCGTATCCCGCCAGCCGTGCAAACTCTTCCGCGACGTCCTCCTGCGCCGCCACGTCCGCCCGGCGCGACGGCACCGAGACGCGCAACCTGTCCCCGCCCGGCGCACCGTCCGCGCGCACGGCAAAACCGAGCCGCCCGCACACCATCGTGAGTTCTTGCGCCGTCACCTCGTAGCCGAGCAGACCGCCGATGGCGGCAGGCGACACGACAACCTCGACCGCGGTTTCGTCCGCATCGGGCAACGCTCCGGCAAACACGGGCGCACCCGCCCGTCCGGCGGCGTGGCGCTCCAAGAGCGCAACAGCGCGGGCCAGGGCGGGTTTGACGACGGCAGGGTCGACGCCGCGCTCAAACCGCTGTTCCGCCTCCGAACGCAGTTGCAGCGCCTTCCCCGTCTTTCTCGTCTGCAGCGGATCGAAGCGCGCCGACTCAATCACCACCGTGCGCGTCGCGCCGGTCACCTCACTGTCGCGGCCTCCCATGACGCCCGCCAGCCCCAGCGCCTTGCGCCCATCCGCGATCAGGGTGACGTCCGGCCACAGTCTGCGCGTCTGGCCGTCGAGCGTCGCGACCTCCTCGTCGTCCCTCGCCTGGCGCACGACAATCCCGCCATCCGCGATCGCGTCGTAGTCAAACGCGTGCAGCGGTTGTCCCCACTCGTACATGACGTAGTTTGTGATATCGACAATATTTCCCGTCGGACGCACGCCGACCGCCAGCAGCCGCATCTGCATCCAGATCGGCGCAGGTCCCGGAACCACGCCTGCCACCACCTGCGCCGCGTACCCCTGGCACAGGTCCGTGTCGATGCGCACCGACAGCGGGAACTCACCGGCGCGAAGCCGCGGGCTCTGCGCGTCGTCCGGCATCCGCACCGCGCGGCCGTACAGCGCCGCCACCTCGTAGGCCACGCCGCGCAGCGAAAGACAGTCTCCGCGGTTGGGCGTGAGTTCCAGTTCCAGCACCACGTCGTCAAATCCGAGGTAGGCGGCGACAGGCTCGCCGACTCGCGCGTCGTCTTGCAGCACGAGGATGCCGGACGTCTGTTCCTTTGGCAAAAGCTTCGTGTTCAGGCCGATTTCGGCCGCCGAGCAGACCATGCCCTCGGACACGACGCCCCGCAACTTCGAGCGTGTGATCGCTCCACCCGGCAGCACCGCGCCGTCGCACGCCACTGGCACCTTCTGGCCTGCGGCGACATTTGCCGCGCCGCACACGATCGCAAGCGGCGACGCCGCCCCCACGTCGACCGTGCACACCCGCAGACGGTCGGCGTCCGGATGCGCCGCGACCGACAGGACACGGCCGACCACCACGCCCGGCAAAGACGGCCCGAGACGCTCCATCCACTCCACGGGGATGCCTGCGTTCGTCAGGTCCGACGCCGTCTGCTCCGGCGTCAGGCCCGACAGGTCCACGTACTCAGCGAGCCAGTTCCACGTGATTTTCAAGCCGTTCCCCCCTTACAGGACCACGCCGGCAAACTGGCGCAGAAAACGCAGATCATTCACATAAAAATCCCTTATGTCCTCCACGCGGTAGAGCAGCATGGCAATCCGCTCCACGCCCATGCCAAACGCGAATCCGCTCACCTGCGCCGGGTCGTAGCCGTTCATGCGCAACACGTTGGGGTGCACCATGCCGCAGCCCAGGATCTCGATCCAGCCCGTCTGCTTGCACGTCGCGCAGCCCGCGCCGCCGCAGTGAATGCAGCGCACGTCAAGTTCCGCGCTCGGTTCGGTGAACGGAAAGAAACTCGGCCGCAACCTGACCTGCTGGTCGCCGCCGTACATCGCGCGCGCAAAGGCGAGCAGCGTGCCCTTGAGATCGCTCATGCGCACCCCCCGGCCGACGACGAGCCCCTCGCACTGCGTGAAGGCGTGCGAGTGCGTCGCATCGTCGTCGTCACGCCGGTAGACGCGTCCGGGGACGATGATGCGCAGCGGCGAATTCGGCGCGCTGCGCTCCAGCGTGCGCGCCTGCACAGGAGACGTGTGGGTGCGCAGCAAGAGGTCCCCGGTGAGGAAAAACGTGTCCTGCATGTCACGCGCGGGGTGTTCCGGCGGAAAATTGAGCGCGGTGAAGTTGTAGTGGTCCAGTTCCACCTCTGGACCGTCCGCCACGGTGAACCCGAGTCCGACGAAGATGTCCTCAAGACGGCGGATCACCCTTTGCAATGGATGCTCGGCGCCAGGCGGGTTGCGTCTCCCCGGCAGCGTGACATCCACCGCCTCGGCGCGCTCGCGCGCCTCATCCGCGGCGCGCGCCGCCAGTTCCCGCTGCGCCGCGTACCCGGCTTCCAGCGCATCGCGCACGCGGTTTGCGACCATCCCCACGGCGGGTCGCCGGTCTGCAGGCAACGCGCCCATGCCGCGCAGGACTTCCGCGAGTTCACCCTTCTTGCCGAGGAACGTGATCCGCCAGTCTTCCAGCGGCCCCGCTCCATCGAGCCTGGCCAACTCCGCCAACGCCCGTCGCTGCAGATCCTGCAGGCGCTCTTCCACCACGCCGCCCCCTCTTGAACACAGGATATGTACATGATGCCAACGAGCCAAGCGCCACTTGTTCCCACTAATAAAAAAAGCCTTCCGGCCCACCGGAGCGCACGCCCGAAGTGTGGACTCATCAGACGTGTCCAAGCCAAGTCCGTCAGAGCACCCGTTGCCGCAGCGCCTCATACAGCACCACAGAGGCGGCAATGCCGGCATTGAGCGACTCGGCGCCGCCCGGCATGGGCAAAGCGAACGTCCCCGCGCAGCGGTCCATCAGCTCCGCCGACAGTCCGTCGGCCTCCGCTCCGACCGCCACCGCCACCCGGCCCTGCAGTGGCGTCTGGAACAGCGTCGAGACTGCGCGCGCGTCCGCCCCGAGGAGCGTGAACCCGTCCGCAAGCAGTTGTTCCGCCGCCGCTTTGGCGGGCGCCTGCACCACGGTCAGGTGCGCGAGAGCGCCCATCGAAGCCCGTACGACCTTCGGATTGTATGGATCGACAGAACCGTCCGTGACGATCGCCGCCCGACAGCCGACCGCGTGGGCGGTGCGGAGCATCGCGCCGAGGTTTCCCGGATCGCGGACGCCGTCCGCGACCAGCACCACATCCGCGCATCCCGCCGCGGCCACGCTCCTCGGCCCTTCCATCGCAGACAAGTCCGCCCCTGCTGCAGGCCGAATCGCCTCCCGCAGAGCCGACGCAAGCGTCGCCGACGCCGTGCGCACGATCGCAAGCGCCCCCTGCGGGTGATCCGTGTCAGCCACGCACGCGAAGACGGACGACGTCAGTTCCACAACCGGGATCCCGCGCGCCTGCGCGCGCTCGGCCAGTTCCAGAGCCGCCTCGCCCTTCGCTCCGAACGTGTCAAACAAGACCGTCTGAATCGCGGCGCCAGCGTCGAGGTACTCCCTGACGAGCAAGACGCCTTCGGCAGCGTACAGACCGGTCTTCTCCCTCTGCCTGCGTTCCTTGAGGGCCGCCCACCGCTTCACGCGGGGATTGTGCGGCGAAGTCAACAATTCCACTTTGGCACCGCCGTCATCGTGTTACCGCGAAGGGGTCCGCACAGCGCCGCCTTCCCGCGGCACAGGGCAGCCGTCAGGCGTCCAGTTTCGCCTTGGCGGCAACCGCGAGTTCGCGAAACGCGTTCATGTCCGTAACAGCCAGATCGGCGAGCATCTTGCGATTGACCTCGATACCCGACTGCTTCAGGCCGTACATCAGCCTGCTGTAGGAAAGCCCGTTCATGCGCGCCGCGGCGTTGATCCGCTGGATCCACAGACGGCGAAAATCACGCTTGCGCACCCGCCTGTCCCGGTACGCGTACATCAGGGACTTCATGACCTGCTGGTTGGCGGTGCGGAAAAGACGGTGCTTGGAGCCATAGTAGCCTTTGGCCAATTTCAGGATCTTCTTGTGCCGGCGGCGGGTGACCGTTCCGCCCTTGACTCTTGCCATCTCAATAATCCTCCCACAGCGGTGAATCCGCATGGTCCGGCAGACGCCGGGCAACATGCCCACCGCACATCGTCTCTGCTGCACAATCCGTCAAAGTATACGGTGTCGTCGCGCTGTCCGCTCAATGGCGGCGTCGCCAGAAAAACATCATTTTACAGATATGCCAACAACTGCTTCAGACGCCTGACATCGCCCGGCGCCATCGTCGTGGAGCGCCGCAACTGGCGTTTTTGTTTCGGCGACTTCGCGGAGAACATGTGATTCCGAAACGAGTGGCTGCGCTTGATCTTGCCCGAGCCCGTCTTGGAAAAGCGCTTCGCCGCGCCGCGGTGTGTTTTCATCTTTGGCATGTTTTTGCAAACCTCCATCTGTCTGGACCAGTCGACGGCGGCCGTCGACGGGCGACCCATGGCCGCGTCACGACGTCTTTTCGACGCTGCTCGGCCGCGGGTTCAAAATGATGATCATGCTGCGGCCTTCGAGCCGCGGCGCCCTCTCCAGCAAGCCGTACGGCTCCAGTTCGCGCGCGAGACGCTCGAGAACCGCCTGGCCAATGCCTGGGTGGGTAATCTCGCGGCCGCGGAAGCGAACGGCGGCCTTGACCTTGTCGCCCTCCTGCAGGAACTTCGCCGCCGATTTGACCTTCGTGTCAAAATCGTGGTCCTCTATGTTTGGCGTCATCCGAATTTCCTTGATCAGAACCACTTTCTGGTTCTTGCGGGCTTCCTTTTCCCGCTTGCTCTGCTCGTACTTGAACTTGCCGTAGTCCATGATGCGACACACGGGCGGTTTGGCGGTCGGCGCAACGTTGACCAGATCCAGATCCTTTTCCGCGGCGATGCGCATGGCATCCCGGATATTCACGATGCCAAGCTGGGCGCCCGCTTCGTCGATCAATCGCACTTCACGGGCGCGAATGGCTTCATTGATCTGAACATCGTCTTTGCTAATCTGACAACACCCCCAACAGATCATATCGGTTCCGGGGAGACGGTGACGAAACCCGCTCCTCCGGGCAAACACAGAGTTTGACACAAATAAAAAGCGCGAGCTGTCCGCGCCCGCACTACACCCACACCGTCGCCAAAACCACTGCTGCGCCATCACGTGTGCAGTGACCTGTGGATACCGCGTGCAAGCGGATCGCGAGGTGAGAAGCGGGACGCTTCTTCTTGCCTGCCAAAGACTGAGCCGTCAATGCCATCATAGCAGGAAACGCCCGCCGTCGCAAGCGGGTGAAAAGCGCCCCCGCCCCTGCGCACACGCAGAGACGAAAGCGCTGGTGGTTGACACTGTACTGCCAGACCCGATGTTACTGGGTAGTATAGAGAGTCGCGTGCGCATTGTCAATTGCCTCCATCAAATGGTCACATTGGACACGTTCCGTCCACAATTCCGCCCTCCCGGCAAAGATCCGCATGAGCGTGTACGCGAACGCGTTCTCCGCTTCGGGCAGGCAGATGACCAGTTGCTCCGGCGCGCGCGTGATGAGTTCGCTCATGAGGACGTCCTGCGGGTGGAGGTCATTCGTCTCGGCCTGCATGGCGATCCGCTCCATGCGTCCGAGGTCGAGCGGCTGCAGGCGGTCGTCAAAGCCGGCGACCGTGTTGTCGCCCCTGCACAACACGTAGACGGTCCCCGGGGTCACGGGCGTTGTGTAAAGGAAATGGCGCAGGATGTCGAGAAACTGCTCGTACTCCAGACTGACCAGATACTCGTCGGTCGCCCGGCGGATGGCGTCGTCTATGTCCGCAAGAAACGGCCGGCAGCGAAAGTGAAGGAATCCGTCCACATTGATCTCGCGGTTCTCCTTGAGCAGGGAGCGCAGCGCCCGTTCCATCCACCGCCGTTCGCGCTGCCGGACGCTCCCGGCGCGCGGCCCGAACGCGGTCATGCGCAGATAGGCGGCCGTGGCGAGAGCGTCCGCTTCCTCCTCCGCGAACGCCTCCGGCGCGTCGGCAAGACGCCGTCTGATGCGCCTGTACTGCCATGGGCCGTACAGGTAGCGCGTCAATTTCCCGGCCAGCAGGTGTTCAGACGGACAGGTTTCGGCGAGTCCCTCAAAGTCCAGATCGATGTAAGCCGGACCCGCCGGGTCGTCCACCTGCATGAAAAGCAAGACGCCGCGGTGTGCCAGCGGCGCCGCCAGCCCCTGAAGCCAGAGCAGCAGGTCGTGCAGGTCCAGCGGTGCCCCCATGCGCAATCGATGCATTCGTGAAGTCCCCCTTCTCGAGGCGAAAGCAACACTACGCACAGTATGCTGATTAGCCGGCCGCCCTATGCCTTGCTCCTCATGCGCGCGAACTCCCGAGCGAAAGACACTGTCGCGACGCCGAACACGATGCCCACGGCAAGCACGGTCCCCACGCCGATGGTGTGCAGGTTGTGGACGTGCAGCGGTGTCTCGATTCCCCAGCGCGACAGCGGGGTCCAGATTTCCAGACCGCCCGCCGCGACAAACGCGAGCCCGCCGTACAGCAGCACATTGGCCGCGATGCGCCGCGCCATGACGGGCAGAAGCGCCGGGTCCACGCGCATTCGTCCGACAAAGTGTCCCACGGCGGCGCCGATGGCCATCTGGGTGAGCATCGTCCCCACTCCGAACAGCAGTCCGGGCAGAAACCCGAGCGCCGCCGACGGCATCTGCGGCGTCAACACGGTGTAGACGATGAGAGCAAACGCTCCTGTGCCCCAGCCCGCGACAAACCCGTGCACAGACGCCATTTTCCACGACAGCGGGCGCACGGCCGGCGCGGCGCCGGAGTCCGGCCGGCGCGAAAACCGCCGGAAAAACGGCTGCAGGAAGTGGATGTGGCGCCCCAGGCGCAGGATGTAGACGGCAGAGCCGCTCATGATCAGCCCGATGACGACGTACAGGTACGCCTGCGCCGATTGCAGCGCCAGCACGGACCCGAGCAGGAGATAGGCAAGCTCCGCCGCGATGGCGCGCTGCAGCGTGAACGCCGCCGAGAAAGCAAAACCGCTGCGCATGCCGCCGCGCGAACTGTAACTGCCCACGGAATAGCTGAACGTGATCGGCCAGGTGTGTTCGTCAGGCGTAATCCCGTGCAGGACGCCGAGCAACGCCGCGGTGAGCAGGGCAATCACGAAGCCAAGGTGGGCGGACGGATCCCACAGGTTTAACACCGTCATCCCTCCGACTAAAACGAAATGATTACGTTTTGTATCTGAGATGATTGTATCATACGGTGTCAATTCCCTGTCTCCCAGCGGCGCTTGACTCCGTTGGCATTTCCATCGCCCGCTTCCGTGCGGATGCGCAGCGGACGGCCGTCTCAGGCGGGCGGCTGCGCGCGCTCCCGGCGGGCCACGCCGCTTGCCGCGGCGGCCTCCGCGACAGCACGGCTCACGGCGCCGCTCACCTCGCGATTGAAGACGCTCGGAATGATGTAGTACTCGTTCAATTCCTCGTCGCCCACAATGGACGCGATGGCCTTTGCCGCCGCCAGTTTCATCGCTTCATTGATCGTCACCGCGCGCGAATCGAGCGCGCCGCGAAACATTCCGGGAAAACACAGGACGTTGTTGATCTGGTTCGGATAATCCGACCGTCCGGTCGCCATCACGCGCACGTACGGCTCCGCCACCTCCGGCTCGATCTCCGGTGACGGGTTGGCCATGGCAAACACGATGGGATCGTGCGCCATTGCCTGGATGTGTTCGATCCGCAAAACGCCCGGTCCGGACAGCCCGACAAACGCGTCCGCTCCCGCGATCGCGTCGTCGAGCGACCCTTCGAGTTGCGCTTCGTTTGTGTGCTCCGCGTACCACGCCCAGACCGGGTTGTCATATGCCCGCCTGCGGGTGATGACGCCCTCGCGGTCCACGCCGACAACCTCGCGCACACCGGCCGCCAGAAGCATCTTCGTGCAGGCCACGCCCGCCGCGCCGATGCCGGTGACGACGACGCGCATGTCCGCAAGCTCCTTGCCGACGAGCTTGGCCGCGTTCATGAGACCCGCGAGCAAAACCACCGCCGTGCCGTGCTGATCGTCGTGAAACACCGGAATGTCGAGCTCTTCGCGCAATCTGTCTTCGATCTCGAAACAGCGCGGCGACGAGATGTCCTCGAGGTTGATTCCGCCAAAGATCGGCGCGATCGCCTTGACGGTGCGCACGATCTCATCCGTGTCCTTGGTGTCCAGGCAGATCGGGAACGCGTCTACCCCGGCAAACTGCTTGAACAGCATGGCCTTCCCTTCCATGACGGGAATGGCCGCCGACGGCCCGATGTCGCCGAGTCCGAGCACCGCCGTTCCGTCGGTCACGATCGCCACGGTGTTGCGCTTGATCGTCAACTGAAAGGCTTTTGATTCGTCCTCGTGGATCGCCATGCAGACGCGAGCGACATCCGGGGTGTACACCCGGGACAGGTCGTCGCGATTTTTCACCGGGATCCGCGAGTGAATCTCGATCTTTCCGCCCAAGTGAAGCAGAAACGTCCGGTCCGAAACATTGACGACCTTGACGCCAGGCTGCGCCCCGAGCGCGTCCACAATGCGCTTGCCGTGGACCGCGTCGGCCGCCTGGATGGTGACGTCGCGCACAGCGACAGACTTCAACACCTGAATGACGTCGACAGCCACGATGTCGCCGCCGGCCTCGCCGATCGTCTTGGCCACCTGGCCGAACGTCGCGATCGAGTTCGCCAGTTCCAGGCGGACGATCAGACTCGCCGCCGCCGCGCTTCCCATGCTCATACCCGCACCCCCCCGCTACATTATAACCAAGCGCCCGCTCCGAAACATCCGGAACGGGCGCGCGCGAAGCCGGTCGCGGTCGCTGCTGTCTCGCGGACACGCCGGGTCTATTTGCCCACAACGTGAATCGGGCGCCCGAGCGCCACCTCCGCCGCCTCCATGGTCATCTCGCCGAGCGTGGGGTGCGCGTGGATGGTCAAGGCCACGTCTTCCAGCGTCGCGCCCATCTCAATGGCCAGCGCCAGTTCGGCAATGAGGTTCGACGCCTCCATGCCGACCACCTGCGCCCCCGCCAGCACTCCGCCCTCGCGCTGCGCCACAAGCTTGACGAAGCCCGCATCCGCCGCGAGCGCGACCGCCCTGCCGTTGGCCCCGTAGTTGAACCGTCCCACAACCACTTCTCCGTACTTCGACTTGGCCTCTTCCTCCGTCAGGCCGACAGTCGCAATCTCCGGATCGGAAAAGACCACCGCCGGGATGCAGCGGTAATCCACGGCGGACGCTTCGCCGGCAATCGCCTCGGCCGCGACCTTGCCCTCATACGACGCCTTGTGCGCCAGGGCCAGCCCGGGCACAATGTCGCCGATCGCGTAGATGTTCGGCGCGCTCGTGCGACACTGCGCATCCACCTCGATCAGGCCCTTTTCGCCGACCTTCACGCCGGCGGCCTCAAGGCCGAGTTCGTCCGTATTCGGACGGCGTCCGACCGTGACGAGGATGTATTCGGCGGTGACGGAATGCTCCGCATCACCCGC
Organism: Bacillota bacterium; assembly: GCA_021821055.1. Lineage (GTDB taxonomy): Bacteria > Bacillota > Bacilli > Alicyclobacillales > SLC66 > JAKACX01. Next base: position 31,660 of record JAKACX010000010.1, read on the forward strand.
CGTGTAGACCAATTCGACGCCGTCCTTCGTCTCTTTTGCGCTCTTGGCGAACGCATTCACCACGACGTCGACGTCGTATTTCTTCAGGCTGCGCTGCACCAGACGCGTCAGTTGCGCCTCAATGGTGGGCAGCAGTGAACCCGTCCCCTCGATGATCGTCACCTTCGCGCCAAATTTCGCGAACGTCTGACCCAGCTCGACGCCGATGTACCCGCCGCCGATCACGATGAGGCTCTTCGGCGCCTCTTCCAGGGCGAGCGCTTCGCTGGAGGAGAGGATCCGGCCGCCAAACGGCAGGCCCTTGAGTTCAATCGGCCGGGAGCCGGTCGCCACGATGCAGTGCTCGAACCGGTAATTGTGCCCCTCCGTCTCGGTCATCACACGCGCCTCGCCGGCCCGCGAAAAGAACGCCTCGCCTTTTATGACGGTCACCTTGTTGCCTTTTAACAGCGTCTTCACGCCGCCTGTCATCTTGTCCACGACAGTCTGCTTCCAGCGCTGCACCTTGGGATAATCCAGCTCCGCCGTGGTCGAAATGCCCGGGTAGACGCTTTCGCTCGCCGCCTCGTAGTGGTGCGCGGCCGAGATCAACGCCTTGGACGGAATGCACCCTCGGTTCAGGCAGACTCCACCCAGGTCCTCCTTCTCCACCAGCGTGACCTGCCGGCCCAGTTGCGCCGCGCGAATCGCGGCCACGTACCCGCCCGGCCCGCCGCCGATGATCAGTACATCCGTTTCTTCTGTAAGTTCGCCGACAACCATCGCCTCATACCTCCATCAGAAACAACCGTGGATTCTGCAGCAGACGCTTGATGTCGTTCAGAAAGTGTTGCGCCGTGGCGCCGTCGATGATCCGGTGGTCGAAGCTGAGCGACAGGGCCATCATGTGCGCCCCGGCGACCTGCCCATCGCGCATGACCGGCCGTTCGGTGATGCGCCCGACGCCAAGAATGGCGACCTCGGGGAAGTTGATGATCGGCGTGAAGAACATCCCGCCCGCTGATCCGATGTTGGTAATCGAGATCGTGCTGCCCTTCATCTCGGCCAGCGCGAGCTTGCCCGCGCGCCCGCGCACCGCCAGGTCGTCAATCTCGCGCGCGACGGCCAGCAGGCTCTTGCGGTCCGCGTCGCGCACCACAGGCACGATCAGCCCGCGTTCTGTGTCGGCGGCGATGCCGATGTGGTAGTCGCGCTTGACGACGATCTCCTGGCGCTCCTCGTCGAACACGGCGTTTAGCACGGGGTGTTCGCGAACCGCCGCCACCAGGGCCTTCACGATGAACGGCAGGTAGGTGATCTTCACGCCGCGCTCGGCTGCCAGCGGTTTCAGTTCCGCGCGCAGTTCCACGAGCGCGCTCACGTCCGCCTCGTCCATCAGGGTGACGTGCGGCGCCGTGTAGGCAGACTTGACCATCGCCTGCGAGATCGCCTTGCGGATTCCCGTCAGGGCGATGCGCTCCTCTCCCTGCGCGCGTCCGGACGCCGCGGCGCCCACCGCGCTCGCCGCCGCACCCGTCGCGGCGCCATCTCCAGCCTTGCCGGACCGTTGTTCAGCCGGCCCGGGCGATTCCCCGGACGGGGCAGCCTGTCCCGCCTGCCCCGGCGCGGCGTCCCCGTCGGCCTGCGCACCATCGCCGGACGCAGCGCCAGCGGCGCCGCCCGCGCCAAAGCGCTCCACGTCGTCGCGCGTAACTTTTCCGCCCGCCCCCGTTCCCGGGACCAGGAGGATGTCCACACCGCTCTCGCGCGCATACTTGCGCACGCCTGGCGTCGCGAGCACTTCCCGCGCCGGAGCGCCCGCGCCGGACTTCCCGGCCGCATCCACAGATGGCTGCGCCGACTCGGGCGCCGATGCCTTCTTTGCAGTCGATTGCGCCGCTCGCGGCTGCTGCGCAGCCTCGGCGTCAACCGCCTCGGCCACACTCTCCAGGCCCGCCTGTGCGACGCCGTCCTTCGCGGCAGCACCCGCTCCGTCCTCGCCCGCGACCTCGAACGTGATGATCAGATCGCCGACCACCGCCGTGCTGCCAGCCTCCAGCCTGATCTCGGCAACCGTCCCGTCCACCGGGCTGGGCAACTCCACCATGGCCTTGTCGTTCTCAACCTCGGCGATCGCGTCGTCTTCCTTCACCTGGTCGCCCGGCTTGACCAGCCACTTGTCGATCCGTCCCTCGTGCAGGCCCTCGCCCAGTTCCGGAAAGCGAAATTCAAAAACGGCCATGCTCTCTCGCACCTCGCTAGCTTAACTGCATGTAGAACCGACCGCGCCAAACTCTGCAGCTTCACGCATCACAGCGTCAGCACGCGGTCGAGGCCCGCGCCGACACGTTCGGCGGAGGGCAGCCAGTCTTCCTCCAGCTGCGCAAACGGGTAGACCGTGTCCGGCGGCGAAATGCGGATCACGGGCCCCTCCAGGTGGTAAATCGCGTGTTCCGTGATCTGCGCGACCACCTCCGCCGCCACCCCGGCGCTGCGCTGCGCTTCCTGCAACACGACCGCGCGGTGCGTCTTCTTCACCGACGCGACAACCGTCTCGACGTCAAGCGGAGACACCGTCCGCAGGTCGATCACCTCCGCCTCGACTCCCTTGTTCTTGCTCCACTGGTCGGCCGCCTTGATCGCCGTGTGCACCATCGCCCCGTACGTCACGATCGTGACATCCCGGCCCTCGCGAACGACGTTTGCCTGACCCAGGGGGATCGTGTAGGCTTCCTCCGGCACTTCCTGGCGCAACGAGCGATACAGTTTCATGTGTTCGAGAAACACCACGGGGTCGTCGTCGCGAATCGCGCTGATGAGCAGCCCCTTGGCGTCGTATGGATTTGATGGTATCACAACCTTCAGTCCCGGCGACTGCGCGAGCAAGCCCTCCAGGCTGTCCGCGTGCAGTTCCGGCGTCTTCACGCCGCCGCCAAACGGCGAACGGTACACGACGGGGCAATGAAACCTGCCGCCGGAACGGAACCTCATGCGCGCCGCCTGCCCGATGATCTCATCCATCGCCTCAAAAACAAAGCCGAAGAACTGGATCTCCGCGATCGGCCGGAACCCCTCGATCGCCAGTCCCGTCGCGAGACCGCAGATTCCCGACTCGGCGAGCGGCGTGTCAAACACGCGCTCCTGTCCGTACTTCGCCTGCAGACCATCCGTGGCGCGGAATACCCCGCCGCTGTGACCCACGTCCTCGCCAAACAGGAGCACACTCGGATCGCGCCCCAATTCCAGGTCGAGCGCCTGCGTGATCGCCTGGATCATCGTCAACTGCGCCATCGTCTAACACCCCTCTTTGTCCGCATACTCCGCCCGCTGTGCCGCGAGCTTCGCAGGCAACTGCGCGAACATGCTGTCAATCAGGCCCTCGACGCTCATGGCGGGCGTCGCGTCCGCCTTGGCGAGGGCGTCCGTCACAGCGGTGCGCGCTTCCTCGATCACCGCTTCCTCGTCACTCTGGTTCCACAGGCCCTTCTTCTCCAGGTACGCGCGGAACCGCACGAGCGGATCCTTCGCCTTCCACTCCGTCTCAAGGTCCTTCGTCCGGTAGCGCGTGGGATCGTCGCCGCTCATCGTATGGGGGCCGAAGCGGAAGGTCACCGTTTCAATCAGGGTTGGCCCGTCGCCTGCCCGCGCCCGTTCCAGGGCCTCGCTCGTCGCCGCGTACACGGCGAGCACATCCATGCCGTCCACCTGCACGCCGGGCATGCCTGCCGCGGCGGCCTTGTCCGCCAGTCGCGCCGCGGCCGTCTGCTGGCTCACGGGCATCGAAATGGCAAACTGGTTGTTCTGCACGATGAAGACCGCAGGCAACCGGTACGCTCCCGCAAAATTCAGTCCTTCATAAAAATCGCCCTGCGACGTGCCCCCGTCGCCGATGTACGTGACCGCGGCGCGGCGCTCCTTGCGCAGTTTGAACGCCATGGCAATGCCGGACGCCTGGACAATCTGCGCCCCGATGATGATCTGCGGTATCAGCACATTCACGCCCTCGGGTATCGCGCCGCCATGCTGGTGGCCGCGCGAGTAGTGAAACGCCTGATAGAGCGGCCAGCCATGCCACACGGCCTGCGGCACGTCCCGATAACTGGGCAGGATAAAGTCCTGCCGGTCGGTCGCTGTCTCGCTGCCGATCATCGACCCTTCCTGGCCCGCGACAGGCGCGTAGAATCCGAGCCTGCCCTGACGGGTCAATTTGACCGCGCGATCGTCCCAAATGCGCGTGAAAACCATCTTGTGCATGATGTCGCGCAGTTTCTCATCGCTGAGTTTTGGCAGACGGTCGGAATTGACCACTTCTCCTTGCGCATTCAATATCTGCAGAAAAGGCAACGGCCTGGACTCGAGAACTGCGCTCATCCGACTCACCTCGATTGAATAGTACAGAGATACGATATAGTATAATACAGAACGTCTGATGTTGCGAGTTTCTTTTTCGCGACAGCCTTTTCCTGTCTCACAGAAACTTTTCGGTCTGCTCCGTTTCGACCGCCGGGGAGGTACAAAGCGCCATGACCGACACGCCGCGGCGCACCATTGTGGCGCACGATCTATACAGTGCGCATTTGGGCGAAGAACGAACCGTCAAGATATATCTTCCACCGGGAGCGTCTGTAAACCACCCGCTGCCCGTCCTGTACTGCCATGACGGAAATGAATTTTTCACACATGGCCGCATCGCGACACTGGCGCACGAACGCATCACGGATGGGCGCCTGCCGCCGTTTGCCATCGTCGGCGTCGCCGTCAACCATCCGCAACGCACAAACGACTACAGCATGGCGGGCGAAAGGCACGTCCGCTATATGCGCTTCATCGCACAGGAGTGCCTGCCGTTTGTCGAGCGGATCCATCCCGAGTTGGGACGCTCGCGCGAGCTGCGCTGCATGGCGGGCGTCTCGCTCGGCGCGGTGGCCAGCATGAGCGCCCTGCTCGCGTATCCCGAGCTGTTTGACCGCGCCGTGCTCCTGTCGGGCGCGTTTCTGTCCCAGGTGCGCGAACGCATCTCCCGCCTGCCGGAACTTCCGGGGCGACGCCTGTACATGCGCGTCGGGCTTGACGAGGCGTGCGCCAAGACGCCCGCGGGCACGCATGACTTTCTCGGCGCCAACCGCCTCGCGCGCGACCTGTTTGCGGCCCGGGGAGCGGAGGTCGACTACGCCGAGCGCGCCGGCTCACACATCTGGGGCTTTTGGCAGAGCGAATTGCCCGCCGCTCTTGCGTGGTTCACAGGCCAGTGACAGAGCGGACGCCCCTTGCCGTGCGGCGGGCTGGGCCGCTCTGCGCCCTGCGCGGGACCGCCGCTTCCCGGTCAGCGCAGGGCCGGCGCTCCGTCTGGCCCCTCGCCGTGGCCGAGCAGAGCGCGCCGGATGCCGGCAGGCAGAGGCAACGCCCCGCCCGTTGTGTAGTCAAAGTGGATCAGCACGGCCTGCCCGCGCGCCACCCAGAGCCCCGCCGCACTTTGCAGCGCGTGCTCCACCGTGAAGCTCGAATTGCCGACGTGCCCGATCCAGGACGCTGCCGTGAGCGTGTCCCGATAATTTGCCTGCAGGATGTAATCGCACCGGGCCGAACCGACAATGATGTTCCACGTCGTTACATCCATGGAGGGATTGAAGAGTTCAAACACCTCGCGGCGCGCCTCTTCCATCAGATGAAAGTACGACGCGTGGTTCATGTGCCCGAGAGCGTCGCAGTCACTGAAACGAACCTGAAGACTGGTGAAGAACAACGCGCCCACCTCATCCCAGTTTGCTGACCCGCCTGTATTGCGCGATTGAAAAAACGGCTCCGACGCACAGGCCGGCCAAGGTTCCCGCCCCCGCGGCATACGCGAGTTGCGGCCTGCCGAGAAATACGGCGCCCCAGAGCGCGGCAAGACTGATTCCCCCGCCACTGTAGCCGAAGACCGCCAGCCGCGCAAAAAACCGGATCGCTTCGCGCGCGGCGTCGCTCTGCCGCTGCGCCTCGAGCTGTCTGTCCGGGTGCTCCAGATAGTGCGTCAGCATCTCCGGATAGCGCCGCAGCGGCGCGCTCCACTCGCGCAGCCAGCGCAGGGCGCGCCACTCTGTGGTTTCCTCGGCGCGGTGTTCGGATATCCAGTCCTTGACGACCGGTTTGCCAATTTCAATCAGGTCAACGCCAGGGTCGAGAATGTGCAAAACCCCGACAACGGTGGAAAGGGCGCGCCCCAGAAAGGCGAATTCACTGGGCAACTGGATCGGCTGCTCGCGCGCCATCTCCTGGATGTCCGTCAGCAGCTTCTCCAGCATCTGCTCGTCGAATTTCACCGGTCCCTTGCGGCGGTACGCGCGAATGACGAACAGAATCGACTCCTGCAGCGGACCGTAATCCGCCCCTGGCAGCAGGAAACGAAGTCGTTCCAGACTGTGAATAATCTTTTCGACATCCTCGAACACGATTCCTTCAATCAATCCGCGGATGTGCTCTGCGTCCTGCGGACGTATCACCCCGACCATTCCGAAATCGATCCAGACGATGGTCCCGTCCGGCTTGAGCAGGATATTCCCGGGGTGGGGATCGGCGTGAAACCTGCCCCCGCCGAACAGCTGCGCGGCGTAGGAGCGGACGAGCGTCGCGGCGAGCCGTTCCCGCCTCAGCCCGTGTTGCGCGATGAACGCCAGGTCCGTGACCCGCGCGCCTTCCATCCATTCCATCACGAGCACATTGTCACTGGACAGTTCAGCGAAAAAACGCGGTACGTAGACATCCGGATTCTGTTCATACTTGCCCTGGAAGTAGCGGCCGTTTCTCAGTTCCTGCACAAAGTCCAGTTCATCCCCGATGACGGCCGCCATCTCGCGGTAGAGAGCGGGAAGGTTCGCCTTTTTGCCCAGCGAACTGAACCGGCGCGCAAGCCACAGGACAATGCGCAGGGCGCGGAAATCAGCCCGGATGATCCGCTCGATGCCGGGTCGCCGGATCTTCACCGCGACCTCCTGTCCGTCCTTGAGCCGTCCGCGGTACACCACCCCGATGGAGGCCGACGCCACGGCCTCGTCGCCAATCTCGGCCAGCACGTCCGGGATTCGACCCCACTGCCCCTCGAGCTTGCGCCGCACCTGCGGCCACGGCACCGGGGACACCTGGTCGACCAGCGTTTCGAGTTCGCGCAGAAACGCGCCGGGAAGAAGGTCGGCGCGCGTGCTGAGAAACTGCCCGTATTTGATCAGCAGGCCCTGGAGGCGAACCGCGTTGCGGCGGTACTCGCGCGCCTGGCGCACGATCAACTCCTCCCACGCCTCGGCCGAGCGGCGCGTCCAGGGACGGGGGTGCCTGCGGTTGAACCTGTTCACCTGGAGGAAAAAGCGCACCGCCATCGTGACGATCACGGCAATCCTGTAGAGGGAAAACCGTCTCACCGCAACCACCTCCGCAAAGGGCCATCATTCCGGCAGCGCGTCCGCAAAGCAGCGTCACGCGTCCGCAAACGCCGCCTCCCTTGCGTCCAGTTCGCGCGCTCCGCCGCCGACGCCGCTCTTGTAAAACGTCGCGCAATGCCCGACGGCGCGCTCGTACGCCGCCTGCACCTGCGCCGTAAAATCCGCCATCGCCGCACTGTCCACCACGGCGACGGCGCATCCGCCAAAACCCGCGCCCGTCATACGCGCCCCAAGGCACCCCGGCGCCCGCTGCATGGCGTCGACCAGCGCGTCGAGCTGCGGTCCCGTCACCTCGTAGTCACGGCGCAACGAATCGTGCGAAGCGTTCAACAGACTGCCGAACTGTTCCATCCGCCCGGCGCGCAAAGCCTCCACCGCGTCGGCGACCCGCGCGTTCTCCGTGATGACGTGTCGCGCCCGCCGCCGCAACGATGGCTCGTCCACCACAGCCTGCAGCTTGTCCCACTGCGCAACGGACAATTGAGCCAGTTGCCGCACATCGGGGCGGACGGCCCGCAGCCTTGCAAGCGCCTGTTCGCACTCGGCGCGCCGCTCGTTGTACCGGGAATCCGCCAGTTCCCGGCGCACATTGGTGTTCACGACAACCAGGCGCCTCTCCCCCAAGTCCAGCGGCACGTATTCGCCGACAAGCGTCGCTGTGTCAAGCAGCATGGCGAACCCCGCGCGCCCCATGCCCACCGCGTACTGATCCATGATCCCTGAGCGGACGCCGACGAATTCGTTCTCCGCCCGCTGGCAGGCGAGGACCAGGTCGAGCGGCGCCAGTCCGGCGCCCGACAACGCATTGACGGCGACGGCGGTCGCCAGTTGCACCGACGCGGAGCTTGACAGCCCCGCGCCGTCCGGGAGGTCGCCGGCAAAGAGAAAATCCGCCCCGGCAAAGCCCACGCCGCGCTCGCGCAGGGCCCACAGGACACCCTTTGGATAATTTGCGAACCCGTCGGCCGCGTCAAAGCGCAGACCAGAGACCGGCGCCGTGGGCCGGCCGGGAAACCCCGTCGAGGCAAACCGCGCCAGTCCGTCCGCGCGCGGCCGCACAAGCAGGTAATTGCCCAGTGTGAGCGCGGCGGGAAATACGCGGCCGCCGTTGTAGTCGATGTGCTCGCCGATGATATTGACCCGTCCAGGCGCAAAAAACAGCCTCACATCGTTCGCCGGACCCGGCGAAAAGGCCAGAAACTCGCGCCACGCGCCCGCAACCAACCCCCTCATTGCGCACAACCTCCTTTGGGACATGTGACAAATTCCTTGCCTTGATTTCGATTATCACATGTCTCCTTCGGGACATGTACGGCTCCAGGGCACGGTCAATCAGCCGCGCAACCCGGAAGCGGCGATCGCGGCCCGCAGCACGGCGGCCGTATCCTCGACGGCGGCCGTGTTGCACGGCGCCCAGGCTCCCGTCTCCGAAGACGCGAGAAACTTGAGACGCTCGCGGTCCCGCAGTGGTGGATAGAACTCAATATGGAAATGATAGTAGGGTTCCGCGTCCGGCCCGTTCACAGGGCGCTGGTGCAGCGCCATCATATAGGGAAAATCACGGGCGTACAGGCTGTCCATCCCGGCCGTAAGATCGCGCAGCGTCTTGGCCAGATCGTCCCGTTGCACGCCGGTCAGATCGGTCACTGCCGTGAGATGCCGCTTGCTTGTGATGAAGGCGCCAAACGGGTAGTCCGTGAAAAACGGCAGGAACGCCATGAAATGCTCCGTCTCAAACAGCATGCGCCGACCAAACGCGCGTTCTTCGCGATTCATGTCGCAGATCAGGCAGCGCCCGGTCTGGGCGTGGTGTTCCGCGCACGCCTCAAGTTCCATGCGAACCTTTTGCGGCACGTACGGGTAAGCGTATATCTGCCCGTGAGGATGGGGCATCGTGACCCCGACTTCCGGACCGCGGTTTTCAAAGATAAAAACGTAGCGATGCCGCGGATCGGCAGCCAGCTCCGCGAAGCGTTCCGCCCACAGATCCACGACTTTTCGGACCTGTCCCACAGACAGGCGCGGCAACGCGGCCGTGTGGTCGGGCGAATAGAGAATGACCTCGCACTTGCCAACCGCCGGCGCCGTGCGATACGGGCCGCCCGCGACGGCGTCCGGTTCGGGCGCGGATGGCGACAGAGCGGGGAAGTCATTGTCGTACGCCAGCACGTCGTACTGTTCCGGCACTCGGCCTGAACCAGGGCAGAACGGACAGTCTCCGACGGGCAGGTGAGGGCGGGCCTGGCGGTTTGACGCCACCATGGTCCAGTCCCGCAACAGTGGATTATAGCGCAATTCGGCCAAAGGGACACCTCGCATCGCATGGAGTCAACCGTCAATCGTGAACGGGGGAGCGATCCCTGCCATCATACCACTTTAGCACTTTGGGGGAACTGTGATTCCGATGGCCGGAACCCGCGCGCGACGGGCGCAAACCGGCCGACAGGTGACCGCGGCGCAAAGAGTTGTGTATGATACATAGCAGGCGCCGTGAGCGGCAGGACCGCACGACACCGGACGCTCGCACGACCAAAATCCTCCAGGGGTGATGACCGTTGTCAAGCTTGGCTGATACCATACCGGGAAAGGCACTGCGCGAAGCGCTGGCAAGCCCCGCGACGTGGAGCACCGCCGCCAAACAGGGTGTCGGCACCGCCTTTTTCGACGGTGCGGGGACGAGCCTGTCCAACGTATGGTACACCCTCGCCGACGGCGTGTTGACCGAAGTCTACTACCCCACCATCGCCTGCGCCAACCTGCGCCGTCTGGAGTTCGCCGTCACCGATCGGGAGAGCTTCTTTGACCGCGAGAGCACGGATACCGTGCACGAAATCAATCTGCCCCACCCTGACGCCCTGGTCTACAGGCAGGTCAACAGGGCAAAAAACGGCTGCTACACCATCAGCAAGACCTTCATCACGGATCCTGTACGCCACGCCGTGCTGGTGAACGTGACGCTGCGAACGCTGATCGGCAATCTGGAAGACTACGAGTGGTACATGCTGGTGCATCCCGCCGCAGGCAATTCGGCGCTCGGCAATCGCGGCCGCGCGACACACCACGGCGAGGGCACCTGGTTGACCGCCCAGGGAGGCGACGTGGCGCTGGCCGTCGGCTGCACAATTCCCGTCGTCGCGCGCAGTTTCGCCGAAGCGCCGGACGCCCGCCGCTTCGAAGAGGCCTTTCTCGAAGCCAATCCGGATGCGCGCTCACAGAGTCCGTCGGCCGGGCGACAGGCGCACGACCACCTACCGCCGGTGCGCGTTCAGGCGGCGCGCCTGCTCCTCGGGAGCGCCGCGCAGGGCAAGGAAGTCCAGTTCACGCTGACGGTGGCATTCGCCGACAACGAACAGACCGCTCTGGAGACGGGCGCAGCCGCGCTTGCCGCTCCGTTTCGCGCAGCGCTCGCACAGTACCGCGAGGAGTGGCGCGCGTATGCCGGCGCGTTGCGGCGCCCCATCATCGGCGAACAGAGGCGCCACCAGGCCTCGGCCATGATTCTCAAGGCGCACGAGGACAAGCTGTTTCCCGGCGCTGCGGCGGCGTCACTGTCCATTCCCTGGGGCGATTCCAAGTCAGCGGGCGATCCCCTGACAGGCGGCTATCACTTGATCTGGCCGCGTGATCTGTACCACATCGCATCGGCGCTCGCCATCGCGGGCGATCCATCGCTGGCGCTGCGCTCCCTGCGCTACCTGCAAAACACACTGCAGCGCCCTGACGGCTCGCTGGCGCAAAACACCTGGCCGAGCGGCGAAGCGTACTGGCACGGCATTCAGTTGGACCAGACAGCATTCCCCATCCTGCTCGCCGAACTCGTCGGCGCAGGCGCGGAATTCTGGCCGTTGGTCCGTGGCGCCGCGGACTTTCTGGTCGCTTACGGACCGTACAGCCCGCAGGAGCGCTGGGAGGAAAACGCCGGCTACTCCCCATCCACCCTGGCCGCCATCATCGCCGGCCTGGCCGTCGCCGGCAACATTGCGCGCAACGTGGGCGAGCCCGGGTGCGCCGCATTGTACCTTGCGACGGCGGACCGGTACGCGCGGCACGTCGAACGGTGGACCGCCGTCACCCGCGGGCCGCTGTCCGACCGCCCTTACTACATTCGGGTCAGCGATACGCCGGACCCGGACGACGGACACTGGATCGAGCTGAAAAACGGCGGCGGCTGGCATCCAAAGGCGGAGATTGTCGACGGCGGGTTTCTCGAACTGGTCCGCCTCGGCGTGAAGGCGGCCGACAATCCCGTGATCATAAACTCGCTCGACGTGATCGACCGCCATCTGTTGTATGAGGGAAAAGGCGGGCCGGCGTGGTACCGCTACAACCACGACGGGTACGGCGAGTACGCCGACGGCGCGCCGTACGACGGCCGAGGCGTTGGCCATCCGTGGCCACTTCTGGCAGGTGAGCGCGGAGAGTACGAGATCGCCCTGGCGAAGCTTGACGCAAGGGCGCGGCCTGCCCGCTTCTTCGGACCGCTGCGCCTGTTGCGCGCGATGTGCGGCGATGAGGCGGGCGGCTGGCTGATCGCCGAACAGATCTGGGACGGACGGCCCATCGTCGGCCGTTCGCTGCGGCCCGGGCGGGGGACGGGATCTGCGACGCCGCTCGCTTGGGCCCTGGCGCAGTACATCCGGCTCGCCGAAGCGATTCGCAGAGGAGACAACCCGGAAACGCCGCAGGTCGTGCTGGCGCGCTATATCACAAACCCGCCGCCGCAGGGCCCGCCCCTGCAGATCGAACCGTCTGCCGGCGACTGGATCACCACGCGCGACGGGTTCATCACGCTGCGCGGGGTCACCGCGCCGGACGCCACCGTCGTGCTCGCGTCGCGCGGACGGTACACGTGGACGCGGGCGGACCGGCACGGCGTGTTTTGCGCCACGGGCCGACTGCCGATGGCGGGGCCAAACGACGTTTTGGTCATCGCGTACGACGGACTGCGCTCCGTGACTGAGCGAACCGTTCCAGCGCACTACCGTCCGCCCGTGCGCTTCTCCAGCCCAAACGTCAACCCCCTGTCGCGCGGTTACGGGCTGTTCGAATATCCGAAACACCCGGATTTCAAACCCGGTGATTTTGCCCTGACGCACACGTCCATCGGCACCGACGGCGAGTGGGTCTACCTGTCGATCGGACTCGGTCACCTTGACAATCCCTGGGGCGGACCGACCGGCCTGTCCAAGCAGATCATCGACGTCTATCTGTCGCGTCCCGGAACCAAGCACGCCGGCCAGGACTGGACGATGGGCCTGCGGGCGCGCTTCCGGCCGGGGGACACGTGGCACCGGCTCATCCGGGTCACCGGGAACTGGCACGGCGAAGCCGGCGTGTACGACAGCGACTGGACATACCTCGACAGTGTCGTCGTGGCGCCGCAGTACGCGGAAAACACGGTTCACGTGGCCGTCTCGGCGGCGGCCCTGGGCGGTGTGCCGTCCACCGGATGGGGATTCATGGTGGTCGTCGCCGGAGAAGCTGGCGGCGCCCCGCGTTCCGTCCGCCGCCAGGCCGACGAGTGGACATTTGGCGGGGCGCCAGACACCGAGCAGGCGCCGCTCCTGCTCGACTATCTCGTGACGCCGGAATTGCTGAACACGGCGCTGGAACTGGCGCGCGACAAGGAATTCCTGCTTCCCATGGTGCGGCTGCCGTAAGTGCGCACCGGACAACCCCGGCCATGGGCAGGGTGCGCGACAAGCACCCTGCCAATTTGCGTGCTTTGAACCAAATTGTCTATCAAGCTCACGGGTTGGGGTAGTATACTGGAAGAAAGCCCTCCATGGCGCCAGCGCGGCATCCCGAGCAGGATGAAAGTGCGCTGCGTCACGGTCGCACGCCACAAGCCAGGGCTGGAATGAAGGCTTGCTCGGTCGCCCGCCTCCCTTTGCCCGTCTTGAGTTTCGCGACAGCGTTGTCGAGTGGGAGCAAAGAGATCCGGGCGGCGGGCGCACACCCGTCGGCTGGCGCAGACCTGTTTTCCGGGTGAACGCCGTCTCGTGTACTAGTCTGCGAGACGAATGAATAGACTCGGCATGAACGTCTTCCCCCGATCACCCGAAGAACATGAAATTTCGGGTTCATCAGGAAGCCGGTCATCCGGCAGCGCGGATCGCCCCGCATTCTCAAAGCGGATCATCCCGCATTTTCAAAATGGACACAGTTTCGCGACAGGACGGTGATCAACATGAATCCACACGGGCCATGGCGGCAGGAGCCGCGGGAAGACCGCCTCTTCGCAGCCGCGCGGGAACCGTCTGCCATATTCGTCTGCTGGCAAATCGGAGCGTCGCGAAGACGCCTGACGGAACAGCACTTCGGGCAGCCATGGGAACGACTGCCGCTGTTTTTGCAGGCCTACGACGTGACCGACATTGTGTTTGACGGCGACAACGCCCACTCCGTGCAGCGCACGGCCATCCCGTCCCACGCCGGAAACTGGTATTTGACGGGACTCGCGGAGGGCCGGTCGTATATGGTGGATTATGGCCTGCTCACACCGGAAGGCCGCTTTTTCTGCCTCCTGCGCAGCGCCGCCGTGGCTACGCCGCCGCGCATGCCGGAAGAGCTCTTCGCCCCGCGGGCGCGTTTCGTTCGGCTGCGTTCGGGAGCCCCGCCGCGCGCCGCCCGGGCGGCGGTCAGCGCCGACTTTCCGGAAACTCCCTACGAGCATGAGTTCGATGGTTACTCCGCTGTCGAGAGGCCGGTGATGTAATCCATGCACGCGACCGGCAGCCTCTCGTTTGTGTTGCATGCGCATCTGCCTTACATCCGTCATAGAGAGACCGACCACGCGCTCGAAGAGCGCTGGCTGTACGAGACCATCACCGAGAGTTACATTCCCCTGCTCGAGAGTTTCCTCCGCCTCGAAAAGGACCGCGTTCCCTTCACGGTGACCGTGTCGCTCTCGCCGACGCTCGTCGCGATGCTCGCGGACGCGGACCTCCAGGACCGCTTCGCGCGCCACATCGGGCGCCTGATCGAGTTGACGGACAGGGAACTGGAACGGACGGCGCGCGACCCCGCGACCCATCACGTCGCCGTGTACCACGCCGCCCGCTTGCGCCGCGTTCAGGAATTCTTCCTGTCCCGGTCGGGAAATCTGCTCGGGGCGTTTGCGGATCTCGGCAAAAGCGGGCGCCTCGAATTGATCACCTGTTCCGCGACTCACGCGTTTATTCCCCTATTGCACACAAAAGAAGCCATGCGCGCGCAGATCATGACCGCCGTCCTCGCGCACGAGCGCGTGTTTGGCGCACCGCCGCGCGGTTTCTGGCTGCCCGAGTGCGGATATGTTCCGGCGGTCGACGAGGTGCTCGACGAGGCTGGCGTCGAGTACTTTTTCATCAGCAGGCACGGGCTGCAGTCCGCCGACCCCGTTCCCGTGTTCGGCGACCTGTCGCCCGTGCTCACACCGCGCGGCGTCGCCGCCTTTGCGGGCGACTCGGAAGCCGCCAGGCAGGTGTGGAGTTCCAAGGAAGGCTATCCCGGAGACCCCGAATACCTCGAGTACTACCGCGACGTGGGCTTCGACCTGCCGCTCGATTACGTGCGGCCTTACATCCATCCGGAAGGCATCCGTATCAATACAGGGATCAAGTATCACCGCGTCACCGGCGCCGGAGACCACAAGGAACTGTACAGCCCCGAGCGGGCGGGCGGGCGCGCCGCCGCGCACGCGGCCCACTTCCTGGCCGCGCGCAGGGAGCAGTTGCGGCGCGGCGCCGCGGCCATCGGCCGCCAACCGGTGACTGTCGCCGCATTTGACGCGGAACTGTTCGGACACTGGTGGCACGAGGGACCGCTCTGGCTGGAAAACGTACTGCGCAAGGCGGCGGAGGACGCGGTTCGGGTCTCGTCCCCCGGCCAGTACCTGGAACTGTACGACGAGTGGCAGTCCTGCGACCTGGCGATGTCGTCCTGGGGTCGCGACGGCTATGCGCAGGTCTGGGTGAATGAGCGCAACGACTGGATCTACCCGCAACTGCACACAGCGGAATTGCGCATGCGTGAACTTGCCGGCAAAACGGCGGGGCCCGACACCGCCCCCGCGGTCCGCCGGGCCGGCCGCCAGGCCATGCGCGAGTTATTGCTGGCGCAGGCGAGCGACTGGGCGTTCATGATGGACAACGGTACGACGGTCGAGTACGCCAGGCGCAGAACGGCCGCTCACCTCGAACACTTCACGCGCCTGTACGACATGATCCGCGACGGCGCCGTCGAAGCCGCTTACGTCCGGCGCCGCGAACAGGAAACACCGCTGTTTGCCGCCGTGGATCCGGGACTCTACCTCGATCCTGAAGCCGCCTGGCGCCGTTCGGCGGCACTGCGCGCAAACGATGCCGGTCAGCCGGACGGGCTGCGCATCGTCATGCTGTCCTGGGAATTCCCGCCGCTGACCGTCGGCGGATTGTCCCGGCATGTGTACGATCTGACGCGCCGGCTGGCCGACCTGAACTGCGAGGTGCACGTGATCACCGTGAGCACTCAGGACGCGCCCGCACACGAGGTCGTCCAGGGAGTGCACGTCCACCGCGTGACGGTGCGCAGGCCGGATGGCGGAGAATTCATCCATTGGACGCTCGCGCTCAATATGGCCATGGTCGACGCCTGCCGCAAACTGGTGGAAGAAGACGGACTCGCCTTCGACCTGATCCACGCGCACGACTGGCTCGTCGGCTACGCGGCGAGTGAACTGGGACGCCTGTACGGCCTGCCCTTGGCCACGACGATCCACGCGACGGAGCACGGGCGCAACGACGGCATCCACACCGATCTTCAGCGGCGCATCAGCGACATCGAATGGCGCCTGACGTATGACGCCCGCGAGGTGATCGTCTGCAGCACCTACATGAAGCGCGAGGTGGAGGATGTGTTCACGCTTCCGCCGGAGAAGGTCAGCGTGCTGCCAAACGGCGTCGATCCCGCCGCCCTGCAGGTTGCGGGCGCCCCCGGCCGACGCCCGGCCGGCGAAGAGCGGATCGTCGTTTTCCTCGGGCGCCTCGTGCGGGAAAAGGGCGTCCAGACGTTGATCGAGGCGACTCCGGCCATACTCGCCGGCCAGCCGGATGCGCGCATCGTGATCATTGGCAAGGGGCCCATGCAAAACGACCTTCAGCGTCAGGCGCAGGTCACCGGCGTGGAGCACCGCGTGCACTTCGCCGGCTTCGTGACGGACGACGAGCGCAATGAATGGCTGCACCGCGCCTCCGTGGCCGTCTTTCCGAGCCTCTATGAGCCGTTTGGCATCGTTGCGCTTGAGGCGATGGCTGCCGGAGTGCCCGTTGTCGTGTCCGATGTGGGCGGCCTTGCGGACGTCGTCGAGCACGGCCGCACCGGCTACCGGATGATTCCGGGCGACGCGCGGTCACTCGCGACATTCGTCGTCAAACTGCTCGGCGACGCGGAGCACGCCGGCGTGCTGGCGCAGGCCGCCCGACAGGACGTGGAGCGGTTTGACTGGACGCGCATTGCCCGGGAAACGATTGATGTCTATCGCAGATGCATCGCCGCAGCCATTCGGGAGACGGGGGGCGTTCCACAATGAAAGCAGTCATCATGGCCGGCGGAAGAGGCACACGTCTGCGTCCGCTGACGTGCTACGCGCCAAAGCCGATGGTTCCTCTGCTGGACCGGCCCTGCATGGAGTACATCATCGAGCTGCTGAAGAAACACTCCTTTACGGACATTGCCGTCACTGTGCAGTACCTGCCGCAGGTCCTGCAAAACCATTTTGGCGATGGACACGAATGGGGCGTGAATCTGCAGTTCTTCGAGGAATCGGTGCCACTTGGCACGGCGGGCAGCGTCAAGAACGCGGAACGCTTTCTTGACGAGACGTTCCTTGTGATCAGCGGCGACGGCCTGACTGATTTTGACCTCGGCGCCGTCATGGACTTTCACCGCAGGCGGGGGGCCAAGGCGACGGTTGTCCTCACGAAAGTCGACGTCCCGCTCGAGTACGGCGTCGTCATGACCAGCGAAGACGGAAAGATCGTGCGTTTCCTCGAGAAGCCGAGTTGGAGCGAAGTGTTCAGCGACACCGTCAACACGGGCATCTACGTGCTGGAACCGGATGTGCTGCAACTGTTCGCGGCGGACGCCGAGTTTGACTTCAGCAAGGACCTCTTTCCGCGCCTGCTTGCCCTGCAATGGCCCCTGTACGGCTACGTGGCGGACGGTTACTGGTCGGACATCGGCAATCTCGCGCAGTACCGGCAGACGCAGTTCGACATGCTCATGGGCCTGGTCGACGTGCGCATTACCGGCAGCGAACAGGCGCCGCGCGTGTGGATCGGCGAGGATGTCCAGGTCGCGCCCGGAGCGCGTATCCAGGGGCCGTCGTTTATCGGCTCCGGGTCGGCCGTGTCGGCGGACGCCGAGATCGGGCCGTACGCCGTCATCGGACGCAACAACCAGATCGACGGCAGGGTGTCTGTCGAGCGCACCGTATTGTGGAACGGAAACTACATCGGCGCCTCGACAACGCTGACGGGCGCCACCATCTGTGACAATTGCCAGATCGGGAAGGGCGTGGACGTCTATGAAGGCGCGGTGATCGGCGACAAGAGCCGAATCGGAGAATTTGCGGCGATTCGCCCAGGCGTGAAAATCTGGCCGGAGAAGACCATCGGCCAGGGAACGATCCAGCAGACCTCGCTCATCTGGGGACACTCCGTCTTTCACAGCCTGTTCGACGAGGACGGCATCAGCGGCCTGCCGAACATCGAACTCATTCCGGAATTGGCGGGTCGAATAGCGGCGTCGTACGCTTCAAACCTGCGCAAGGGCTCCACGGTGTCGGTCAGTTGCGACGAATACCCGTATTGCAGCATCCTCAAGTTTTCCGTCATCTCCAGCCTGCTTGCCGCGGGCGTCCAGGTGCGGGACATCGGCGTCATGCCCGTTCCGGTGGTGCGCTACGAAATCCGCCGTTCGAACAGCGTCGGGGGCATCCACATCCGCAGCGCGGAAGACGGGGAGGACAAACCGATCGTCATCCAGTTCTTCGACGCGGAGGGACTGCCCATCGAAAAGGCGACCGAGCGCAAGATCGAGAACGCATTTTTGCAGGAGGACTTCTCCCGGCCTGATCCGCGCAGCATCGGAAGCCTCGAACAGGGAACGCAGATCGCCGACCTGTACATCTACGAGGTGCTGTCGCGCATCCGCACGGAAGCCATCGTCCGGCGCCGCTTCAAGGTTGTGTTCTGCTGCGAGAGCCAGCCCGTCCTGTCGATCATGCAACCGATTCTCGAACAGCTCGGATGCGCGGTGACGACGGTGTCCACCAGCGGGTCAAACATAGGAGAGACGGTCGTGGCCGAGGGTGCGGACATCGGCATCAAGCTCGACACAAGCGGACAGAAGTTCCTCTTTTACACCGAGCGCGGCTACTGCCTGACGCGCAACGAAGTGATGATTCTGCAGATGTTGATCGCAGTCAAGGAGAACACCCCCATGGCCGTGCCGGTCACGGCCCCGTCCGTGATCGAGGAGATGGGCGGCCAGACGGGAATTCCCGTCGTGCGCACCAAGACGCTGATTCGCTCCATTCTTGAAGTGGGTCGCGACAATCCGCTGCAGGTGCACTACGACGGTTTTTATTCCGTCGTGTCGCTGTTTCAGTTTCTTGCGGAAGAGAACATGTCCCTGCACACGCTGATCGACCAGTTGCCGCGGTTCCACATGCGGGCGGAGACGGTGCCGTGCCCGCCGCGCGCAAAGGGGCGCGTGATGCGCATGCTGATGGAGGAAATGAAGGGCCAGGAGCTCGAATTGATCGACGGAATCAAGGTGCTGTCGGACGACGGGTGGGCCTTGATCATGCCGGACGCGGAGAAGGCGATGTTCAAGATCGTCGCGCAGGGAAATTCGCATGCGGATGTCGATCAGATCATCGACCTGTACAAGTCCAGAATCGCGCATTACCGGATGGCCTGAGACTCCGGGACAGAGCAAGGCGGGGCAGGGAGGGGTGATCGGGCGTCCTCCGCCCTCGCGCCCCGCCCTTCGACTGCGCCCCGCCGTGCGATCGCACCGCGTCCGCCCGGCGGCTCAGGCCTTCTTCGCCAGCGAGGAGAGCAGGCTGGCCGGAGGCAGAACGGGTGTGTTGCTGTACGTGTATGTTGTGGCCACTGTCTCTTGGATCACGATGCCCTGAATCTCCTTCATGACGCGCTGTACGGTGGGACTCTGCGGAGCGCCCTGACCGGCGAGCAGCTTGGACGGCAGGACGAATCGCACGTTGATGGTGTCGCCCGTGACGACATCCTGGCCCTGGACGCTGGCCGTATTGATCGCGATGGAGGATTTCGCCGTCTTCATGATGGCCTGATTCACGGTTGCCATTGCGGAAGTGGGGATCTGCATCGCCGTGGACACCTGCGAGGCAAATACGGTGAGGCCCGTGGTGCTCAGCGCTCCGCGGTAGACGCTCCCCGATCCCGTCTGCGCGACACTGACGCCCGTCAGGCCGTCGGTTGAAAGGTAGTTGCCCGCCTGCAAATCCTGCTGGATGAGCGACAGAATGCCCTGGCCGCCGGGAAACGCCTGCCATCCGGTGCCCTGATTGATATAGACGGCGTCCCCGTTGATGTACTCCTGCATTTTCACGTTCGATGACTGTCCCGCCTGCGAGACCGTCCCGCCGATCTGCTCCATGACGGACGACAGTCCGTCCCAGCGGCCGCGCTGCACGACAAACAGCATCTTCGACGCGAGTTGCAACTGGCGGGCGATGGCCTGCGCCTGGAAGTCCTTCTTCCCGGACGGCGTCAGAATCAGTGCGCGCGACACGTTCATCTGCACGTGCTCCTGGGTGAAAACAGACTGGTTGCTGCGGACCATCGCGCCAATCAGGCTGTTCGCGTCCTGATTGGATACCTTCCATCCGGCCGGGGTCGGCTGGATCCCAACGTGATACCCCTTGAGACGTTGCAGAAAGCCCAGTTCGTTGCCAAGGGTCAGGGCGTTTGCGTTCTGCACGCCAGCAAACAACCCGAGACTGTTCGCCCATGCCGTCGGTGTCTCCTGGCTCTTGAGCGGCACGTGAAAGTACTGCACCGCCATCGCAGCGGCCTCCGCCTCGCTGACAGGAGCGTTCGCGCCGAAGGTGGAGTTTGACACGGGCGCAACGATTCCCAGGTCAAGCGCCTGGTGCACCCAGCCCCACGCCCAGGACTTCGTCGGCACGTCCGTGAACGGCGAATGCTGCGCCGGATTCGGGCGCGCTCCGAGCACGAAGAGGAAATTATAGATAAAGTCGGCCTTGGGTTCGACATACGGTGAACCCGACGCGGTCGCGGCGTTCGCCAGGACTGGTACGCCCAGCGTGAGCAGGATAGAACTTGCGGCGGCGATTCGCGCGGTTCTCCCGAATATGCGGCTGCGGAAACGCCGCCGTCCGTCCGTACCGCGATCGTGGAACGAAGGCAAGGTCATCGTCTCATCTCTCCTATACACTAAATGCGCCAATATACGGCGCGCCATCCATCCCGTCAGCCCTCAGCAGTCTACCATTCTCTTACTGTCATAGCAAGAGGAACTGAAGAGAGTCCGCCCGACCGTCGGATGTCCCGGCGTCACGCCTGACCCGTCCGTGCGAGCGGCAACCGGACGACAACCTGCGTCCCCTTTCCGAGATCACTCTGAATGGCCATCGATCCGCGGTGATTTTGGATAATGTTGTAGCTCACCATCAGTCCAAGCCCCGTTCCGCGTTCCTTTGTCGTATAGAACGGCTCTCCCAGGTGGGGGAGCCGTTCGGGTTCGATGCCTCCCCCCGTGTCAATGACCCGCACCACGAGCCACTTCTGCTGTTCCACGACCATCTCGATACGGGCCTCTCCGCCGTGCGGCATCGCTTCGATCGCGTTTTTCAGGATATTGACAAACACCTGGCGGATCTGCCCCTCCTCACAGTACACCGGGGGCGGAATCGCCGGACAGGAGACTTCCAGGCGCACATGCGACATGACCGCCTGCGGTTCCATGAGATTGACCACATACGCGAGCAGGTTGTGCATGTCGACCAGCCTGTAAGTGAACGCCTGCGGTTTGGCAAGCAACAGGAACTCCTCGACAATCGATTCGATGTCCACAATCTCCGCTGCCATGATCTCAAAGTAGTGCCGCTGCGCGTCGCTGCTCCCCTGCTGCAGCAGTTGCAGGAAGCCCTTGAGCGCTGTCAGGGGGTTGCGGACTTCGTGCGCAACCCCCGCGGCGAGTTGGCCCACCACGGCGAGCTTGTCCGACTTGCGCAGGAGTTCCTGCGCCTGCTTGCGCTCCGTGATGCTGCGGGCGACCGCGGTCACCATGGTGTTGCAGTCGTCGGACGCCACCGGCGACAGACTGACTTCGGCCTGCAGCCACTCGTCGGATTCCTCCCGGTCTGCGCAACGCACCTCAAACGGCGCAGGACAACGCGTCCCGATCGCCTCTTGCAGCGCCTCCTGGAACATCGGACGGTCCGCCTCGTGGATGAATTGCCCAAGCGGACGGCCCATGCACTTGGCGCCCAGCCTGCTGAAGGCGGTGCGGTTTGACGGGGAGGCGTACTTGACCACGCCGGAGGAGTCCAGCAGGAGGATGAGGTCCGACGTGTTTTCCGCGATCAGGCGGTACTTGCGCTCTGCTTCACGGCGCTGCTCGTCAGATCGCGCGTAGGCCTCCGAGAGCAGAATGAGGGCGCCGAGAATCACGGCCAGGTACAGCGTTTCCAGCGCGAGGCCGGCAACCGTGCTGTGGGCCAGCAGGCGGACCAGGATCGCAGAAAACACCGGGATGGCGACCAGGACGATGCGGACATGCCGCCACAGGTCTGCCAGAGCGTAGGATAGTCCGAGAGATTTCTGGATGCCCGCGAGCGCCAGCGCGTTTATCATGTCGAAGGCGGCCACACTGCACAGGATGGAGAACACGTTGTGCGGAAGCCAGTCGCGGACAAGGCTGGCGGCGAGAATGCTGAAGGCATACATGCCGCAGGTGGCGACAATGCGATAGATGCGCGGACGTTGGTGATGGCGCAGATAGTAAAGGAATCCCGCCGCGACCGCGGACAGGGAGGTCACGATGATCGCATCGCTGTAACCGAAGCGGACGAGAATGAAGAAAAAACCGATCTCGCCCGGACTGTACGTCGCTCCATCCGGAAGTTTGATCGGGAACAGGCTGAACACCACCGAGGCGACAAGCACCACGCCGATGTACGGCCAGTGCTGGGGGCGATGGTACAATGTATTGGCCGTTTCATACAGTGCAAAAAGTCCAAGCGCAAAAAAGAGAGCGGTGAAGCCGTTGATGTCGCGCGTCATGCATGTGAACCTCACTTGGCGGAACTTGCGTACAAAAACCGCACCAACCCGGACCCGACCAGAAGATCGCCTGGACTGAGCACGAAATGCGGGAAGGGAATCCAGTCGCCCAGCCACCAGAGAATGGACGGGTTCATGAACTGATGGCGCGAGCTTCCCGCAAACGCCTTCACGGATGCCGACAGTCCGGCCAGCCGCATGGCTGTGGGCGAAACTGGCATGAGTCCGCCGTGGACCAGGAGCGCCAGAAAGTTCGCCAAAGCGCCCCCCAAAATCAGCGGCAAGCCGGGCAAGCGGCGGTTTGCCCAGAGACCGTACAAAACGAAAATGAAGGACAGCTCCAATAGTATGGGTTCGTTCTTCCAGCCAAAATCAGCGCCGATAGCCAGCAGCAACTGGCCGGCAAAGCCCGTGAGCAGAA